>JBCCML010000005.1:0-144741 GCA_039026375.1 Pseudomonadota bacterium
ACATGGCGTGGATCGCTGCGATCGAGCGGACGGGAAGGCATGACTGGTATAACCCTCTGAGAAAGCACGGAAATTCGAACTGACAGCGAAATTCGTCAGCAAGTACCCAAATCTGCACCCACAGCGATTCTCAAGCCAAATCATCCAACGGAGAAATCAGCTTAAGCTTTTGTTTTCATTGAGATAAGAGTGGTGCCCAGGGACAGAATCGAACTGCCGACACGCGGATTTTCAATCCGCTGCTCTACCAACTGAGCTACCTGGGCACATTCACGGCCCGCGTAACTAGGCGATGCATGATCCCGTGTCTAGACCGTTTTTGAGTGGGCTTTCCCCGACGCGTCCGCTGTGGCTGCTTCTCCACCTCAGATTGAATCTTGTCTTTGAACGCCAAAATGGGCCATTAGGGTGCCGATCATCCGCATGGAGGACAGATTGACCGCGCGGTTGTTGGCTAAAGCCGACATTGGGAACAGATCTGAGGAGCGGAACGCTTTGCGTTTGACTCCTGTGGAGCTGCCCCTTCGATATGACAACCCATCGTCCGGCGTAGAACTCTTGCCAGGGCTTTCCTGCTACCATGATGCGCCGCATGCTGAGTTCGCCACCTCTGTCTTGGCGCCGGGTTCAGTACGTCTGACCCTGTACCAGTTTGCCGGCAGTTACATGTCGCTTGCTGTCATGGTCCCCAGTGCCGTGCGTCGGGCATTCCGACCGGGCTGTCTCCTACAGATTGGTTTGGAAATAGAGGCAACACGGCCTTTGACGACATTCCTTCGCTTGAACGTCCAGAATGCTCAGGCTGTCGAAGTGCTGCACGAAACAATCGTTGTCGGTCGCGAACGTCGGAACGTGAGCTTTGATCTGGGCAGCCTGCGCGGAACAGATAGCGATGTTAAGTCGACGTGGCTGGATATCATTCTTTCTGATCCCGAGTTTTGTGAGATCGATCTTTCAGGTGTTTTATTCGAGGTAAAGGATCGTGGTGCGCCAAGCTTCTGAACCAGCAGAGAGCGACCTTCAGCCGGATGGGAGCCTACGTGTTGAACTGAAACGAGGTGTTCTGCACGGGCGCATTGACTGGCCTAAGCCACGGTCCGAGCACATCCCGATAAATCTAGTCATCGATGGGCATGAGGTCGGTACGGCCACTATCGAATTCGTTGAACCGGGCGCTGGCGCCTTTGCCGCCCCGATTCCGCCAGAAGCGCTGCAGGACGGTGTTCGAACAATAGTCTTTCGTCAGCAATCAGACGGCGGCATTCTGGGGCGCTTCTGCCTGTGCGCCGGCGAGCAACTGGATGGCGACATCATGGTGGAATTGCATGCACTGACCGCCGAGTTGCAGGCGCTAAAACGAGCGTTCATGTCAGAGGCATCCGATCGAAAGCTGCGCGCCGCAGAACGCCCCTTGATCATTGAAGAGAGCGTCTCTGCGGTCTTGCGGGAGCTTGCTGCAAGAGCAAATCCACCCCGCGGCCGTGACGGCCAGTAGACTTGGATCTTCTGAGCCATCTCGTGGTTGCCAATGCGCTGTCTTGTGGCGGCTCTGTGATTGCCGAAGACTTGGCTGATCTTCCACTTATGGCCGTTCGTCCAGATGTCGCTTTTTTTGAACTCAACAGCTTACGACGTGTTTTGCCCCTAACCGGTGGTGGGGCGATCTGCATTCCTTCGCCGAAGCTAGATGAACATCCGATCGCCGCCAGAGAGCCCTTGGTCCTCGTTGAAAAGGGGAAGGTCCGCGATCGGCGCGACTGCTATCGTTTGCGGCCAAACGTGATCATCTCCAATTGGCGACCACGCGGAAGCGCGACGACAGTAAAGGGCTGCAAAGGCCTTTGGGCCGCAGCAGACAAGCCTGATCTGTTGGTTCAGCTTTCAGAGACCGTCGCAAGGCTTGAACAAAGGAGTGTTTGGCCTGCGGATATCGTTCGGCATGCTTGGAGCGGATTGCCAGGTGTCGAGGTCCGCAATCAAAGGAACGGCTACGGAACCTTGCGTCTAGCGCCTTTGACATGGGTGCGCGGCTTAACGCCCTCCGAGACATCGGCGCTTGCGCTTGCCGGTCAATTATTATTGGGTCGCAGCAAGATCTGTCGCTTGCGTTTGCCCACCTTTGGGATCGACAGCGTGTCCGCAACGCTGGTGTTTGAAGGGGTAATGCCCTTTCGTGAACCGCAGGTTCTGTCCGTATCTCCCACGATGGACATACATCCAGTATGGCACGAAGGGCCAACGGGCGGGCGTTTGGACATTCAAATTCAAGCCCCCATGCGTTGGCTGGATTTGGACCTGCAAGCCAGTCGATTGACCTTGGCCGCGCTTGAAATCCACCTGCCGAACATCTGTGAACCTGTTCCGGACGAGGTTGTCGATCCGCTGGATAAGTATCGAAATCCACTGTCGGCCTACGAGGAGCAATCAGGGCGTTGACCAGGGCGTTGATCCTGACGGAGGCTGATCTCAGCTGGCCCTCACCGGCGCGATTTGCACGTATCGAACAGTGCGCCAGTCTATATTCAAGTCTTGGCCTGGAGACCGACCTCGTCAGTTTTGCGCCCCCGCCGCCCAGTCGGCGGCCGGTTCGACTGCCCGCACACGTTTCACGCTTTGCCCGAGTGAATGCTGATCGCCAGCAGGTTGAGGGGGGCGGGCCGGCCGCCCGAATAGATGAAGGCGTCGCAATGCTTTCCGGTGGAGAGCGATACGGGCTTGTCCATTTTGATGAGGTGGACACGGACTGGGACGGTCTGCAAAGCGCGCTCCGCGTCTACGACGCATGCGATTTCGCTGGTACGAGTGATGAGCCGCCAAAAGCAGATTTCGTCTTTGCGGCGTTGGAGCGGGTCCGCGGAAATGCGCGGTTCGACAATCTGCCGTCCGTGCGGTTGCCGATGCCCTGTATGGCTTACGCATCACGGCCAGGGACTGGCACCATGGTTGGGTGGCCCGGGCCACTGGATTACGAGCTCGCATCTGGATGGACGGCGCTTCTGCCAAACATTGCGTCTAAAGGCGAACGACTGGCTGGCGGGCTGATGTTGAGCGGCAAGGACGTCGACCCGTACGTACCACCTTTGCTGCGTCGTGTGCGAGCCGAACCGTCCAGATACCCCAGACCCGTATCAAATCGTGTCTTGGGGTTGGGTGTCGTGCCGGCGATGCCGGCGATGCCGGCGTCTTTCGACTTCACCAGCTTGATCGCCCAGGGCTGCCCGATCCTGACCACCGATGCCGTGGGCGCGCTTTTTGAAGATCGTTGGCAGATGCCTACCTGCGCCCATCCTGAAGATCTCGCTGAATGGGTGCAGAAATGGGTGTCTGGGCGCGATGCGAATGATTTGAAAGAGGGCGTGGTTTCTACCGCGAAGGCCCTTTTTCGAGATGTAGAGGCTATGACTGCCTACGCGCGCGACAGCCTGTCAAACTTGCTTGCGGAAGACGCCTAGGCCACGGCGCCGCGCAGGCCGCTGATGGCTTGTGACTTTCTGGCTTCGGGGCTGGGTCGGGCCGCTCGGCTTACCTGGCCCCGCAAGCGCAGTCTGTCTGTTAGGGCTTCACTGCCTCTGCTGCGATGTTCGCGAAGGTCTCATCCATGCCCGCGGCAATCGTGCGTAACTCTTCCCCGGCTTCTTCGAAGTACGGGCTGAAAACAGCGGTTGGGGTCTTATATGACAGTGTCGCAGTGCCGTTCGGATTTTCCGTCACATACATTCGCACCGGTGCCTCGATCATGGCAGAAATCGACAGTCGGATGACATCCACTGCGATCTTATTGTTGAAGACGCCGTAGATCCGGCTGCCGGGGATCGTCACGCCGCGGTTTGCAGCCACCTCTGTCGGCCCAGCCTCGGTGACTTTGCCCATCTTCTGAGACTTAATTGCGTCGGGCATACGCGCCGTTAGCTCTGCGTAGGTCATGGATGTGGGTATCACGACCCAACCATCACGCTCGGGTATTGTGTCGCCGGCCTGAGCCACCGACCCCACAGTCAACGCGACCAATACGGCCATCAGAATACGCATCTTCATCTCCTTCGGGATTATGCGGGGGCGCCCCGCGGTGAAATTGGGGGGTCCATGGCCAGCACGCCGCGCAGTCGTGTCCCGAGCAGCGATCCAGCAAAGCCCCAGATCAGCCACCACCAGCCGTGTAACGAGCCGGAAGCGATACCACCGAGATAGGCTCCGATGTTGCAGCCGTAAGAAAGACGCGCGCCATACCCCATTAGAAACCCGCCTATCGCTGCTGTCATCAGATCGCGCGTGCCCAGGCGCCAGGTGGGGTTGAACCGTCCGGCCAAGGCGGCAGCGGCCATGGCACCAAAGACGATGCCAAAATTCATCAGCGAGGTGCGGTTGGCAAATGGCCCGTCCTCGATCTGCGCCGTGCGCCAGCTCACAGCCCAATAGTCCCAACTGCGAATGTCGACCCCGACTGCGTCCAAGATCTGCGCGCCCCAAAGCGCGAAGCCAGCTGTGACACCCCAAGGTCGCGCAAAGACCAGAAAGCAAAGAATGCCAACAACGGCCAGAACTGCCGCCCCAGCCCAGAGCGACCACGGCCCCGAAAGCAGACTTCCGGTGGACCTCGGCGCTTCTAACGCGCCATGGGTGCGCAATTCGATTGTCCTGCTCAGCCACCAGATGGTCGCACAAAAGGCCATCAGCGCCAAGATCGCACCCAAAGGCCCGAACAGTCCGATCAGCGAAATGCCGGGCATATCGGGGATGCCTGTCATTTCCGGCAGTTTCTGCCAGAACGCGGGAAGATGCGCAGTGGCCCAAACCGATCCCGCGATGAAGAAGGCCAATACCACAATCATGCGGGTCGACCCGCCGCCCATTGTAAACAACGTGCCGGAGGCGCAGCCGCCTCCCAACTGCATTCCGATACCAAAGATCAGCGCACCCAGTGCCGTCGACAAGCCCATTGGGAGCACGACCGGGTGCATGTTCCAGCCTGTAAGATCCTCAAATCCGATCAACAGGTAGGTGACAGCGCATTTCATCGCCAAAAGGCCCACCTGCGCCCGCAGCCCGGCCCCGCGGCGTTCCCGCGACATGCGTCGCCACGCTGCCGTGAAACCAAAAGCCGCGTGATACAACCCAAAGCCTGCAAGCCCGCCGATCAGCGCTCCAATGAAGTATTGGACACCTTGGCCGCTTAGGCCACCGCGCGCGCCAAAGCCAGCTATGGCAACAGCAGTTAGACCGGCCAAAGCGACTATCAGGACTGGACGCTGCATCTGCGACATTGATCAACCCCCGGGTGAGTGCTGTTAGCGGCTCACGTTCAAATTCTCCATCGCAAATCCGTGAGATGCCGCGGTCCAATCGGTCACAAACCAGTGAAGGCATATCGCAGCAGCGCCGGAAAGCGGGCATGTACCCGTCTCATGAACCAAGCGCCGGGTTTCCGGGCATGAGGGGAGAGCATGGTGCGCGATCATTCCGGGGACGGCATTGGCGGGAAACTCGCAGAAACAGGGCTAAGTCCTGCACCATGAGCCAGCCCACGCCCCTCAGCGCACCGGCCAAACGTGCCCGCGATCTGCGGCTCGACTTCTTCCGCGGCATCGCCATGTTCATCATCCTTCTGGCCCACACGCCAGGCAATCCGTGGACATTGTGGATCCCGGCGCGGTTCGGGTTTTCCGACGCAACCGAGATTTTCGTTTTCTGCTCTGGGATGGCGTCTGGGATCGCCTTCGGCACCGTCTTCGTCAAACGCGGTTGGCATTTGGGGGCGGCGCGGATCATCTTCCGCGTCTGGCAAGTGTACTGGGCGCACATCGGCATCGTTTTGTTCACTGCCGGAATGCTGGTCGCCCTGCAAAGCACAGGTCTCGGCCCCATCGACAAAGACTACACGCGATGGTTCCCCATCGGAGGGTTCTTCTCGGATACGCCGGGCCGTCCGGCTGAGACTTTGCTGGGTCTCTTCACCCTGACCTACGTGCCGGGTCTGTTTGACATCCTGCCGATGTATCTGGTGATCCTGGCAATGGTGCCGCTGGTCATGGGCATCTACCGCATAGGCGGTCGGGAAGCGGTCTTTATCGTGCTGCCGACTGTCTGGTTGCTTGCCAATCTGGCAGGCTATGCGCGCGTCTCGATGGCCGATGTTACGCCCGAGGAACTGGCGGCCAGCAAGACAGCGCTACAGCTTTTTGCGATCTGGCTGGGCGACCTCTTTTCTTGGATGAACCTGCCTGGCGTACCCTGGGAGGAACGCGCGACCTGGTTCTTCAACCCCTTTGCCTGGCAATTGGTGTTCTTTACGGGCTTTGCCTTCGCTATGGGCTGGATCCCGGCGCCGCCCGTGCGGCGGTGGCTGATCGTGTTGGCGATTGCCGTGGTCATCCTGACGGTGCCGTTCGCCTGGCATAAGACGTACCAGTACCTCACGGGCTTCCTGCCCGAAGCGTGGGGTGGTGGCTTCCTTTGGGATGCACGTGGCGTGATCGAGCCCTTCCGTTGGAAGACCTGGATCGGCGGTTGGCGCTTCCTGCATTTCCTCGCACTGGCCTATCTCGCTTGGGCGGCGGTAGGTCCGGGTGGCATCCGGTTGTCGACGGGGTGGGGCGTTGTTCAGCGCAAGCTGACCACCAGGCGGCTGGTTGCAACTGCAGCGGCATTGGTAGCGTTGGCGACGGTACCCTGGACCTACCTTTGGGAGATAAAGGCCGTGTTCCCGGCGCTCGACGCCTTCTTCTTTGAGCATCTCGTGGTGGATGGCCGGTACCATGGTCTTTTCCACCTAATCCATTTGGCGGCGATGATCACGCTGATCTGGCACTCTATTGGCGATTGGGCACGCCACTGGCTGGTGCAGGACGCGTTCCTGGCGTGTGTGCCAGTGATCCGGAAGGTTGGCACACAAAGCCTGGCCGTCTTTCTGGTCTCGATCGCGCTGTCGCGCTTCAACGGCTGGTGGATGGATTCCATGGGCGTCTGGATCGAAGCGCAGGGCTTCACCTATTTGGCGCCGCGTGACGTCTGGGTGGTCGGTTTTGTAAATCTGATCGGCTTTGGCGTCCTTATCGCTACCGCCTACACCGTCAGTTGGTTCAAGCGCCAGCCTTGGCGGCAAAAGCCCGATCCGGCGGCGGCAACCCCGCGCCCATCGTCAGCCAAAGCTGTCCCGGCAGAATGACACTGGACATGTCAATCCAGGCGGTCATTCTGAGCGTCGGCTGAAGGAGATCCCACTTGTTCGTACAGGCGACCCCCTCTGCGGCGACGGCGCGCGCGCTGGAATACGACCCTGCCACCGCGCTTAGCCGTTTGGCCCATCACCAAGGGCCAGAACCATTTGTAATCGGCCAGTTAGGTCAATCTCTTGATGGGCGCATCGCGACCCCGACGGGCGCGTCCAAGTACATCAACGGCACCGAGGCTTTACGCCATTTGCACGGGATCCGCGCGCTGGTGGACGCGGTTATCGTCGGCGTCGGGACAGCGATTGCGGATGACCCGCAACTTACCACACGGCACGTGAGTGGGCCCAATCCGACGCGTGTTGTGATCGATCCGCGAGGGCGCATGCCAAGCGATCTCGCAATGTTGCGCGATGGTGCGGCCCCAGTGATCTCGATATGCTGTTCTGGCGTTAGCGGTGTTGCGGGCTCTGAAACTCTGCCCGTTCCCTGCAACGATCGGGGGCGGATTGCACCCGACGCTATCCTGAAGGCGTTGGGCGACCGTGGTCTGCGGCGCATTCTGGTCGAGGGTGGGGCAGAGACACTAGCTGGATTTCTGGACGCCCGGGTTATCGATGAACTGCACCTGATGCTAGCGCCCATCGTGTTAGGATCAGGCAAGACGGGGCTGAACCTTTCCCCGATCTGCGAACTGAACGAGGCCCTGCGGCCGATCGTTCGGACAATGCGTTTTCCAGATGGTGACATGCTCTGCATGTGCGACCTGCAGGAGGCGGCGGTCGAGGCGACCGTACCGGCAGAGACGGCAAACTAAGCGCTCATCATTCGGGCTTGAAAGGTCCCCGCGCGGCAGCAGCGACAGGGCGGCATTCGGTTTTCATGATCCCCGACGCGGGTTGCGTTTTGAGCCGATAGTCATGGGTTTGTTAGCCAATGGCTGCTGCCAAAGCTACGGGCAACGTTGCGCTTCATGCCGCCGGCATCGCCAAGATATCCAGGTGCCCGATCGTCACCTCTTGAGCATTACTGCGAGCCAAATGCCACTCGGCGCTGTCCGTCCCCAGTGCGGCGACCAAGGCATCGGCCGTGCCGCGGGCAAGTTCGGCGATCAGCGAAGTATGGGAGGCTTGCGTCAGTTCCCAGTTGCTGGGTGCCATTGCGACCCGATAGCCAGCCGCACCAAAGACCTTGGCCAAGTGCTCCGTAGCATCCGGACCCAGAGCTGGTCCCAACCCTTTGTCACGGCGCTGATCTGCATTGAAGGCAGCGCGCACGGTATCGTCCAGAGGATGGGCTGGGCGCCAAACCTGACGCCCGTCATAGCTGAGCGCCGCGTAGAAAACTGCGCCTGCGGCGATCGTATGCCGGATGACCTCGCTTGCAATCTCTACCCCGCACAGATCGAAGAATGCCGATGCCGTCACCAAGTCTGGTACAGGATCGAAAAGGGCGGCCATGTTGCGTGACAAATCCGCTTGGCGTGTCTCCACCTTTACGCCTGACGGCGCAGCTTCCGACGCCTGCGCCAGCAGACTGGCGTCATTGTCGGCCAACACCCAGGTCTGTTGCGCTGGCAGGATCGGCGAGATGGCGCGCAGCGTCGCGCCAGTGCCCGCCCCAAGGTCAAGCACGCGGATCTTTTCGTGCTCATCCATCGCTACCGCCAGTTCCGCGGCCAGATCCGGGTTGCGTGCCTCACGGTCTGCATCGGCACGCAGGGCCAACCAATCTGCGGTAAAACTCATGGCCGCGCCCTTTCTAAAACGCCCTTAACAATCCGCGCCGTATCGGTCCACCGCGGGAAAGCTTGAGCGACCTCCCAGGCCCTCTGGCCCCATAAGCTACGGCTCGCCGGGTCGACAATCCAGCTTGCCAAGGCTTGGCTCAGTGAATCGGGGGTCACCAGGCACGCGCCGCCCGCGGTGGCTTCGCGCACGGCGGCACTGTCGCTGCCCAGATCCAGTCCCATTGTGGGCAGCCCTCGGGCCATCGCTTCCGTAAATGCCATGCCGAACCCTTCGTAGTTTGAGGCCAGCACAAAGGCGTCCGCCGCGAAGTACTCGGCGTCCAGGGCGGCGTCGTCCACGGCCCCCAGCAGCGCGACGCGCTTGGTCAGCCCGGCCTGCGCAATCGCATCTTGCAATGCCCGCAAGGCGTCGCTGTCCCGATGCGGCCCGGCAATGCGCAACGTCCACTCCATGTCGGCCAGCGGGGCCAGGGCTGCTATCAGCGCTGGGTGCCCCTTGCGCGGGGTCACTGAACCCACAGACAGCAAACGGCAGGTTTCTGCACTGCCCGAGCCTGTGGCTCGAATGGCCAAGTCGGTGCCCGGTTTTGCCACGCTCAACTTTTCGGCTGGCACGTCAAAATCCGCAGTCAGAATGGCCGCCGTCGCCTCGCTGGTCGTAATTACATGCTTCGCGCAAGCCAGCGCCATCATCTCCGATCGGCGCAACCTGTCAGCTGTTGCGTCCTCCAACCCCGTCTCCAGCGCCAATGGGTGATGGCAGAGCGCGACCACCGGCGCGGCCACCCGGTCCAAGACCGTCGCGGGCAGGGCACCGTAGGCCAGTCCGTCGATCAGGATTGGTACATGGGCGGGCAGGCCGGCCAGTAGATCGCCCGCTTGCGCCAGTCGCGAAGCCCCTGGTTGCGGAAATCCATCCGGCAACGCCATCACATCCAGCGTCAAGCCCGTCGCTGCGGCGGCCTCAATCAGACGGCGCGCGTATGCGTAGCCGCCGGTTGGTGCCGCCAAATGGCCTGGAACGGCAAACGGTATGCGCATTGCCAAGCTGGCGTCAGAGTGCGCCCTCGTACCAAGCGCGGGCCACATGGCTTTCGTTCAAGGTAACCCGAAGCTTTTGCAAACCGTCCGAGCCAGGCCCCAACCCCCCCGCCTTTGCAGCCTCAGCCACTTTGTCGAAAACGTACTTGCATAGAAACTCAGTCGTGGTCTTGATGCCGTCAAATTCGGGTAACGTGTCCAGATTGACATAGTTGATCGGTCCCAGAGTCTGCTTCAGCACGTCATGTGCACGACCGATATCGACCACGATTGCATCTTCGCTCAGAGTCTCACGCATGAAAGCCACGTCGATTACGTAGGTTGCGCCGTGCACGTTTTGCGCGGGACCAAACAGATCACCCGGAATCGAATGCGCCAACATGACATGGTCGCGAACTTCTACGGCATACATCTCAGATCTCCTCGGACGCGGGCCCGTCCCGGAACCCAGAGGAGGGCGAGGGGTGTGCGGGTGGGCTCGCCCTCCGAACGGGTCCGGACGGGCCCGCCCTTAGGAATAAGCGATGCGCGTGGCGATACCGGGCGCGCCCGGTGCAAGCAAGCCCGGCAGTGCCGCAGGCAGCTCCTGGAATGCCACCTCGGCAGTGATGAGTTGGTCCAAGCGGGTGGGCGCCAGCAACTCCAACGCCTTGGTCAACCGGTCGTCGTGACTGATGTGTGCCCGGCGACTTGGCGCAATGTGACCGACTTGGCTGGACTGGATCGTGAGTCGCTTTGCATGAAAGGCGCCACCTAGGGGCACCTGAGGCGCCTTCTCGCCAAACCAGGAAAGTTCGATCACCCTACCTTCAAAGACTAGGGCATCCAGAGCAGTTGCCAGCCCCGCCGCACTCGCAGTGGTGTGAAAGGCCAGATCGTAAGCGCCCGGTGCCACTTGACTGGGGTGGATGGGGCTCACGCATTCGTCATCCATTCTGATGACGGGATCGACCTGTACGTCCGTAACAGTGACAGACATGTCCTCGCGTCTCAGGAGCAGATCGCTGATCAACCGACCCAGTAAACCTGCGCCCACCACAAGAATGCGCATGCCAGGTCTTAGCTTGGCGTCCCAAACCGCGTTAAGCGCCGTCTCCATGTTCGCGGCCAGCACGGCTCGGCTTGCCGGCACGTCTGGCGGCAGCGGTACAACCGACGCCGCCGGAACCAGGAAGCTGTCTTGATGCGGGTGCAAGCAAAAGACATCGCGGCCCATCAGGTCTGTCGGCCCCTGGACCACCTTGCCCACTGCGGCATAGCCGTAGCGCACGGGAAACGGAAACTCGCCAACCTGAAATGGCGCACGCATGCGGCCCCGTTCGCTTTCGGGCACCAGTCCGTTGAAGATCAGCCGTTCGGTTCCGCGCGACAGCGCCGAATAGCGCGTCTGGACCAGCACTTCTCCCTGCGCAGGGGCTCTCAGTTCAACCGTCTCAAGCCGCGCCTGGCCGGGGCCGGTGTACACAAGCGCGTGTGCGGGATGTTGCAATGCGGTCATGCGCTTGACCCTTCCATTGTGCGGTGCACTTTCCCGGCGGGTGGCGCCTGCAGCGTGAGAGATCAGAAGACATGAACCAGTTTTCCCGGGGCTTCAACGCCGACAGTGTAACGGCGCATCCCTCGCTGCCGCCAGAATCGGCTGAAAAGCACGGCCTTACCCCCGCCGGACTGCAATCCCAGAGCACATTGGCCCGCCGCAGGGCGATTTTCTTCGCGTTGAACGCGGTATCAATGGCTGGCTTGGTTTGGATGCTGATGATGGCATTTTCGGCCGGTGGTTGGTCCACCTCGGATCTGATTATTCTGGGCTGTTTTCTCGTGGGCGCGCCGTGGACGGTTATGGGCGTCTGGAACGCCCTGATCGGCGTCTGGCTGCTGCACGCGCGATCCGATGGGCTGGCCGACGCCGCGCCGCACCTAACTGCCATGGACGGCACGGCATCCCTGACGACCCGTACGGCCCTGGCCATGACGGTGCGCAACGAGGACCCAGAACGGTCGTTTCGGCGCTTGACGGAGATGCGCCGCGCGCTGGATGCCACCGGCCAAGGCGCGCAATTTGACGTTTTCATACTCAGCGACACCACCGAGCCCGAGATCGCGGCCCGTGAGGAACTGTTGTTCCGCGCCATGCGTGCCGAACTGGGCGGTGTTCGCGCCACCTACCGCCGTCGCCATGTGAATACGGGGTTCAAGGCCGGTAACGTCCGTGAATTCCTTCAAGCCGAGGGGCGCAACTACGACTACTTCCTGCCGCTGGACAGCGACAGTTTGATGTCTGGGGCGGCTATTGTGCGTATGGTGCGCGTGATGGAGACATACCCGCGCATCGGGATCCTGCAATCCCTGGTCGTTGGTACGCCGGCCAGCAGCGCCTTTGCCCGGATCTTCCAGTTCGGCATGCGCCACGGTATGCGCTCTTTCACCATGGGGTCAGCCTGGTGGCAGGGCGATTGCGGGCCCTACTGGGGCCACAACGCATTGCTGCGCGTTGGCGCATTTCGCCGGCATTGCCGGCTGCCCATTCTGCCGGGCGATGGCCCGCTCAGTGGACATATCCTCAGCCATGACCAGCTAGAGGCGACGTTGATGCGCCGCGCCGGCTACGAGGTGCGCGTGCTGCCCATTGAAACCGAAAGCTGGGAGGATAACCCGCCCACGCTGATGGACTTCACCAAGCGGGATCTGCGCTGGTGCCAAGGCAACATGCAGTACTGGTCGCTTTTGGGAATGCGGGGGTTAAAGCCGACGTCGCGCTTCCAGATCTTTGCTGCGATCATGATGTATATGGGCGCGCCAGCTTGGATGCTGATGACGGGGGCCGCGGCCTCAAAACTGGTGTTCCCCGATCCGGGCGGCATCGACCTGGCCTTTGGGATCGCGATGTTCTTTATCATGTTTGCCGTCAGCCTTGTACCAAAGCTGCTGGGCCTGTTGGACATCGTCCTGACACCCGGAGGTGTGGCGCGCTATGGTGGTTCGGGGCGCTTCGCCCTAGGGGCCGCCACCGAGACGGTGTTCTCGATCCTGCTGGCCCCGGTGGTGGCGCTGCGTGTCACGATCTTCCTGATTGGCCTGGCCATGGGCCGGACGGTAACCTGGTCTGGCCAGAACCGCGACGCCTACGCGCTGGACTGGGCCGATGCCGCACGGGGGCTGTGGCCGCAGACACTCTTTGGCGCAACGTTGATCGCCATGGTTCTGGCCCTGGCGTCACCCGGCACTCTGCTCTGGGCGGCGCCGATGGTCACTGGCCTGGTGCTGGCGATCCCATTCGCCGTCGTGACGGCGAGCACAGGCCTTGGCCGCATGCTGGAGAGACTGGGCATCTGCGCTACGCCGGATGAATTCCAAACGCCAGAAAGCCTGCGCAATCTCAACAGCCCGATGGGCGTCACTGAACAGTCCGCGGCGGCTTGAGTCTGCGCTTGGCGGCTCGGGGTCGACGTCCATCCCGTACTTAAGATCAATCGGATAGGCCGCGCTTGGTGGCTGTGCATCTGGCTCACCGGCCGGCGCCGGGTGTGTGATCCCCTCTGAGCCGGCCTCTCTCTCCTCCGCTGCACCCTCTATCACGGGCATCGGGTCGTGCTTTTTCACCGCATCGGTCATCAGTCTTCTCCTTGTCGCCGTGCGCGTTCTGCGACGCGCCTTGCCATCTTTTGCGACCTTCGGGGCGGGGCTGTTCAGAACAGGGCCCATCCGGTCGCCGTCTCGATGGCTCGACGATATGGAGATGACTCCTACGCGCTGTGGGGATTGCCACACCGCGGTCAGAAAGTGGTGCGGATGCTCAACCGCGCTTCAAATCCATCGGATTTGCGCCGGCCTTCGGTGCCGGGCGCCCGGCCATTGCGCGCTGTGGCCGCATGGACGCGTCACCGTCGTGGGTGTTGATCCGGTTGATCACCAACAGCGCGTCCATGGGACCACCGCTGATCTCATCGAGTTCGTCGTCAATGATGGGCATTGGGTCGATTTGCTTGGCCGAATTTGTCATCGGTCATCTCCTCCTTGTAGGGCGTGCCTTCGTCGGATCCCGGTCGGCACGGTTGCCCTGGCCATGGCGGCTGAGTTGGTCCATCAGCCGCCTGAAGCCCGACGATAGGCAGATCCCGCTACGCCGCTGTGACAATCGTTACAGCGGCGTAGCACGCGCTAACTGGCGGTCAGCGCTCAGCCCTGCTTCAGGTCCAATGGGTTGTCGCTGCCGCGGCCGTCAGATCAACGATCGCTCGAGCCCAGGACGAAGGTGTCGTCGCCGGAACTGCCATGCGTTTAGCGAACGGGCACGCCGACCTTTACGTCTTTGGTGCCTTTGGTTGCCTTGCACTCGCCATTGATGCCGTCGAATTTCATGTACGCGGCGCCGCCTTGGGCTTGATCCAGGGCGTCGTCGGCCAGAGTAGCGGGGGTGTTGGTCTTGATGGTCATTGTCAGTCTCCTTTGTTGGTTGCAGGGAGACTATGGTCGGGAATCACCCGGCGCTCTGTAGTGCATGTTACAACTCAAAAAGAAATTTAGTGTAGCTCGCTATCCGCTGATCGGTTCCACCCCACACCAGTCCGCGATAAATAGCGCGATGGTCTGCGTCACCCGCTTCAGGCTGCTCAGGCTGAGACGTTCGTCAAAACCGTGGATGTTCTCGGAGTAGGGGCCGAAGACGAGCGTTGGCATGTCCGCATAAAGCGCGAAAACCCGCCCATCCAGATAGGCGGTCGACGCGCGCGAGGGCAAAACCTTGTTGTAGACGGTGCGGTAGGCGGCATCCAGGGTCGCTTCGGCTTCGCTGCCTTCCGGCTGGACATAACCCTGGGTGTAAAAGCCGTTGAAGGTGACGCTGGGTGGGCTGTTCGAGAGGAACGGATCCAGAGCGGCGGCGGCACGGATCGTCTGCTCGATCTCGGCGGCAGCCTTGGCAGGATCATCGCCCGGGAAGATCGAGATCCGGCAGTCCAGCCGGCACCAGGCGGGGACCGAGGACGCCCAGTCGCCGCCCTCGATCTTACCGATGTTCAGGTTGATCGGGTGGTTGACGTCCTCGAAATAGCGGACGCGGTCGGCGCGCGCATTCCAGAGCGCCTCCATCCCCTTCAGAGCGTTGATCACGGGCCACGCGGACAGGATGGCGTTGGAACCGGACCCTGCCTCCCGCACGTGCACGGGCTTGCCGCTCAACTCGATCTGGAACCAAAGCACGCCCACATTGGCGCGCACCAGTGCTTCGTCCATCGGCTCAGGTATCAGGGCTGCATCCGCCCGATAGCCGCGCAGCAACGCCGATAGGGCCCCGTTGCCGGTGCATTCCTCCTCGGTGACGGCTTCGACATAGACTGTGGCTGCGGGTTGCAGGCCCGCCCGGCGCAAGGCGTCCATCGCGAAGATGTTGGCGCCAATCCCCGCCTTCATGTCGGCGCCACCACGCCCATACATCCAGTCGCCGTCGATGACGGGCTCGAACGGGGGGTGCGTCCACATCTTGTGAGGACCTACCGGCACCACGTCGACATGCCCGTTTAGCACCAGCGATCGCCCGATGGCCTGGCGCGGTGTATGCGTGCCGACGACGTTGATCGCGTTCTCGTAAGGAACCGTTACGGGCGAGAAGCCCGGGTGATCCTTGATCGCATCCACGTCAATTGCCCAGCGGTCCATTGCGTAGCCGCGGTCCCTGAGGCTGTCATGGATGAACGCCTGGGCCGTGTGCTCCTGCCCGCGGACCGAGGGATAGCGCACCAGCGCTTGGGTCCAGGCGATCTGATCTGCCCAGCCGTCCTCAACCGCCTGAATGATGCGCGCTGCTTGATCGGACATGTCCCCTCCGCTTGCAATTCTTTCACCCCCGGATAGCATCCAGACCTACGGACAGAACAGGAGGTTCCGATGCGGTGGCTTCACGTGATTCTGCTGGGCGCGCTGGCCCTGTCAGCATGCAATACGGTCCAGGGCGTTGGACAGGATGTCCAGGGCGCCGGACAAGCCATCGAAGAGGGCGCCGAAAAGACGAAGAACGCTATTTTCAACTGATCGCCCACCGGTCCGGTCCTGGCCCATCGCCGGGCCGGAACTGGTCCCTGCGCCGCGCGGCGTTCGCGGTGAATAGGTGACATCCGCAATGCTTGCCCGGAGGACAGCCCGATGTCGCTGGCTCAACCCTATCTGCTGTTTCTGGGCGACGCGCCCGATGCGCTGGCGGCCAAGGTCGCCCAGGGCATCAAGGACTGGCGCCCTGACGCCTCGGTCGGCCAGATCCGTTTGCCCGGCTGCAATGCCGATATGGGCCTAACCGATATGACGGTCGCCGAGGCCGCGGCGGCCGGCGCCAAGACCCTGGTGATCGGCGTGGCGAACCGGGGCGGCGTGATTTCTGACGCCTGGAAAGCCGTGCTGATCGAAGCGATGGAGGCCGGCATGGACATCGCCGCCGGCCTGCACACGCTGCTGAACAAGCAGGACGATCTGGTGGCTGCCGCTGAGCGGACGGGCAAGACGCTGCACGATGTGCGTGTGCCCACGGTGGCCTACCCGATCGCCGATGGCACCCAGCGTAGCGGCAAGCGGGTGCTGGCCGTGGGCACCGATTGTTCCTGCGGGAAGATGTACACGAACCTGGCGATGGAAAAGGAAATGCGCGCGCGGGGAATGAAGGCAGATTTCCGCGCGACCGGGCAGACCGGCATTTTGATCACGGGCGATGGCTGTCCGCTGGATGCCGTGATCGCCGATTTCATGGCCGGTGCGGTCGAGCACATCACGCCCTCCCACGACGATGACCACTGGGATCTGATCGAGGGGCAGGGCTCGCTGTTCCATGCCTCCTATTCCGGGGTGACCATGGCGCTGATCCACGGGGGACAGCCGGACTATCTGGTGCTTTGCCACGAGCCCACGCGCACGCACATGCGCGGGCTGCCCCATTTCCCGGTGCCGTCGCTGGATGATCTGCAGCCGCTGGCGCTGCAACTTGCGCAGATCGTGAATGCCGACTGCAAGGTGTTGGGCTGCGCAATCAACACGGCCGCCCTCAACGAGGAGGAGGCGACAGCCTACCTGGCCGAGACCGAGGCCAGGATGGGCATGCCGTGTGTCGACCCGTTCCGTCACGGCGCCGGACGGTTGGTCGACGCGTTGTAGAACCGGGGCGCAACGGCACGCCCCTATCGGAGGTCAGCATGCGTTTGTCCGTGGACGAGGACGTCTTCCCGATTGCGGGTGGCTTCACCATCAGCCGTGGCACGCGAACCGAAAGCCGCGTGGTCACGGTCCGGGTCGAGCAGGACGGCGTTACCGGCTGGGGCGAATGCTATCCCTATGCGCGCTATGACGAGACCGTCGAGAGCGTCATGGACCAGCTGCGCGCGCAATCAGACGCGCTGGCCGGCGGCATGGACCGTCGGGCCCTGCAAGACGCGATGCCGCCGGGGGCTGCGCGCAACGGTCTGGACTGCGCGCTTTGGGATTGGCAGGCGAAGTCTACCGGCACGCCCGTCTGGCAACTCGCCGGTTTGCCCGAGCCCAAGCCGGAGATCACCGCCTACACCCTATCGCTGGCCGACCCGGAGGTGATGCAGGCCAAGGCGGCGGAGAATGCCCACCGCCCCGTCCTGAAGATCAAGCTGGGCGGCGCCGGCGACATCGAACGCTTGCGCGCCGTGCGCGACGGTGCACCAAACGCCAAGATCGTCGTCGACGCCAACGAAGGCTGGACTGCCGAGACCTATGCCCAGATTGCACCCGTCGTCCTGGAACTGGGCGTCGCCATGGTCGAACAGCCGCTCCCCGCAGCAGATGATGCAGCGCTAGCGGGCATGGAGCGACCGCTGCCGGTCTGCGCAGACGAGGCCTGCCACGACCGGGCCAGCCTGCCCGAGATCGCCGGAAAATACGACATGATCAACATCAAGCTGGACAAGACCGGCGGCCTGACCGAGGCGCTGGCCCTAAAGGCCGAAGCCCAGCGGCTGGGCCTGCACATCATGGTCGGCTGCATGATCGGCTCCAGCCTGGGGATGGCGCCTGCGACATTGGTGGCGCAGGGTGCGGCGGTTGTGGACCTGGACGGGCCCTTGCTGCTGGCCAAAGATCGCCCAAATCCACTTTCATACGATGCGGCGGGCGTCCATCCGCCCGCGGCCGAGCTATGGGGATAAACGATGAGCAGGATCGTCTACGTCAACGGTGACTACGTGCCCGAGGAAGAGGCCAAGATCTCGGTCTTTGACCGGGCGTTTCTGATGGCCGACGGGGTCTACGAGGTGACCGCCGTGCTGGATGGCAAGCTGTGCGAATACCAGGGTCACATGACCCGGCTGCACCGCTCTTTGGATGCGCTGGAGATGACCAGCCCCGTCAGCGATGACGATCTGCTGGACATCCATCGCGAGCTGGTGCGCCGGAACGACCTGCAGGAAGGCGGTGTCTATCTTCAGGTGACCCGCGGTGCGGCGGACCGGGACTTTGTCTGGCCTAAGGAGGCCGAGCCCGGGCTGGTCCTGTTCACCCAATCGCGCCCGGTGGTCGACAGCCCTGCAGCGGCAAGCGGGATCAAGGTCGCCTCGATCGAGGATCAGCGCTGGGGGCGGCGCGACATCAAGACCGTGCAGCTGCTCTATCCGTCCTGGGCGAAGATGCAGGCCAAGGCCCAGGGCAAGGACGATGCCTGGATGGTCGAGGACGGCTTCGTGACCGAGGGCACGTCGAACAACGCTTACATCGTCACCGACGACCACACGATCGTCACCCGGCACCTCTCGAACGACATCCTGCACGGGATCACGCGCGCCTCGGTGCTGAGGGTCGCCAAGGAAGCGCAGATGAAGATCGAGGAGCGGCCCTTCACCGTGGCCGAAGCGCAGGCCGCCAAGGAAGCGTTCATGACCTCTGCGTCCGCGTTTGTGTGCCCGGTGGTCGAGATCGACGACACGCCGATTGGCGATGGCGGCCCGGGCCCTGTCGCCAAGCGTCTGCGCGAGATCTACCTGGAAGAAGCGCGCGCCAACGCGATTTGAGCGGGTCCTCCCTGACGGATATTGCGGATCTGCGTTAGATGGTCCGGCGGTGCCGCCGGAATAGATCTGGACGATTGACGGCCAGCACGCCCAGCGCCGTCAGGCAAAGCCCGCCGATCTCCACCCAGCCTAGAACTTCGCCAAAAAGGCCCCAGGCCATCAGCGCGGTGCAGGGCGGGACTAGAAAGAACAGACTGGCGACGTTCGAGGCCGCGCCCCGACGGATCAACACGTAAAGCAACGTCACCGCCCCGAAGGACAGCACGACAATCGACCAGGTCATGGCAATGATCATCGGCGGTGCCCAGTCGATCGCCGTGTCCTCGAACAGCAGGGCGCAGATCCCACAGCATGCTGACGCGGCGCCGAATTGAACGGCAAATCCGGCCCGTTGCGGCGTGTCCTGGCTGAGTCGCTTTTGCAGGATGGTGCCGAGGGCAATGCCGATCAGCCCGACTGCGCAGATGGCAACGCCCGCCCAATCGCCCACGCCTGCGTCGAGCTTGCGCAACACCACCAGGGCCACGCCGGCCAGCCCCAGCGCCATGCCAAGCCATTGCGTGAGGACCAGACGCTCGCCCAAAAGCACCATCGCCATCAGCGCCATGACCACCGGTTGCAGGCCGACGATCAGGGCGGAGAGCCCGGCTTCGATCCCCCAACTGATGGCGACGAACACGCCGCCCAAGTAAAAGAAATGGACGAGCGCGCCGATCAGGGCCTGTTCGCGCCATTGCTGGCCGTTCGGCCAGCGCGCGCCGCTGATCCAGACCCAGGCGGCCATCAACAGCGCCACCAAACCGAAGCGGACAGCCAGAAACGTCATCGGCTCGGCATAGGGCAGCCCCAGCTTGGCGCTGATGAAACCAGTGCTCCACAGCACCACGAAGACGGGGGCGACGAGGTTTGGGGCAGTCATCGAATGCCGCGTATCTGATTCGGTTGGTTGGGTTGCGACATTGTGACAGCGCGCTTACAAGCCACAAACCGGCGGAACAACCTAAATCAACGCCAGATGAAAAACGAAAGAAAAGCTGGGGTTTGCCTATGACAGAGGCACTCGAAGAGATCGGCGCGGACAATTCGCTGCTGATCGTAGACGACGACGCACCGTTCCGCAGCCGCTTGGCGCGGGCGATGGAGAAGCGGGGCTTTGAGCCCGTCATGGCGGAATCTGTGGCCGAAGGGTTGGAGGCGTGTCGGAAGGCGCCGTCGGCGTATGCGGTGGTGGATCTGCGCCTAGAAGATGGCAATGGCCTGGATGTGGTCGAGGCGCTGCGCGATGCGCGTCCGGACAGCCGGGTGATCGTACTGACGGGCTATGGCGCCATTGCGACGGCAGTGGCCGCGGTCAAGATCGGTGCGGTCGACTATCTGTCGAAGCCCGCCGATGCCAATGACGTTGAGAAAGCGCTGCTGACGCCGCGGGGCGAGAAGCCGCCGCCGCCCGAGAACCCGATGTCGGCGGACCGGGTGCGCTGGGAGCATATCCAGCGGGTATTCGAGTTGTGCGACCGCAATGTCTCGGAGACGGCACGGCGTTTGAACATGCACCGGCGCACGCTGCAGCGTATCCTGGCGAAACGCAGCCCACGCTGACTAAGCGGTCGCAGGTTAGGTCGGTCTGTCCGCGCTGGCGCGCGAAAGTGTGAGAGCTCTGTCCGCGCTAGCGCGCCGACCCAAGCCGCGGGTCAACACTGCGCGTTTGGAGAGATCGCGCGCCCGCGGGGCTTCAAAATTTGCGCTTGGGTCACCACCCGGCGCTCGTGTCTGAGTTTGCAGCTTCAAAGGCTCCGTGAGCCTACGTGACAGGCGCCAGGCGATTGGGTGCTAGCGTTTGCCCGTTGCCATGCCGCCGGTCGCATCGCGCGGCGACACAACTTCCTGGCTGGATCCGTCGGGCGAAACGGCTTTGATCGGGCTGTGGCTTCGGATGCCGGTGAGCCGTGATCCATGGGCAATATCGCCGGCGGCGACATTGTCCATCTCGCTGTCGGCGATTTCGGCAGGTGCCGCGTCTTCTAGTTTGCGGGACATGCTGTTCTCCTGACTGATTTCAGTGCCAGGAGGTTACCTCGATCCCGCGCGAAGGTCTGTAGCAGGTGCTACACGCGGCTTGACGGCGATCTAGCCCTTGGCGAGCTCCCGTCCCCTGTCCCGGGCCGCTCTGACAGTGTCGGTCATCAGCGCGGTCAGCCGTTCCTCGCCCATCAGCACCGACAGGCCCGCCGCCGTGGTCCCACCCGGGCTGGTCACCTGCTCGCGCAGGCGGGACGGTGGGTCGGCCGATTGGGCGGCCAAGGCGCCTGCCCCCATCACCGTCTGCATGGCCATCTTCGCTGCAAGCTCAGGCGCCAGGCCGACATCGACACCGGCGGCGGTCATCGCCTCGATCATGTGAAAGACATAGGCAGGTCCCGAGCCGGAGAGCGCGGTGACGGCGTCCATCAGCCCCTCGTCGTCGATCCAGTCCACCAGACCGGACGTCGCCAACAGCTGCGTTGTCAGGTCCCGCGCCGCGGCGCCCGTGTGGTCGTTGGCGCAACAGACGAACATGCCGTGCCCGATGGCCGATGGTGTGTTGGGCATGGCCCGGATGATCGGCGTCGGCCCCGGCAGCATCGCGGCCAGGGTGGCGATGGTGGTCCCTGCGGCCACGGAGACAAAGGTTGCCGGGCCGCTCGCCATGCCCGCATAGGCCGGTACGACATCGCCCATAACCTGCGGTTTGACGGCCAGGATGACCAGCGTCGGGGCCAGATCACCGGGCAGATCCGTGACCGCGCTGACGGCATTGGCGCCCAAATCAGCGGCCCGTGCCCGCAGCGCATCCGTTGGTTCGACCACATGGACATCCAGGCCCGGATCGGCGCCCAGCCAACCCTTCAACATGGCGAACCCCATATTGCCGCAGCCCACTAGAAGCAGTGTGGTCATGGCGTCGTCTCCTGTCGCAAGTCGGCCCGCGTGGCGTAGTCGGGCCAGGCGCGGTCCTTGTCGTGAATGATCTCCGGCGCAAAGGGCCAGTCAATGTCGAAAGCCGGGTCGTCCCAGCGCACGCCGTCGCCGTGGCCCGGTTCGAACAGCCGCCCCATCTGGTAGAGGATCTGGGTGTCGTCGCGCAGCGTCAGGAAGCCGTGCGCCACGCCCTCCGGAATGAACAGCGCGTTGAGGCCGCTGGCGGTCAGTTCCTCGGCGATCCATTTGCCGCGGGTCGGGCCCGGGCGCAGGTCCAACGCGACGTCCCAGGCGCTGCCCTCGATGACGCGGACCAGCTTTGCCTCGGCGAACGGCGGTTTCTGAAAGTGCATGCCGCGCAGCGTGCCGCGGCGTCGATTGGTGGAGAGGTTCACCTGGGTGGGCGTGAAATCGATCCCAGCCTCGGCAAATTCCTGCGGGCAGTAGAGCCGCGCGAACAGGCCGCGTTCATCGCCGTGCGCCTCGGCGACGATCCGGTGGACACCCGGCAGATCGGTCCGCGTGATGATCACAGGATCCGAAGCTCCGGCACGGCGGTGACAAAGCGCCCGCCCCAGCCTGCGATGCGGGCATGTTCGGTGGAGATCTCGGCCGCCAGGTTCCAGGGCAGGATGACGACGTAGTCCGGTTTTGCCACGTCCAGATGTTCGGGCCCGTGCACAGGGATGTGGCTGCCGGGCAGCAGGCGGCCCTGCTTTTCCGGGTTGCGGTCGACGACGAACGGGATCCGGTCCACGCCGACGCCTGCGACGTTCAGGAAGGTATTGCCCTTGGCTGCGGCCCCATAAGCGGCGACGGTCTTACCCTCCGCCTCGGCCTGATCCAGGAAGGCGCGGAAGCCCTGGCAGATGGCGTCGATGCGCGGGCCAAATGCGGCATAGGCGTCGTCCGTATCCAGGCCAGCGGCGGCCTCGTCGGCGCGGACTTTGGCCAGCCCCGCTTCCTCTGCATGGGCGGCCCCGGCATGGCAGGCATAGACACGCAGCGAGCCGCCATGGGTCGGCAATTCCTCGACGTCGAAGACGCGCATGCCGGCGTCCTGCATCAGCCGTTCGACGAATAGAAGCGACAGGTAGGAATAGTGCTCGTGATAGATCGTATCGAACTGCGCCTGGTTGATCAGGTTCAGCAGGTGCGGGAATTCGAAGGTCAGCACCCCCTCTGGCGCCAGAAAGATCGGGAAACCGGCGGCGAAATCGCGAATGTCCGGCACATGGGCCAGCACGTTGTTGGCGGCGATCAGGTCTGCCCGGCGGTCTTGGGCCAGCGCGCGCGCGGTGGCTGCGTTGAAGAACGCGACCCGCGTCGGCACGCCCTTGCCTTCGGCCAGGCTGGCTGCATTGCCGGCGGGCTCGATGCCCAGGACCGGGATGCCTGCCTGGGCAAAGTGCTGCAGCAGGTAGCCGTCGTTCGAGGCGACCTCGGCCGCCAGACTGTCCGGGCCCAGGCCGAAGCGTTTGGTCATCACCTCGGCATAGCGCTTGGCGTGTGCGACCCAGGATGCCGAGTAGGACGACAGATACGCGTAATCGTGGTCGAAAATCGCGTCGGCGGGCACGGTTTCGGTGGTCTGGACCAGGCGGCAGGCGCTGCAGACCATCACGTGCAGCGGAAAGCTGCGCTCGGCTGCGATCGCCTCCGGCGTCGGCTCCAGATAGGAATTGGCCAGAGGGGTAGCGCCCAGATCGGCGAAGTTTACGGTTAGCGGACTTCCACAGTAGCGGCAGGCGATCATTGGGGGGCCTCGGCTGGTTCGCCCGCTTGATAGGCCGCGATCTGGTCGCGCGTAAAGCGCGTCATGTCCGCCCCGTTCATCCAGGCGCCGTACCAGTCCGCGGTCAGCCGGATCGCCTGAGCAGAGCTCAGCCGCCCCTGCCAGCCCAGCGCCTGGCGGGCCCGCGTTGGATCGAGGGCGAGGGCTGCCATTTCGTGCGGGGCAGGGCCGGTATCCAGCGTCCAGCTCTCGTCCAGCCCCAACGCGTTGGCCACGGCCCGCGTCAGATCTGCCACCGTCTGCGTATCGGCGGGATCATGCGGGCCGATGTTCAGGGCCTCGGGCACCTGGCGGGTGGCAAGCGCCTGGGCATAAGCGAGGTAGCCGTCCAGGCAGTCCAGCACGTGTTGCCAGGGCCGCGTGGCCTGCGGGTTGCGCAGAACCGGCGCAGCGCCGGCGCGCGCGGCGCGGACGAGATCGGGCACCAGCCGGTCTTCCGAGAAGTCGCCGCCGCCGATCACGTTGCCGCCGCGGGCGGTGGCCAGTGGCACGCCCTGTTCGGCGAAGAAGGCACGGCGGTAGCTGGCCACAGCCAGTTCGGTCGCGGCTTTCGAGGCGGCGTAGGGGTCGTGGCCGCCCAAGCGGGCATCTTCGGCGAAGGCGTGGCCGCTTTCGTCGTTCTCGTAGACCTTGTCGGAGGTGATCACCAGAATGGCTGACAGATCCCGCGCCTCGCGCAGGGCGTCCAGCAGATTGACGGTGCCCATGACATTGGCGGACCAGGTCTCGGCCGGGTCGCGGTAGCTGCGTCGGACAAGGGGCTGGGCCGCCAGGTGCAAAACGATTTGGGGGGCCGTTGCCTGGATGGCCTGGCGCGCGACAGCGGGATCGCGCAGATCACCGATGATTGAGCCGCCAGGTGGGGGCGCGATGTCAAAGAGCGCGGGGTCCTGGTCGGGCGCCAGCGACAAGCCGGTGACCTCTGCGCCCAGTTCGCCCAGCCAGTGGGCCAGCCAACCGCCCTTGAACCCGGCATGTCCGGTCAGCAGGACCCGTTTGCCGGCCCAAAAGCCGGGATCGGCCGGCATCTCAGCCCCACATCTTCCACGGCGCGCCCATGGCCCACTGGCGCTCCAAGTGGATCTTGTCGCGCAGCGTGTCCATCGGATGCCAGAAGCCGTCGTGCTCGAAGGCCATCAGTTCACCGTCGCGGGCCAGCGACTCGATGGGTTCAGCCTCGAACGGGGTGTCGTCCCCCGCAATCCGGTCCAGAACAGGACGGTTCAACACGAAAAAGCCGCCATTGATGCGGCCCTGATCGCCCGGCGGTTTTTCGACAAAGCGCTGGACCTGGCGATCCTGGATCTCCAGCGCGCCGTAACGCCCCGGCGGGATGACCGAGGCGATGGTCGCCTGACGGCCATGTTCGCGGTGGAAGGCCAGTTCCGAGGTGATGTCGATGTCCGCGACGCCGTCGCCGTAGGTCAGGCAGAACGTGTCGCCCAGGTAGTTGGCGACGCGCTTCAGTCGGCCGCCCGTCATCGAATCAGCGCCGGTGTCGACCAGCGTCACCCGCCAGGGTTCGGCGGTGGTTTGGTGGTATTCGATCTGGCCCGAGCGGGCGTCGATGGTCACGTCGGACGAGTGCAGAACGTAATTCGCGAAGTACTCTTTGATCATGTACCCGCGATAGCCCAGGCAGATGACGAAATCCGTCAGCCCGTGCGCCGCGTAGATCTTCATGACGTGCCACAGGATCGGCCGCCCGCCGATCTCGATCATCGGCTTCGGCCTGAGATGGCTTTCCTCGGAAATCCTGGTTCCCAAGCCGCCGGCCAGGATGACGACTTTGGTGCCGGTCTCGCTCATGTCCCGCCCTTGCCTTCGCGCCCGTCATGCGGCGCGTTCGTGGACGGTGACTATACCGGATCAGACGCGGGCGCCAGCCGGTGCTAATTTGGGGGAGAGTGGTTCTCGTCCGGTAGCACGTCGATGGTGTTGGGCAGTTGCGGGTTCGGCGCCTGTTGCTGTGGGCCCGAGCCTGTGTACTTCTCCAACATCACCTCGGAGATGAGGCGATCGAACGCAAACTGAAGAACTTCAGCCTTGGTTTTCAGCTGCACAACCGAGCCCATGATGCCGGCCCCGCGTGGATCACGCTGGCCCTCCAGGCTTTGACGCAGATAATTGTTCAAGTTCACCAGCGGCAGATAGATGTGCGACAGCATCTCGTCGAAAAGGCGGCCCGAGTTAATCTGGCGATCGTCGCCCATCACAGGCTGGATCGACAGACCTGCATCTGCCGACTCCCAAGAGCGAAATAGCGCGAAGGCATTACCGACGCCGCGCTTTAGACGCACGATAAACTGGCGCACGCCGTTTTCGATCGTGTGCACCAAAAGGGTATAGCCGCGAATGGCCAGCCCCCGAAAGCGCAGCACAAAGTCTGGCACGTTGATGATCTGCTTGGGCAGCGTGGCTGAGGCGCAGATTTTTCTGACGGTTTCAGCGATTTCATGATGAAAAACCGTGTCCAGCGTGTCGACCGACGTGGTCGACAGCCGCAGCTTCATGGGCGCGACGAACAACTCGACGGCGCGAACGCTAAGACTTTGTCCCTCTGACTCATGCAGAGTTAAGACGATTTGGTTTCTCGGGTCGGCTTCTGCCACTTCGTACGGCATTTTATTCCTCTGCTCGGCAAGGCCCCGGATTTAGATAACGGACAATGAGAGATTGTCCTGAATAAACGGTAAATTCCTCACGATTGTCTGGTTGATTTCCGGAAATGCTTGGGTGTCCCGAGTCGCGTTAACGACACGTTAATGGAGGTAACCTATCCCTTAACGTGGTGAGAGAACGGGTGTGGTCGGTTTCGCGGAATGAAGTCGGCTGAACTGTGCCCAGATTGCGTTTTGTTGCCCCTTAGACTCGCGCATTGCGTGTGTTAACTAAAGTGAATACGGGTGAAAATCCGTTAGGGAGGTACAGGGCTATGGCGAACGATGTAGGGCGTACCCAAAAACACTGGGTGGCAATTGGCGCATCAGCCGGTGGCCTGGAAGCGTTGCGCGAACTGGTGCGCAACCTGGCGCTGGACAACGGTGCCATCTATGTGATTCTGCAGCATATGTCCCCGCAGCACCGCAGTTTGCTGACCGAACTGATCGGGCGCGAGACCGGGTTGCCGGTGTACGAAATCGTCGACGGCACGATCCCCACCCCAGACACTATATATATCGCACCCCCGAACAGCGATGTGGTGGTGCGGGCAGGCCGGCTGCGGCTGCAAGCGCCAAGTTCCGAGCCAGCAGCGCCAAAACCCTCGGTTGATCGCTTCTTCCTGTCGTTGGCCGAGACGATGGGCGACCGTGCAATTGGTATAGTCCTGTCGGGCACGGGTTCGGACGGGGCCTATGGTGTGCAAGCGATCCGGGCCGCGGGCGGCATCACGATCGCCCAAAGCGAGGCGACCGCCAAGTACAACGGCATGCCACTGGCCGCCACCGACACGGGCTGTGTCGATCTGGTGCTGGCGCCCGAACAGATCGGGGCGCGCTTCGATCGCATCATCAAGATGCCGCGCAACCTGGAGGTGGTGGACGACGAGCAGCCACGCGACTCACTGTCAGGCCTGTTCCAGATGCTGCAGGTTCGCACCGGCGTTGACTTCCGCGAGTACAAACCCTCGACCGTGCGCCGCCGGATCGAGCGGCGGATGACTGCGTTGGAGATCGACGGCCTGACCGCATACACCGAACATGTTCGCGAGAACCCGGACGAGATTAAGATGTTGTTCCGGGACATGATGATCTCGGTCACCTCGTTCTTCCGGAACCCCGAGGAGTTCGACAACCTCAAGCGCCATGTCGAACAGGACCTTGCAAACCGCCGGAACGAAGGCTTGCGGATCTGGGTGCCGGGGTGCGCAACGGGCGAGGAGGCGTACTCGCTGGCCATCCTGCTCACCGAGTTTCTGGGTGGTTTGGCCGCGTTGGACGATACGCCACTGCAGATCTTCGCGACCGACATTGACGTAGATGCGCTGGCGGTGGCGCGGCGCGGAGTCTATCCGGATGCCATCGAGGCGGACGTCCCGCCGGAGCTGTTGGACGCCTATTTCAATCCGACCGAGGGGGGGTATCAGGTCAGCCAGGCCCTGCGGGAGCGCATCGTCTTCACGCCGCACAATTTGTGCCAGGACCCGCCGTTCTCGTCCATCGACCTGATCAGCTGCCGCAACCTGTTGATCTATTTCTCGAACAAGTTGCAGGCAAAGGTCTTCGCCCGCCTGCACTACGCGCTGAAGCCGTCTGGCCTGATGTTCCTGGGTAAATCCGAGTCAATCTCGGGCGCCGAGGCGCTGTTCAAACCGGCCAGTGACAACGGCCAGATTTTCCGCCGCCGCGCGCACCCCGATGGCAATGTGACGACGCCGACCTACCACCTGGGCACTGGGCGCATCGGCTACGATCGCCAATACCGCAAACCAGAACGCCAGGAGGCCGAGCCCTTTGGCGCGATGTTCCATGCGCTGGTCCGCTCGATGGGGCCGAACGCGCTGCTGGTAACGGCGGACATGCACATCCACCGGGTCTACGGCAACATTGATCGCTATCTGTCGCTGCCCGAGGGGCAGATGCGCGGGGCCACAATCTCGATGCTGCGCGAGGACCTGCGCCACGAGCTGCGCACGCTGATTTCAGTGGCGCTGCGCAACGGGAAAAGCCGCTCGGGCCTGGAACGCCGGACCGAGGGCGGCAATCCACGAGGGCGCCTGCGCATGGAGGTCCATCCAATCGGCGTTGCTGATCGCTCGGACGACATGGCACTGGTGGCCTTCCGCGAATGGGAAGAGCGCGAGGTGCAACCCGCGCCCTCGGGCGGAGAGACAAACGGCTCCAGCGCGCGCATCGGCGAGTTGGAGCTGGAACTCACGGGCGTGCGCGAGTCGCTGCAGCAAACCGTCGAAGAGTTAGAGACCGCCAACGAGGAATTGCAGTCGCTGAACGAGGAGCTGCAATCGGCCAACGAGGAACTCCAATCCACCAATGAAGAGTTGGAGACCACGAACGAGGAGCTTCAGTCCACCAACGAGGAACTGATCACCGTCAACGAGGAACTGCAGATCAACAGCCACGAGCTGGTGCTGATCAACCAGGAACTGGACAGTGTGCTATCGAACATTGCGGCCCCGGTGCTGGTGGTCGACCCACGCCTGCACATTGTCCAATGCTCGCAGTCGGCGCGCGTGATGTTCCAGATTGCGCCAGGCGTGGCCAAGCCGCACCTGAGCCAGCTGTCGCTGCCGGACGGCTTCCCCCAGCTGTCCAAGTTCATGGCCGAGGTTATCCAGACCGGCACCCGCGCTGCGGCCGAGATCGAGGCGGCGGGCTTCCGCGGCAGTGTGGTTGCCGCGCCGTACTTCAATCCCAAGGGCGAGTTGGTCGGCGCCACGGCCATCGTGCACGAGATTTCGGATCCCCGTGCGCGCGATCTGGAAAGCCTGTTGGAACACTTGCCCGTGCTGGTCTGGCAGAAGGACGGCAATGGCAAGGTTGTTGGCATGAACACGGCCGCCTCCCGCTATTTGGGTGTGACGCGCGAGGAAGCGCAAGGCCAGGAACTGAACGCGCTTATCTCGGCCAAGGCGGATGCGGAAACCGCCGACAAGCTTAGTCGGTTGCTGGTGCCTTACGAAACCGTTGGCGGTCAGCGCGGTACCTTTGTTGTGGCCCAGTCTGAGGATGCAGGAGGTTTGGACGCGCTGGAGCAACTGTCCCAGGGGCCGACCTGGCGGTATCGGACAGCTGATGAGGTGCTGACCCTGTCGCAAGAGGCGCTGGAGGCGCTGGATACGCCAAGGCTAAAGGCCTCGGGCACGATTAGCGACTTTTTGGCGATCTTTCATACCGACGACCGCGATGCCATCCGCTATGGGTTCGAGAATGCGATGGACCAGGCGATCCCCTTCACCGTGCTGGCACGGTTGAAATCGCGGGGCAGCACGTCGTCCCGGGTCACGGTGACCGGCAAGGTGGTGCGCGCCGAAGACGGCAACATCGAAGCGGTCGAGGGCACGCTGGGCCGTTTGCCCCAGCCGTCACCGCAGCCGGTGGACGCCGAGCGATAAGCAGGGCGAAGCGTTAGCTGGGTTTTCAGCAAATTCAGTCGTCACCAGCCTTAGTAGTCTAGGCGGTGCTCGTCTTCGGGGTCTGAGGCGATACTGGCAAGCTTTGGCGCCTTGGCGATCGGGTTGTCCCCGAAGAATCCCCCGGTCACGATCTCGCGGATCTCCTGCGACCGGATCTGCGCCCACAGGAAGGACACGGTCGTGCACAACAAGCGGATCGCCAGCGGTTTCAACAGCACCTGGTCCGGCGTCCACAATCCCATCTGGTAGACGGCCGAATTGCGGAAGTCATAGTTCGCCACAACGGCGACGATCTTGCTATCCGGCCAGGCGGCACGGACCTGGGGAATTAGCATCGTCTCGCCCCAGTCCGGGCGATCGATGTCGATGATGACGATTTCATAGGAATCGCCTTCGAAGAGCGACTGGAAGGACAGGCTGTCACTGACGCAAACCACGTCGTGACCATCCCGCGCCAGAGCGCTCGACCAAACATGCCCAAGACGGGCGTCAGCAATGATGACGATCCTCGACATTCACACCCCTCAAGGTTTACCAAACCTTAATCGGCAATCGTAAACGAAGTCCTAACAACGCGTTAAAGACCGGACGCGGGCCGGCTGTTCGTGGCCCGATGGCACCGTTGTTGATGAAGAAGGGGTGACTGCAAGATGTGGCAGTTTTGGATCGACCGGGGTGGCACGTTCACGGACATCGTGGGCCGCCGCCCGGACGGAGAAATCATCACGCACAAGCTGCTCAGCGAAAACCCCGAACAGTACCGCGATGCTGCCGTTCAGGGCATCCGCGATCTGCTGGGGCTGGCGAAGGGCGCACCCATCCCGCCCGGCACGATCGAGGCTGTCAAGATGGGCACCACGGTCGCCACGAACGCGCTGCTGGAGCGCAAGGGCGACCGCACGCTCCTGATGATCACGGGCGGCTTCGGTGACCTGCTGCGCATCGGCTATCAGAACCGCCCGACGCTGTTCGACCTGAAGATCGAGCTGCCCGAGCTGTTATATGAACTGGTCGCTGAGGTGACCGAACGCCTGGATGCCGAGGGGCAGGTCGTCACCCAGCTGGACGAAGAAGCCGCCCGGGCCGCGCTGAAGGCTGCCAAGGCCGACGGCATCGACGGCGTCGCCATCGCTTTCCTGCACGGCTATCTGAACCCGGACCACGAAGCCCGCGTCGCTGCCATCGCGGCAGAAGAGGGCTTTGGCCAGATCTCGGTCAGCCACCAGACCTCGCCCCTGATGAAGCTGGTCTCGCGCGGGGACACGACCGTGGTGGACGCCTATCTCAGCCCGATCCTGCGCCGTTATGTGAACCAGGTGGCGGAAGAGCTGGGCGCAGACGACGCGCCCCCACCCCCTTCCCCTCCCCACACGGGGGAGGGGGGCGCTGGCGGCCCCCAAAGCGATAAACCCAGTGACATTGGCGCTGGCGGTGCAACTGGCGCCCCCTCCCCCCTTGTGGGGGAGGGACGGGGAGGGGGAGAGCCTCTCACCCGCCTGATGTTCATGCAGTCGAATGGTGGGCTGACCGATGCCAGCCTGTTCCAGGGCAAGGATGCCATCCTGTCCGGGCCTGCCGGAGGCGTCGTGGGCATGGTCAAAACCGGCGAATTGGCAGGCCACGACCGGCTGATCGGCTTCGACATGGGCGGCACGTCCACCGATGTCTGCCATTATGCTGGCGGCTACGAGCGCAGCTTTGAGACCGAAGTCGCGGGGGTGCGCATGCGCGCGCCGATGATGAACATCCACACCGTGGCGGCGGGCGGTGGCTCGATCCTGTTTTTCCGCGATGGGCGCTTCCAGGTCGGCCCTGAAAGCGCCGGGGCGAACCCGGGCCCCGCCTGCTATCGTCGCGGCGGACCGCTGACCGTCACCGATTGCAACGTCATGCTGGGTAAGCTGCAGCCGCATCACTTCCCGGCGGTCTTCGGCCCCAATGCCGACGAGCGCCTGGACCCGGACGTGGTCCGGGAGAAGTTCGTCGCCCTGGCTGCCGAGATTGCCGAAGCCACTGGAGAGGCGCCTAAGACCCCAGAAGACACCGCCGAAGGCTTCCTGCGCATCGCGGTCGAGAACATGGCCAACGCCATCAAGAAAATCTCGGTCCAGCGCGGCTATGACGTGACGCGCTACACGTTGCAATGCTTTGGCGGGGCGGGCGGTCAGCATGCCTGCCTGGTCGCCGACGCGCTGGGAATGGAGACGGTCTTCGTCCACCCATATGCGGGCGTCCTCTCAGCCTATGGCATGGGATTGGCCGAGATCCGCGCCCTCCGCGAGCGCCAGTACGAACACCCGCTATCGGACATGGATGGCGCCCAAGCAGCGCTGGCCCAGATGGGCTCGGACGCAAGGGCCGAAGTACTCTCCCAATGGGTCGAGGATGGTTCAATCCGCATCGAACAACGCGCGCATCTGCGCTATCGCGGCAGCCACCAGGCGCTGGAGGTCGACTTTGGCACGGCCGAGGAGATGCGCGCCCGCTTTGACGCCGCGCACAAGGCGCGCTTTGGCTTCTCTGCCGGGGACCGCGAGCTGATCTTCGAGGCTTTGGCCGTCGAAGCGATCGGCGGCGCGTCCGAGGTACCAGACGATCCGCAACCCTTGACCGATACCGCCCCTGCCCCGGTCGATCACGTCCAGACGGTCTTTCTGGGCCGCGAAGGCTCGGTCCCCCTCTACGACCGTGACACGATGGCCCCGGGCCAGAAGGTCCAGGGCCCCTGCATCGTCAAGGAACCCACCGGCACCAATATCGTCGAGCCGGACTGGCAGGCCGAGATCAACGCCTATGGCCACCTGATCCTGACCCGCACGAAGCCCCTGGAACGGGCCGAGGCGATCGGCACCAAGGCCGACCCGGTGATGCTGGAGGTCTTCAATAACCTCTTCATGTCGATCGCCGAGCAGATGGGCGCGACGCTGGCCAACACCGCCTACAGCGTGAACATCAAGGAACGATTGGACTTCTCCTGTGCGCTCTTTGACCCGACGGGCGGGCTGGTGGCGAACGCACCCCATGTGCCGGTCCACTTGGGCAGTATGTCGGAGTCCATCCGCTCGATCATTCGTCAGAACCCGGACATGAAGAAGGGCGATGTCTTCGTCCTGAACGCGCCCTTTAACGGCGGCACCCACCTGCCCGATGTCACCGTGATCACACCCGTATGGGACACGGCCGGGACCAGCGTCCTGTTCTATGTGGCCAGCCGCGGCCACCATGCCGATATCGGCGGCAAGACGCCCGGCTCGGCCCCGCCCGATTCCACGGTGATCGAGGAAGAGGGCGTCCTGATCGACAACTTCAAGATGATCGATGCGGGCCATTTCCGCGAGGCAGAGACGCGCGCGCTGCTAACCTCGGGCCGCTATCCGGTGCGCAATCTCGAAGAAAACATGGCCGATCTGGCCGCTCAGGTGGCGGCGAACGAGACCGGCGTGCGCGAGGTCGAGAAGATGATCGCCCAATTCGGGTTGGCGGTCGTGCACGCCTATATGGGCCACGTCCAGGCCAATGCCGAGGAGTCGGTGCGCCGGGTGATCACCGCGCTGAAGCCCGGGCGCTACGACTACGAACTGGACAATGGCGAGTTCATCCGGGTCGAGGTCCGCGTCGATGCCCAGGCCCGCACGGCCGAGATCGACTTTACCGGCACCGCGGACAAGAACCCCTATAACTACAACGCGCCCTTGGCCGTCTGCCACGCGGTGGTGCTCTACGTGTTCCGCACGCTGGTCGGCAGCGACATCCCGCTGAACGAGGGTTGCTTCAAACCGCTCAAGATCATTGCGCCGGAAGGCTCGATGATCAACGCGCAGTACCCCGCCGCCGTGATCGCCGGCAATACCGAGGTCAGCCAGCTGACCTGCAATGCGCTGATGGGCGCGCTGGGCGTCATGGCGGGCAGCCAGTCGACCATGAACAACTATGTCTGGGGCAACGACCGGCTGCAAAACTACGAAACCATCTGCGGCGGCACAGGCGCGGGGCCGGATTTCGACGGCTGCAATGCGATCCAGACGCACATGACCAACACGCGCTCGACCGATCCGGAGGTGCTGGAGTTCCGCTTCCCCGTGCGGCTCGAGGAATACTCGATCCGTCGCGGCTCGGGCGGGGCAGGGCGCCACCGGGGCGGCGACGGGATCACGCGGCGCATGCGCTTTCTGGAGCAGATGACGGTGACGACGCTGTGTTCCATGCGCCGGGTCGCGCCGTTCGGCGTGGATGGCGGCAGCCCTGGCGAGGTGGGCAAGGAATGGATCGAACGCGCCGACGGCACCCATGTTCCCCACGAAGGGAACGACCAGAACGAGATCTATCCCGGCGATGTCTTCGTGATGCAGACGCCGTCCGGCGGTGGCTTTGGGGCGGCATGACCAGATGACCGCCCAGGGAATGCTCTATGATGAACGCCAGCTCCGCGGGCTGGGACGGTTCGTCGAAGATGAAACCGTGCCCGGCGCTTTGGAGATGGTGGTCGTCCGCTCTCCGGTCGCCCACGGGCGCATCGCCACGCTGGACAGCAGCGCGGCGATTGACATGCCCGGCGTCGTCGCCGTGATCACCGCTCAAGATCTCGCCCGTCTGGGCGTCGGCCCCCTGGGCCTGCGCGCCCCCTTGCCCGACCCGGATGGCGCCTTTCACGAGCCGCGCCGCACGATCCTGGCCGAAGAGCACGTCCACTATGTCGGCCAACCCGTCGCCGCGGTGATCGCCGAAACGCTGGAGCAGGCGCAGGACGCCGCCGAGGCCATCGACCTGGACATCGATGATCTGCCGCCGGCCATCGACCCCACGGCCCAGAACCCGCAGATCTACCCGGACATCCCGGGCAACCTGGCGTTCAGCTGGCACAAGGGCAACAAGGCCGAGACCGAGCGTCTGATCGCCCATGCCGCCCATGTCACCCGCCTGACCGTGCATCACCCGCGCATCGCCGTCAGCCCGATCGAGCCGCGCGGCGCCGTGGGCGCGTATGCCGATGGCCGCTATACGCTGACCGTGCCCAGCCAGGGCGGCGGCTCGCTGCGCCGGGCGCTGTCGGCCTGCATGGGGCTGGACCTTGGCGCACTGCGCATCGTCACGCACGATGTGGGCGGCAGTTTCGCCGTCAAGATCTGGCCCTATCCCGAGCAGGTGCTGGTGCTGGCTGGCAGCCGCCTTACCGGGCGGCCGGTGCGCTGGATCCAAAGCCGGTCTGAGGCGTTTACGGCGGATACCCCCGGCCGCGCCCGGGTCGATGAAGGCACGCTAGCACTGGACGCCGATGGCCGCATCCTGGCCTTCCGCATCGATGCGGTGGCCGACATGGGCGCCTTCCTCAGCCCCGCTGCGCCGTCGATCGTCACCACCGGGGCTGTGCGCCCCTACCAGCAGGTCTACGACATTCCGGGCCAGCTCTACACCGTGCGCGCCGTGCTGACGAACGCGACGCCCAGCGATGCCTTCCGCGGGGCCGGCAAGCCCGAGTCCACCGCGACGCTGGAACGCCTGATCGATCAGGCCGCGCGCGAGACCGGCCGCGACCCCTGGGCGCTGCGCAAGGCCAATCTGCTGACGCCCGACCGCTGGCCGCTGCCGACGCCGATGGGCGAGACCATCGATGCGGGCGACTTCCCCCGCATTGCCCGCCAGATCGAGGCGGCGGCCGACCGTTCGGGCCTGGGCGCCCGCCGGGATGCCAGCCGCAATCGGGGCCGCCTGCGGGGTGCGGCCATCGGGTTCTACGTCCACGCCACAGGCGGCGCCGTGACCGAGATCAGCCAGGTCCGCGCCATGCCGGATGGCTCGGTGATGGTCCGCTCCGGCAGTCAGGATTCCGGCCAGGGCCATGCCGAGGCGCTGAAAGTCGTGGCCGCCGAAGCGCTGGAGATCGATCCCGCCCGCATCCGTGTCGAACAGGGCGACACCGATTGGGGCGTGGACGGGGCGACGGGCGGCTCGAACCTTTCCTCCGTCACCATGAACACCGTCCACCGGACCGCGCTGGCCATGCTGGACCACGCCAAGGAGACCGCCGCCGAGATGCTGGAGGCCGCCCCCGTGGACATCCAGTACGGTAACGGCGCCTTCCGCATTGCCGGGACCGACCGGGCCGTGGCGCTGGAGGTCGTGGCCGCCGCCATGGAGGACGACGAAGATGCCGGTTGCATGGCGCAATTGGGTTTCGAGGGCGAGCACACCACCTGGCCGAACGGTGCCCTGGCCGTCGAGGTCGAGGTTGACCCCGACACGGGCGGCATCCGGATCGACCGGCTGGCGGGCCTGACGGATCTGGGCCGGGTGATCGATCCCCAGCGGGCCTTTGGCCAGATCATTGGCGGCATCGGCCAGGCGACGGGCGAGGCGCTGATGGAGGGGATGCGCTTTGACGCCGACGGCCAGCCGCTGACGGGCTCGCTAATGGATTATGCGCTGCCGCGGGCGGACGATCTGCCCTTCATGGCGCACGACTGGGCGCCGACCGGCAGCCCCAACGCCATCCTGGGGGCCAAGGGCGTGGGCGAGCTCAGCTCGATCGGGGCGCCCGGTGCCATCGTCAACGCCGTGATCGATGCCCTGTCGGACAGGGGCGTGCGCCACATCGACATGCCGCTGACGCCCGTCACCGTCTGGCAGGCGCTGAACGGCACGCGTTAGGGCCCGGGTTTGGTCAAGGGTTTGGCCACGGGTTTGGGCACCTTCACCCGCGCGCCCGGACCCGCTCGCGGTGCAGCGAGTAGAGCCCGGTCGCCATGATGATCGCCGATCCGATCAGCGCCAGGGCCGAGGGGATCTCGCCGAATACCACAAATCCCAGCGCCAACGCCCACAGCAGGTTGGTGTAGCGAAACGGCGAGACCACGCCGACCTCGCCCACGCGCATGGCCCGGATGCCGGCATAGAACCCCAAGGGCAGCAGGCAGCCCGCGCCGCACAGCGCCAGCAATGTGCCGGTGTCGAGGGGCGCCCAGGTACTGAACGCCGTGACCAACCCTGTCACCGTGGTGACCGAGAAGATCGAGGCGACCGTGGGCAACAGGCTCGGCAGCGCCGGGCTCAGCGTGCGCGCCGACAGGTCGCGCAGCACGATGATGCCGACCGCGCCTAGGGCGGCCAGCGCATAGACGTTGAAGCCCTCGGTCCCCGGGCCGACGATCAGCAGCACGCCCGCGAAGCCCACGGCGATGGCGGTATAGCGCCGCCAGCCCACCGGCTCGCCCAGGGCCCAGGCCGCGGCCAGCGTTACGGCCAAGGGCGAAACCATGATGATCGCCACAGCGTTGGCGAACGCCATGTTGAAAAGCGCCGACATGAAGAGGCAAGTGGCCCCCACTTCCGCCACCATGCGCCAGCCGATGCGGCCCCAATCGGCGCGGTCGGGGCGGTAGGCCAGGGCGCCCCGCCACCAGGCCAGCGCGGTCACCAGCACCGCCGCCATCAGCCCGCGTAGGAAGATGGCCTGCATCACCGGCAGGTCATCCGACACCGACTTCATGAAGGCGTCGTTGAAGACGAACCCCATCATCGACGCGCTCATCCAAAGCGCGCCCTGGGCGTTCGGGCTGAGGAGCATGGCAGGTTACGCGGTCAGAGTACGGGTCAGGGTCATTGGGCCCGGCTAGGTCAAACTGCCGGGTCGACGGGCATCGGCACTGGGTGCGCCGCCTCGATCAGCGCGCCTGCATCCAGCAACACGTCCTCGCGGAAGCGGTTGGCCACCAGCTGCACGCCGACGGGCGTAGAGCCGGTTAGCCCCGTCGTCACCGTCAGCCCCGGCAGGCCCATCAGTGGCAGGCCGCATTGCAGCAGGTTCGCCTCATAGCAGGCGGCAAACTCCTCCGGGCTTTCGACATCGCGGTGGTCCCGGAACGGCAGCTCGGCCGAGACCGGGCACAGCAGCACGGGATAGGTGTCCAGGAACTGCTGCCACGTGCGGGCATGCGTGGACCGCAGCTTCAGCGCGTCGCGCAGCGCGTTCAGCGAGGCCTCGCCCCCCATCACGCCCCATTGCCCGAATACAGCATTCGCGTCGGGGTCATCCTCGGCGTAGATCGCTTCGTCGTCGGTGCGCCGCGTTTCCTCCATCCACAACAGACTGTTCAGGCGCGCGCACTCGCGGATGGGCGGAGTGTCGACTTCAGTCACCTCCCATCCCGCGGCCTTTAGGGCGTCGGCAGCGCTGCGCAGGGCCGCTTCGACTTCGGGCACCGTGTTCATCCCGTCCGGCGCCACGCACAGCGCCGCCCGGCGGGGCAGGTCGGGCAGGCGATGCGGCATGGGCGCCGAATAGGGATCGCGGGGATCCCAGATCGACATCGCCTCGAACGCCACCTTCAGGTCGGCCACACTGCGCGCCAGCGGCCCCTGCACGGCCATGATCTGACCGCCGATCAAGCGGTCGGGCGCGGTGGGGTTGTAGACCGGCACCCGCCCGGTGGAGGGCCGCAGCCCGTGGATGCCGCAGACATAGGCCGGATAGCGGATCGAGCCGGCAATGTCCGAGCCGTGGGCGATCGCGCCGATCCCGGCCGCACAGGCCGCGGACGCCCCGCCCGAGGAGCCGCCGGGGGTCAACGCGGGATTGCGCGGATTTTTGGTGGCGCCATGCACGCGGTTGCGGGTGAACCAGCGCATTGAGAACGCGGGCGTGTTGGTGCGCCCGACGATCACGGCGCCTGACTTGCGCAGGGCCGCAACCACGGCGCTGTCCTCGGTTGCCACCAGATCCTTCTGCGTGAGCAGACCGTTCGTGGTGGCAAAGCCCTTCTGGTCGACATTGACCTTCACGGTGACCGGCACGCCGCCCAGCGGCCCCAGCTTCTGGCCAGCCGCCCGGGCACCGTCGACGGCATCGGCCGCGGCCAGTGCCTCCTCCGGCATTTCCTGGACGACGGCGTTGATCGCCGGGTTGACCGCCGCCAGACGGGCCAGGGCATCCTCGCAGACCTCGCGGGCCGTCACCTGACCGGTGCTGATCATCTCGGCCAGTTCGGTGGCCGTGCGCTTGTAGTGTTCGGTCATCTGCCTCTCCCGCTGTCTGGGGCGACCTTAAGGCCGCCCGCCCCACGCGGGCCATAGGCAATCGCTGCACCCATGTGATTGGGCGAGGCTTTGAGATTAGAGTGCAATGATGCGGCTGCTCCGCCCGGCGCAGCCGGGCAGCGCCCGTCGCCAATGTCGCTCGGACCATTGGCGCAACATAGGCGACCCCCACGGAGGGCGCTTTGGCGGCACCCGCTGACCGAAAACTTGGACGCTGATCGCCCCGCCTCCTGGCTCGTGTCGCCAAAGCTTCTCCAGGTCGGTCGCTGCCTGTGCGCGGCGTGCAGGCCACAGTGTTTGCCGCATCTGTTTGTTTGGCGAACAAGGCCATCGGAATACTGCGCAAAGGTGCGGTTGCTCCGCCCGGCGCAGCCGGGCAGCGCCCGACCTCCCCCAGGAGGGCGCTTTGGCAGCACCTGCTAGCCGACAACGTGGACGCAGATCGCCCCGCCTCCTGGCTCGTGGCCGCCAAAGCTTCTCCAGGTCGGTCGCTGCCCGTCCCGGCGTCCTCCCAGGCCGCCCTACGTGATGTGCGCGCCGGTTGTTTCTACGAACACCGAGTAGAGGGACTGGCTGGCGGTCATGAACAGCTGGTTGCGCTTGGTCCCGCCGAAGCAGACGTTCGAGCAGATCTCGGGCAGGCGGATCTGCCCGATCCGGTCGCCTTCGGGCGAGAAGCAGTGCACGCCGTCATAGCCGTCGCCGACCCACCCGGCCGAGGACCAGATATTGCCGTTCTCGTCGGCGCGGATTCCATCGGCAAAGCCCGTCTTGCCGTCGATGGTCATCGAGACGAATTGGCGCTCGTTCGCAACCTTGTCGCCGTCGATGTCCATAACCCAGATCTGGCTGACCGCATCCGGGTAGTGCGAGACCCCGGTATCCGCCACGTAGAGCTTGGTGTAGTCGTCGGAGAAACACAGCCCGTTCGGCTTGAACGGGGCATCCGTCAGCTTGGTGATCGCCCCCGATTGCCCGTCAATGCGGTAGACGGCCTCCTTCCGGATGGGCTGGGACGAGCCGGTGTTCAGCCGGTTGCCTTCATAGTTCATCAACCCGCCATAACCGGGGTCGGTGAACCAGATCGAGCCGTCGTTGGGATGCACAATCGCGTCGTTGGGCGCGTTGAAGCCCTCGCCCTCGAACTCCTCGGCCAGAACCGTGACCGTGCCGTCGTATTCATAGCGCACCACCTTGCGCGGCCCGTGCTGACAGCTGATCTGACGCCCGCGATAGTCGAACGTGTTTCCGTTCGAATTGCCCGAGGGATAGCGGAAACGCCGGGTGACAACGCCCTCTTCCTCGGTCCAGCGGAGCTGTTCGTCGCTGGGGATGTCGGACCAGATCAGATAGCGGCCCACGCCGTTCCAGGCCGGCCCCTCGGCCCACAGCGTGCCCGTATGGTGGCGCCGGATCGGCGTATTGCCCAGCTTTGGAAAGCGCGGATCAAGCGCAATGATGTCGGGATCTGGATAGCGCACCGGCTCGGCGCCCGGGCCGAAATTACGCGCAAACGCCTCCGGCGCCATGGCCGTGGTGGCGGCGATCCCGGTGGCTGCGGCCAGAAATGCCCGGCGGTCCACGCGGGGCGTGGTGGTGTCATGGGTCATGATGTCCTCCCTTTGCGGGGGCCTCGAAGCGGGCCCCCTGCCGTTACAGGGTAACATCAATTCCCGGGCGCAACCACCGATTGCAGGAGCCGCGCCCGCCCGATCAGATATCCAGGGTGTTCTCGCGCTCCCACTCGGTCAGGTGGCGCGCATAGGCGTTCCATTCCTCGTGCTTCAGCTTCAGGAACGCATCCGCGGCCGGGCCCAGCGCGGTGCGCAGCACCTTGTTCTTCTCGAACTCGCGGAGCGCATCCAACAGGTTCAACGGCAGCTTCTTGGCGCCGCGCACCTTGTGACCTTCGGCATACATGTCGATGTCCAGCCGTTTGCCCGGGTCCAGATCGTTCTCCATCCCGTCCATGCCGGCGGCCAGCACCGCGGCGGGGTAGAGGTAGGGATTGGTCGCCCCATCGGCCAGGCGCAGCTCGAACCGCCCCGCATCGGGGATGCGGATCATGTGCGTGCGGTTGTTGCCGCCATAAGTCAGAGTGTTCGGGCTCCACGTGGCGCCGGACGTTGTCCGGGGCGCGTTGATCCGCTTGTAGCTGTTGACCGACGGATTCGAGATCGCGGCCAGCGCGGGACCGTTCTTCATCAGCCCGCCCATGAAGTTGTACCCCAGTGCCGAGACGCCCAGCTCGCCCTTCTTGTCGGCGAACAGGTTCTTCGCCTTGCCTTTGGCCGTGCCGCCGGTGCCCCAGATGCTGACATGCATGTGGCAGCCATTGCCGGTCAGGTGCATGAACGGCTTGGGCATGAAGGTGGCGCGCAGGCCGTGCATCTCGGCGATCGACTTGACCATGTACTTGAAGAAGGCCTGCTTGTCGGCGGTGCGCAGCGCATCGTCATAGTCCCAGTTCATCTCGAACTGGCCGTTACTGTCTTCGTGGTCGTTCTGATAGGGCCCCCAGCCCAGGCTTTGCATGGCGTCGCAGATCTGCTTGATGACCTCGTAGCGGCGCATCAGGGCGGCCACGTCATAGCAGGGCTTTTCCTGGGTATCGCGCGGGTCCGAGATCTCGGTGCCGTCGGCATTGACCAGGTGAAACTCGCACTCAACGCCGGATTTCAGCGCCCAGCCCTTGCCCTCGGCATCGGCCAGGACGCGCTTCAGGGTGTTGCGCGGCGTCTGCTCCAGGCTTTCGCCCTCCAGATAGATGTCCGAGGCGAGCCACCCCACCTCGGGCTTCCAGGGCAGTTGGATCAGACTGTCGGGATCGGGAATGGCGAAGATGTCCGGCTCGGCGGGCGTCGAGTCCAGCCAGGTCGCGAACCCGCCAAAACCGGCGCCTTCCTTGGCCATGTCCTTGATCGCGCTGGCCGGAACCAGTTTCGCGCGCATCACCCCGAATAGATCGGTGAACGAGATAAGGAAATACTCGATACCGCGGGCTTTCGCCTCTTTTGCCAGATCCAATGCCATGGGAACCCTCTCTTCTTTCGGTCGGCTGACAGTCGAAGGGCAGACCGCGGGGGTCAAGTCTTTATGCGCGCGCCAGGATCAGCCACGCGCTGATTGGTCACCAGACGGGCAGATCGCCAGGATCGGGCAGAGCAGCGCTTAGCGTTCGGTCACCCGGATCAGATGGCAGGCCGTGCAGGGCCCGCGACCGGTTACTGGCCCGGGATCCAGTTCGTTCCCGCCAGCGGGACGCCGGCCATGGCGGCGGCCTCGACCGTCAGGGCGGCTAGATCCTCGGGCTCCAGGTTGCGGACATGGGACTTGCCGTTGGCGCGGGCCAGGGTCTGCAACTCCATGGTCATCACCGCCAGGTAGTTGGCCAGCCGGCGCCCGGCCAATTCCGGGTCCAGGCGATTGGCCAGGTGCGGCTCCTGCGTGGTGATCCCGGCGGGGTCCTGCCCTTCGTGCCAGTCATCATAGGCGCCCGCGGTGGTGCCGAGCTTGGCGTACTCTTCCTCCAGCGCCGGGTCCTGATCGCCCAGCGCGATCAACGCCGCCGACCCGATCGAGACCGCATCCGCCCCCATGGCCAGCGCCTTGGCCACATCGGCGCCGTTGCGGATCCCGCCCGAGACGACCAGTTGCACCTTGCGGTGCATGTCCAGATCCTTCAGCGCGCGCACGGCCTCTCGGACCGCGGGCAGGGTGGGGATGCCCACATGCTCGATGAACACCTCCTGCGTGGCCGCGGTGCCGCCCTGCATGCCGTCGACCACGACCACATCGGCGCCCGACTTCACGCTGAGCGCGGTGTCATAATAGGGCCGCGCGGCGCCCACCTTGATGTAAATGGGTTTCTCCCAGGACGTGATCTCGCGCAGCTCCTGGATCTTGATCTCCAGGTCGTCCGGCCCGGTCCAGTCCGGGTGGCGACAAGCGCTGCGCTGATCGACGCCTTGGGGCAGGGTGCGCATCTCGGCCACGCGCTCGTTGATCTTCTGGCCCAGCAGCATCCCACCGCCGCCGGGCTTGGCACCCTGGCCGACAACCACTTCGATCGCGTCGGCCTGGCGCAGGTCGTCCGGGTTCATGCCATAGCGGCTGGGCAGGTACTGGTAGACCAGCATGCTGGAGTGCTTGCGCTCCTCCTGCGTCATGCCGCCATCGCCCGTGGTTGTCGACGTGCCCATGACCGAGGCGCCGCGTCCCAGCGCCTCCTTGGCTTGGGCGCTGAGCGACCCAAAGGACATGCCCGCAATGGTGATCGGGGTCTTCAGGTGCAACGGCTTCGAGGCATGGCGATCCCCCAGGATCACATCCGTCCCGCAGGCCTCGCGGTAGCCTTCCAGCGGGTAGCGGCTGATCGAGGCGCCCAGGAACACCAGATCGTCGAAGGTCGGCACCTTACGCTTGGCGCCGCCGCCGCGGATGTCATAAATGCCGGTCGCCGCGGCGCGCCGGATCTCGGACACGGTGTAGTCGTCGAAGGCGGCGGGCTTGCGGGGCGTGGTCTTTGGGGCGCGGCTGTAATCGGCCATGTTGGGTCTCGTGCTATGTTGACGGAGCGCCCGACCCTGGGAGGGCGGGCACCGAAGGTATTGCTAGGCTGATTGTTGACTGTCCCGGCGCTGGCATGGCTTGGGCAGATGTCGATATGCGCCTCTTCCGACTTGAGCGGAGCTGGCTGCTGAGCACGCCCATTCGATTTAGCCAGGTCGAGCCAGGGCATCTTCTAGTGACCAAGGCTTGCAGGTTCGCAGGGGCTTCTCTGCTTCTTGCGGATGCTAGCGTCCGCGACGTCGCTCCTATTCGCGCGCAGATAGACGCGCCATCTTGCCCGCCGCAGCCGGGCGCGCCCGACCCTGGGTGGGCGCGACACGATGGTGGTCGAAAACTCAATCTCGGACGCAACATCAACGGTCCAGCCGGGTGCAACATCGCCATGCGCCCTCCCGGGGGGAGGGTCGGGCGCGCCCGCTGCGGCGGGCAGGACAAAATGGACTTTCGATCGCCCATCAATACGCATCCAGATTGTCGATGCTGAAATTGTAGAGCCGCCGGGCCGACCCGAACCGACGGAAAGCGCCGGGGTCAGCCTCCATGCCAGCAGCCGCCAGCAGACGGCCCAGTTTGGCCAGGTGATGCGGCGTCATCTCTTTCTCGATGCAGTCGGCGCCCAGGCTTTCGACCTTACCCGCCACGTAGAGCCGCGCCTCGTAGACCGAGTCCCCCAGATCCGCGCCTGCATCGCCGCACACCACCAGCGCGCCTGCCTGCCCCATGAAAGCCGACATGTGCCCGACCGATCCGCCGACGACGATATCGATCCCCTTCATCGAGATCCCGCAGCGGGCCGAGGTATTGCCCTCGACCACCAGCAACCCGCCATGGCCCGTGGCACCGGCGGACTGGCTGGCATTGCCCGTCACCCGCACCGTGCCCGACATCATATTCTCGGCCACGCCCGTTCCGGCATTGCCCTGGATCGTCACCGACGCCTGCTGGTTCATGCCGGCGGCGTAGTAGCCCGTATGCCCCGCGATGCTGACCTCGACCGGATGGGTAAGCCCGCAGGCCAGCGCATGGGCGCCCGCGGGGTTCAGCACCCGGAAGGCACCGCCCTCGGCCGCCTGCAACGCGGCGTTCACCGCGCGCGTGTCCAGCGCGGCCATATCCAGCACCGAATTGGCCGCCGTCAGGTCGTTCGCCCTCTCATTCACCGCGCCGCTCATCGCGCCCCCTCAGTCCTGCATTCAGTCATGCAATCCGCGCAAATCGGCTTTGCCAAAGGTCCCAGTTGTGCGGCGACCGGCAATCGCCATCTCAGCCCCAGTACAGTAACCCCTGATTTCACGGAGATCGCCATGAGCATCGCCACCTTCATCGCCCAACCCTGGGAAACCCTGAGCCGCCACTTCGAGAACCGCGCCGCGGCGCGTCAGCTGCACGCCATGACCGACGCGCAACTGGCCGATATCGGCATCAGCCGCGACCAGATCGAGTTCGTGGTCTACGGCGAGGGCACCAAGCGCGCCAACGCGCACGTCTCTGGCATCCGCGCCAAGGCCCGCCCCGCGCGCGCCGTCACCGCCTGATCGCCGCAGGGCCGGGCTCACGCCGCCCGGCTCCAAGCATAGATGCGGGCGGGCTCGGGCTCCCAGATCTCGGCATGCTCGACGCCCGGCAGCTGCGCAATGGCGCGGAACTCCGACGACATCGCGACCCAGCCGTCTGTCTCGGCGATCACCGCCGGTTTGCAGGCGATCGGGTCGCGCACCACGGCAAAGCCATCCTTGGTGCCGATCGCAAAAGTGAAGAAGCCGTCCAGATCGTCCAGGGCATGCCCGATCGCCTGATCCAGCGTGTCCCCCTGGCGGATGCGCCAGGCCAGATAGCCGGCAGCGACCTCTGAATCGTTCTCGGTCTGGAAGGTCTCGCCCGCCGTGCGCAGCCGCTCGCGCAGGCGATTGTGGTTCGACAGCGAGCCGTTGTGCACCAGGCAGGTATCGGCGCCCGTGCTGAACGGGTGGCTGCCCTCGGTCGTCACGGCGCTTTCGGTCGCCATCCGGGTGTGCGCGATTGCGTGGCTGCCGGTGCGCTCCTGCAGGCCCAGGCGCACGGCCACCGCGTCCGGATCGCCGATGCCCTTGCACAATTCCATCGCCTCGCCCACGCCCAGCACGCTGACATCGGGCGCATGCTCGATCAGCCAGTTGCGCGCGGCCTGACCCTGACCGTCGGTCGAGATCGTCGCGTGATCGGAATAGGTCGCCAGTTCGACCGGCCCCACCGCCTGGCCCAGCGCGTCGGCATAGGCCTGCCAATCGGTCTCGCCCGTGCGGCTGAGGGCCGAGACATGCTCGCGCCCATCCGGCGCGCCATAGACGGCGAACCCCGCCGAGTCCGGCCCGCGCGACGACATTTCGTGCAGCATCAGCGCGGTCAGCCGGCCCAACTCGGGCTCCAGCGCGGGCGACTTCAGGAACAGTCCAACGATGCCGCACATGCGTGCTCTCCCCCTCTCTCGCCCTGTCTCTCGCCGATAGCGAATATCGCGAAGCTAGTGTGATCTTGGGCGTTGGGAAAGGGCGAAGGTGCGCCTTCCCGCAGGTGGAAAACCGCGCAGGAAAATGACGAAACCGGCCATCGGCAAATCACTTGGAATTACAGGACATCAAGTGATTTTATCCGGAATAAAATCATCCATATCGGGTTAGCGGATTATTACCGGAACAATATCACCTCGGATATCACTCGGCGGCGCGGCGGAGTTTAACCCATGAAATTCGAGCCTCTGAGAACCGCCTCGCGCAGCAGGGTCCGCGCAACCGGATCGCGCAGCCAGGTCTCTCAGCCGCCCGCCGCCGCCTTCAGCGCTGTCATCAGCGGCGCCAGCGAGTCCTTCGGCCGCCCGTCTTTCAGCTGCCCGCCCTCGTCAAACTGACCTGACGCGCCGCCCAGATTGACCTCCGGATGCAGCACCAGCTGCACCTGGAAGGGGATCAGCATCAGGTATAGCGCCGACTTGGTGCGCTCGCCCCCCGCCATGCCGGCTGTGGCCGACATCACGGCGACCGGCTTGCCCACCATTGGGGCCGGGCGCGGGCGACTGACCCAGTCCAGCATGTTCTTCAGCACGCCTGGCGGTGCCTTGTTATACTCTGGGCTGGCGATGACGATGGCGTCAGCCCATTGAATTTGCTCGCAAATCTTGGCTACGGCTGCGGGCTGGCCCTCGGCCTCGACGTCCTCGTTGAACAGCGGCAGGTTCAGATCGGCAACCTGGTGTTCGGCCGGGTCGAAGACGCGGATGGCCTCGTGCATCAGCTTTGTGTTCCAGCTCTCGCGCCGCAACGAGCCCGAAATGCCCAGCAGTTTCGTCATGAACTCCCCCGTTCGCGTTGGAGTGGGCGCCCGGCCCACCAGTGATGGACATCAGGCGTGGATCGGGCCGTCGCCGCAGGCCAGCGCCGCCTCGCGCATGGCTTCGCTGTAGGTAGGGTGCGCGTGGCAGGTCATTGCCAGATCCTCGGCCGAGGCGCCGAATTCCATGGCGACGCAGACCTCGTGGATCAGGTCGCCCGCGCTGGGCCCGATCACGTGGCAGCCCAGAATGCGGTCGGTCTCGGCATCCGCCAACAGCTTGACGAAGCCCTCGGTCACGAAGTTTGCCTTGGCGCGGCCATTGGCCATGAAGGGGAACTTGCCCACCTTGTACTTGCGCCCCGCGGCCTTCAGTTCCTCTTCGGTGTGGCCAACGGCGGCAACCTCGGGCGCGGTGTAAATCACGCCCGGGATGACGCCATAGTTCACGTGGCCATGCTTGCCGGCGATCACGTCGGCGACGGCCATGCCCTCGTCCTCGGCCTTGTGGGCCAGCATCGGCCCGGCGATGACGTCGCCGATGGCGTAGATGCCAGGGACATTGGTGCGCCAGTGATCGTCCGTGACGACCATGCCTTTTTCTGTTGCGATTCCAACGGCTTCGAGGCCCAGCCCGGCCGTATAGGGCCGACGCCCGGTGGCCAGCAGCACCACGTCTGCGTCCACTTCGTGGTCGCTGTCATCTTTGCGCAGCTTGTAGCCGACCTTCAGTTTGGTCTTCAGTTTTTCCACGCCGGTGACCGCCGCGCCCATGACAAACGTCATGCCCTGCTTCTTCAAGATGCGCTGGAAGGTCTTTTGCACCTCGGCGTCCTGGCCGGGAGTGATGTGGTCGAGGTATTCGATCACGGTGACCTCGGCGCCCAGACGCCCCCAGACCGAGCCAAGCTCCAGCCCGATGACGCCGGCGCCGATGATCACCAGCTTTTTCGGGATCTTCGGCAGGTCCAGCGCCCCGGTCGAGGTGACCACGCGTTCTTCGTCAACTTCGACACCGGGCAGGCTGGCGGGTTCCGAGCCCGTCGCGATCACGATGTTCTTGGTCTTGATGATGGCGTCGTCGACCTTCACCTCGGTAGCCGAGACGATCTGGCCCCAGCCGCGGATGTAGTCGACCTTGTTCTTCTTGAACAGAAACTCGATCCCGTCGGTGTTCGATTTGATCACGCCGTTCTTGTAGTCGAGCATTTTGGGCACATCGACGCTGACGCTTTTGGCGATGATACCCATATTGGCAAAGTTGCCCTCGGCCTCGTGCACCAGTTCCGAGGCGTGCAGCAGCGCCTTTGACGGGATACAGCCCACGTTCAGGCAGGTGCCGCCCAGCGCGCCACGCCCCTCGACACAGGCAACCTTCAGGCCCAGTTGCCCGCAGCGGATCGCGCAGACATATCCGCCGGGGCCGCCCCCGATGATCATCACATCGTAGTCAGCCATCACTCACCTCCACCTTTTCAGTCGGCGCCGGCGGTCGACGCCAGTCGCCAGATATGTCCCTGGGGGTCGCGCACTTCGGCCAGGCGGCCCCAGGGCCGGTCGACCGGGGTGACAACCTCCTCCGCGCCCAGGGCGGTGGCCCGGGCAAATGTCGCGTCCACGGCGGCCGCGTCGGTCAGTTCGATCCGGATAGCAACCGGCGAGCCGCTCAGGCTCTGGGGCGCCCGGTTGGCGCGGTAGGCGCCCGCGCGCTCCTCGTACATCATGATCAGCCCCTCGCCGATCTGCGTGCGCGCGTGCGAGATGCCGCCCGCGTCCTCCATCACCATGACAGTCTCGCCGCCGAAGGCGTCCGCGCAGAACGCCAGCATCGCCCGCGCGTCCCGCACTGTCAGGTAGGGCAGTATCTGCGGCGGCCGCGGCGCGCCCATGGGCTCAGAGGTCCATCAACAGGCGGCGCGGATCCTCCAGCGCTTCCTTGACGCGGACCAGGAAGGTGACCGCTTCCTTGCCGTCGATGATCCGGTGATCATAGCTGAGTGCGAGGTACATCATCGGGCGCGCCACGATCTGTCCACCAATTACCATCGGCCGTTCCTGGATCTTGTGCATGCCCAGGATGCCCGATTGCGGTGGGTTCAGGATGGGCGCGGACATCAGACTGCCGTAGACGCCCCCGTTCGAGATGGTGAACGTGCCCCCCTGCATGTCCGCCATGGAGAGTTTCCCATCCCGCGCCTTCTCGCCCAGGGCAGCGATCTCCTTCTCAATCGCGGCAAAACCCATCTGATCGGCATCGCGGACGACCGGCACGACCAGGCCCTGCGGCGTGCCCACCGCGACGCCAACATGACAGTATTCCTTGTAGACCAGATCGGTACCGTCAATCTCGGCATTGACCGCCGGCACCTCCTGAAGGGCGTGGCAGCAGGCCTTCACAAAGAACGACATGAAACCCAGCTTCACGCCGTGTTTCTTCAGGAACAAATCCTTGTATTCGTTGCGGATTCCCATGACAGACGTCATGTCCACCTCGTTAAAGGTGGTCAGCATCGCCGCCGTATTCTGCGCCTCTTTCAGCCGCTTGGCGATCGTCTGGCGCAGCCGGGTCATCCGAACCCGTTTCTCGCGCGAACCGTCATCGGGTGCTGCTGAAAGTGCTGGCGCAGGCGCCGCTGCTGCTCGGGCCACGTCTTCCTTCATGATCCGGCCATCGCGCCCACTGCCCTGCACCTGATCGGGGCTGATCCCGCCTTCTGCCATAGCTTTCTTCGCAGACGGCGCGTGTTCGACGTCCTTGGCGCCGGCGTCAGGGGCGGCTTCAGGCGGGTGGGTGGGTACGACCGCTGCTTCAGCCGGCGCGGCATCTGCAGGGGAGGCTGCAGCCGCCCCTTCCCCTTCGTTGATCGTTGCCAACAGCGCATCGACGCCGACGGTCTCTCCCTCGGCCGCGACGTGTTCGGCCAGGGTGCCAGCGACGGGTGAGGGCACTTCGATCGCCACCTTGTCCGTCTCCAACTCGCACAGCATTTCGTCCACGGCCACCGCATCGCCCGGTTGCTTGAACCAGCTGCCCACGGTTGCCTCGGTCACCGACTCGCCCAGCGTCGGTACACGCACTTCAACGGTCATTGCTCAATCGTCCCTCTGTTCAAAGCCCCAGGGCCGCTTCAATCAGCGCCTGTTGCTCTGCCTTGTGCTTGGAGGCGAGGCCCGTTGCGGGCGACGCACTTGCCGGTCGCCCGGCGTATTCAGGCCGGCTCGACTTGGCCCCGATCCGCGTCAAAACCCATTCGATATTGGGTTCCACAAAGGACCAAGGCCCCTGGTTTTTCGGCTCTTCCTGGCACCAGATCATCTCGGCATTGGAAAACCGCGCCAGCTCACGAGTCAGACTGAGCGCCGGGAACGGGTAGAATTGCTCGATCCGCAGCAGATAGACGTCATCGCGTCCGGCCGCATCGCGCGCTTCTTTCAAATCGAAGTAGACCTTGCCCGAGCAGATAACCACGCGCTTGATCTCGTTGTCCGGTTTCAGGTTGAAGCTGTCGCTGTCAAAACTGGCATCGTCCCAAAGCACGCGGTGGAAACTGGAGCCTTCCGCCATGTGGCCGATGTCCGAGACGCACAGCTTGTGGCGTAGCAGCGACTTTGGCGTGAACAGCACCAGCGGCTTGCGGTAGCTGCGGTGCATCTGGCGGCGCAGAATGTGGAAGTAGTTGGCCGGTGTCGAGCAGTTGGCGACGATCCAGTTTTCCTCTGCCGACAGCTGCAGGAAGCGTTCGATCCGGGCCGATGAGTGCTCCGGTCCCTGGCCCTCGTAGCCATGGGGCAGCAGCATCACCAGGCCTGACATACGCAGCCATTTTCGCTCGCCGCAGCTGATGAATTGGTCGATCATGATCTGGGCGCCATTGGCGAAGTCGCCAAACTGCGCTTCCCACAGCACCAGCGCGTTCGGCTCGCTCAGCGAAAAGCCATACTCGTAGCCCAGCACGGCATATTCGGAGAGCATCGAGTCGATGACCTCGTACTGCGCCTGACCCTTGCGGATGTGGTTCAGCGGGTAGTAGCGGTCTTCGGTCTCCTGGTGGACAATACCGGAGTGACGCTGGCTGAAGGTGCCGCGGGTGCAATCCTGGCCCGACAGGCGGACCTTGTAGCCCTCGAGCATCAGCGAGCCGAAGGCGAGTGCTTCGGCCGTGGCCCAATCGATGCCGGCGCCGTCGTCCAGCATCTTCTTCTTGGCCTCCAACATGCGGGAGACCGTGCGATGCGGCTTGTAATCGTCGGGCAGGGCGGTCAGCGCCTTGCCCACTTCGCGCAGCGTGTCCGCGGGCACGGCGGTCTGGCCGCGCTGATACTCGCCTTCGGCCGTCTCCATGCCCGACCAGCGCCCATCCAGCCAGTCGGCCTTGTTCGGCCGGTAATCGGTGCCCGCATCGAATTCCTTGGCCAGGTGTTCCTGGAAGGCTTTCTTCTCTGCCTCGATCTCCTCCGCCTTCATCAAGCCATCGGCCACCAATCTGTCGGAGTAGATTTCCAGCGTCGTCTGCTGCTTCTTGATTGCCTTGTACATCAACGGCTGCGTGAACATCGGTTCATCGCCTTCATTGTGGCCAAAGCGGCGATAGCAGAAGATGTCGATCACGACGTCGCGTTGGAACTTTTGGCGAAACTCGGTGGCGACCTTGGCTGCGTGCACGACTGCTTCCGGGTCATCCCCGTTTACGTGGAAGATCGGACAATCGACGATCTTTGCGATGTCGGTGGGGTAGGGGCTGGAGCGGCTGAAATGCGGCGCTGTTGTAAAGCCGATCTGGTTGTTGACGACAATGTGGATCGTGCCGCCGGTCTTGTGGCCTTTCAGCCCCGACAACCCGAAGCACTCCGCCACCACGCCTTGACCGGCAAAGGCGGCATCGCCGTGCAGCAGAACGGGGATAACCGCGGCGCGGTCATCATCCAGTTGTGCTTGCTTGGCCCGAGCCTTCCCCAGAACCACGGGGTTCACTGCTTCCAGGTGACTGGGGTTGGCGGTCAGGCTGAGGTGGACGGTGTTCCCGTCGAAGGCCCGGTCGGACGAGGCGCCCAGGTGATACTTGACGTCGCCCGAGCCATCGACATCCTCGGGCTTGAAGCTGCCGCCTTGGAATTCGTGGAAAATGGCGCGGTAGGGTTTGGCCATCACGTTGGCCAGGATGTTTAGGCGGCCGCGGTGGGGCATGCCAAAGATGATGTCTTTAGCACCTAATGCGCCGCCACGTTTGATGATTTGCTCCATCGCGGGGATCAGCGCCTCGCCCCCATCCAGGCCAAAGCGCTTGGTTCCCATGTACTTGACATGAAGAAACTTTTCGAAACCCTCGGACTCGATCAGCTTATTCAGGATCGCCTTGCGACCTTCGTCGGTGAAGCTGATTTCCTTGCCCAAGCCCTCGATCCGCTGTTGCAGCCAGGACTTTGGTTCGGGATCCTGCAGATGCATGAATTGCAGTGCGAACGTACCCTGATATGTCCGCTTAAGCAGATCCTGGATCTGGCGCATCGTCGCCGTTTCAAGACCCAGAACGTTGTCGATGAAGATCGGCCGGTCCATATCGCCATCGGTGAAGCCGAAAAAGCGAGGATCGAACTCTGGGTGTTCTTGGTGGCCCTGCAGCTTAAGGGGGTCAAGGTCGGCGCCCAAATGCCCGCGCGAACGGAACGCGCGAATATACATGATCGCCCGAATGCTATCCAGCAAAGCCGCTCGGATTGATGCCTCGTCCTGAGGTGCGTGGGCACCGTTGGTTGTTGCCCCGTTTGCGGCGGAACCGTTGGCGCGGCTGCGGATTTTCTTCTCGAGGTGCGCCTCGACCTGCTCGGTGCTCCAGTTCCCGTCCAGTGCATGGGTGAGATCATCCGACGGTGAGGGTGGCCAGTCGCGCCGACCCCACGGCGCCCCCGCCGCTTCGCTGACCACATCTTCGGCGACGTCGCCCAAGCTTTGAAAGTACGATTGCCAACTGGGATCTACCGAGCTGGGATCCTGAATATATCGAGCGTGGAGTTGTTCGACGTATTCGGCGTTGTGCCCCTGCAGAAAGCTGGAGGCGTGTAACTGCTCGTTCGAGCTGACTTCTGCCATTTGTCCAAGGGGTCGCGTCAGCCGCGGCCCTTCCCCTTGCAATAGTGGGCGCCGCAGGACGCGACACCTTCCGACTCGCCCGACCGTTAATCGGCCGAGATCATCATTCAACCATCCAGTGCCTTAAGCAAGGCTTGACCGAGGCCAGCAGGACTGTCTGCAACGACCAATCCAGCGGATTTCATTGCCTCGATCTTGTCTTCGGCCCCGCCTTTGCCACCCGAGATAATGGCGCCGGCGTGTCCCATGCGGCGACCAGGGGGTGCGGTGCGCCCCGCAATGAAGCCTGCTGTCGGCTTGCTGCGGCCTTTCTTTGCTTCATCGATCAGAAACTGGGCGGCATCTTCTTCCGCCGAACCACCGATTTCACCAATCATAATGATCGACTGCGTCTCATCGTCGCCCAGGAACATCTCGAGGCAGTCGATGAACTCTGTCCCCTTAATCGGGTCACCGCCGATGCCGATACAAGTCGACTGGCCGAGTCCTGCAGCCGTGGTTTGCCCCACAGCTTCGTACGTCAATGTACCGGATCGGCTGACAACACCAACTGACCCGCGCTTGTGAATATGGCCGGGCATAATCCCAATCTTGCAGGCATCTGGGGTGATCACGCCGGGGCAATTGGGGCCGATCAGACGGCTTTTAGACCCATCCAGCATCCGTTTGACCCGCATCATGTCCATCACCGGGATCCCCTCTGTGATGCAACAGATCAGCGGCATTTCAGCGTCAATTGCCTCCATGATCGCATCGGCAGCAAAAGGTGGAGGGACGTAGATGGCGGAAGCATTTGCCTCAGTCGCCGCCATGGCTTCATGCACGGTGTCGTAAACCGGCAGGCCCAAGTGCGTTTCGCCGCCTTTGCCGGGCGTTACCCCACCAACCATCTGAGTGCCATATGCGATGGCCTGTTCGGAATGGAACGTGCCCTGCGCCCCCGTGATCCCTTGGCAAATGACCTTGGTCTGTTCGTTGACGAGTACGGCCATGTTCAGCGTTCCCCTGTTAGTGGCCTGTATAGCCAGTTGTTTTGAGCGCCCATACACTAAGAGCGCAGCATCGGTTCAAGCCAGATTGAACCTTGAATTCCGGCAACGTCCTCATTCCTTCACGACGAAGATGCTGACGGATGGCGAGTTGTCTGAGCCAGGGATCGTGTCCGCACGCACAATCGACAAGAATTTGTCGCCCTTCAGATTGAGAAACCGGGCACCGTAGCCGTCTTGAGTTTGCTGATACTTCGGCTGACCGGGGCTGCCGAGGCTGAGCGTTGGCTCGACCATGCTGGCAACACCATCCACGTCCGCCCCTGCAATCATCACGTGGCACATCGTGTCGGACAGACCGATCATCATGCCGATTTGCTTGTCCACAAAGACATCCACGCCGTCTGATGTTCTGCCTCGGTTTTCCATTCCAACTGTGTCTTCGCTGACACCGCGAAAGGAGTTATCCTCGTTGTTGGCCAAAAAGCACTTTGCAACGGTCAGGGATGCCAACGCCTGGCGCTTCTGATCAGGGGTTCCCCGTGCAGCAAGGTCCTGCAGGTCTGCAAACGGAGCGGCCGGCGCTGTGTTTGCTGGTTGTGATGGCGAAGGTTGCGTCGCCACCGGGGCGGGCGTCTCATCGGCGCACGCGGCCAGCAGCGCCACCAAAGCCAGCGAACAACCTGTCTTTTTTGCGTTTCTGGCCATCTTCCTACTCGAACTTCGCACCATTCTGGCCTGCCAATACTCTCCGCAGTGCTCGGGCAAGCTAACAATCGTCCCAAAGCCATTAAAAAGGGCGCATAACTGTGTCCCAGTCAATTTTGACTAGCCCTTCACCGCCTTGACAATCTTCTCTGCAGCATCCGCCAGATCATCCCCTGCAATCACGTCCACGTCTGACTCGTTGATGATCTGTTTTCCTAGTTCGACGTTGGTGCCCTCCAGCCTAACGACCAGTGGCACCTGCAAACCAACTTCCTTGACCGCAGCGACCACGCCCTCGGCGATGACGTCGCAACGCATGATGCCCCCGAAAATGTTCACTAGGATGCCCTTTACCTTGGGGTCAGAGGTGATGATCTTGAAGGCTTCCGTCACTTTGTCCTTGGTGGCGCCGCCGCCAACGTCCAAGAAGTTTGCTGGCTCCGACCCGTAAAGCTTGATGATGTCCATCGTGGCCATGGCAAGTCCGGCACCGTTGACCATGCAACCGATCTCGCCGTCCAGCGCGATGTAGTTGAGGTCGAACTTGGACGCTTCAAGCTCCTTAGGGTCCTCTTCCGTCTCGTCGCGCAACTCCAGGATGTCCGCGTGACGGTACAGTGCGTTCGAGTCAAAATTCATCTTGGCGTCCAGGCAGACAAGATCGCCCGCTTGGGTAAGGATTAGTGGATTGATTTCCAGAAGACTTGCATCTTTCGCCAGGAAAACGCCGTACAGCGAGTTTACAAGTTTGCCAGCTTGTTTGGCAGCAACGCCCGTTAATCCCAGAGCTTTGGCAACCTTGCGCCCATGATAGGGCTGCATGCCAGTGGCTGGATCAACACTGAACGTAAGGATCTTTTCAGGCGTCTCTTCGGCCACCTCTTCGATATCCATGCCGCCTTCTGTTGAAACGATGAACGACACGCGGCTGGTCTCGCGATCAACGAGCAGGGCAAGATAGAATTCGTTGGCGATTGCCGCGCCATCTTCGACGTAAACGCGGTTCACCTGCTTGCCTGCGGGGCCGGTCTGCTTGGTGACCAGCGTGTTCCCCAGCATCTGTTTGACGAAGGTGACGGCCTCCGCCGGGTCTTTGGTGACGCGAACGCCACCCTTCTCGCCGGCTTCGAGCTCTTTGAACGTACCCTTCCCACGTCCACCGGCATGGATCTGCGCCTTTACGACCCAAACGGGCCCGCCCAGTTCTTCGACTGCTTCGGAGGCATGGTCAGCATTCAGAACAGCGTGACCCTCTGAGACCGGCGCCCCAGCGGCGCGCAAGATTTCCTTGGCCTGATATTCGTGGATGTTCATGGTGGCCTCCTCTCAGGGGCCGCATGGACGTCTGGCGGCCTAGTATCGTCAGTGGCGTGCTCGGACGTCGTCTCTGGTCGGGCATCCGTCGTCTAACGTCGTGACGATTCTGCCACAAGCCCCCCCGATGATTTCAAGGTTGGTGCGACGATCCGTCCGCAAGGATTTGAACTGGTACGGTTCATAATTGTCGCGTGAACCGTGGACCACCGCACTTCGACACCGTTCGTTTGTCGGCAGCGTGAACACGTAGCTTCCGCGTCAGCTTTCTGGTGGCTGTTCAGGCGCGCCGGGGTAGCGGCGCGCATTGGATGTTTAAGACAACGTTGGGTCGATGCCTTTACACGCGTCGACCAATCCTTTCACCGCGTCGATCGACTTGTCCAACATCGCTTTCTCGGCTTTGTCGAGTTCGATCTCGACCACCTTTTCCACGCCGTTCTCACCGATGATGCACGGCACGCCAACATACATTCCGTCCAAGCCATAGGCGTCGGAAACGTAGGCAGCACAAGGCAAAAGCCGTCGTTGATCCTTCAAATAGCTCTCTGCCATAGTGATCGCTGATGCAGCCGGAGCATAGAAGGCAGATCCAGTTTTCAACAGACCGACGATCTCGGCCCCGCCGTCCCGGGTTCTTTGGACAATGGCATCCAGGTTTTCTTGGGTGGTCCATCCCATTTTGACTAGATCGGGCAGCGGGATGCCGGCCACCGCCGAATAGCGCACCAAAGGCACCATAGTGTCGCCGTGTCCACCCAGTACGAAAGCGGTGACATCTTTCACTGATACGTTGAACTCATCCGCTAAGAAGTGTCGGAACCGCGCCGAGTCCAGCACGCCAGCCATGCCGACGACCTTGTTTTGCGGCAGACCCGAAAATTCGCGAAGTGCCCAAACCATCGCATCGAGTGGGTTTGTTATGCAGATGACGAATGCGTCAGGGGCATGCGCCTTGATGCCCTCACCTACGGCTTTCATCACTTTAAGGTTGATGCCCAACAGGTCATCGCGGCTCATGCCGGGTTTCCGAGGAACGCCGGCGGTCACGATCACAACGTCAGAACCTGCGATATCGGCGTAGTCTTGTGTGCCTTTGAAGCGAGCGTCGAAGCCATCGACCGGAGACGACTCAGCGATGTCCAGCGCCTTCCCCTGAGGTACCCCCTCGACAATGTCGAAAAGGATGACATCACCCATTTCCTTTAGGCCAACGAGGTGCGCCAGCGTACCGCCAATTTGACCTGCGCCGATCAGCGCAATTTTGCTTCTGGACATTTTGTTCTCCCGGTTTGGATTACTGACCCACTGCGGGGGGCGTTGAGGTTGCTCACGCCACTGCCTGATTTATTGGCCAAACGCAACGGTCGACGCGGCAGATGATGAACTGCCGTCATCGGCATTACCCGGCAACTCGGCCTGGCGGGTATAGAGAGCGTTGTTGTCCAAGGCATCGGACCGATGATCCGCCCGTACTGCAGTTGGTTGGATCACACGCGGCATTCGCGGTTACTGGTCCGGCACGAACAGTTGCGACTGAGCGCATGCGCTTGTTCGCTGCGATGCGACGGTGGCGATGTATCACATTTTGAGGGAAAAGCTCTTCGTGGCCGCACGTCCGGCACTCGCTGATTCAGTAATTTGCGCCACCATCTCGGTAACGCATTACACGCTGATGGGTTTGTTTGACGCCTGTCAGTTCGATCTAGCGTCGTCGGCTGGTGCGTGGGTTTGATTTGGTCAGGACAGAGAGCTCACGCGCTTTCGGCACGTGACCCCGGCCCAAAGCTTTTCAGGCCGGGGCATTGACAGCCTAGGTAGGCGTATCGCTAACCGACGCCTTTTCCACCTGGAAGGCCTCACCGGCGGCCATCAGACAGGACATGCCGCGCGGATCAGTGACCAGGATCGTCCACGATCCCGTCTCTTCTGACGCAAAGACTTCAACCAGGCCTCGACCTTCTTGCAGACCGACCGAGCGGCGGGTCTCGCCGTATTTCATCTCGAGCTGTGCAATAATCTTGTCGCGCTGACCACACACCATTTGGGCATCGGCAGGGGTCGCCATTGTGCCAGTAACGGTCACAGCGGCAAGGAACGCGACGGACTTAAGCGAACGGATCATAGGATCACCTTTCCGGGCTCTCAGCCAATTCCGATCGAGAGGAGCCTACTGGGCGCACCCCTCCGCCAGAACGGCAGAGGACCTCTCGATGTTGTTTCAGCGTGTCGCGGTCCCGGTTTAGTCATCCTCCCCGACGGCGGGTGCGATTCGTTAACTTGAGGATCAGTTTCTTTGGTTAAATCCCCCTTAAGCATAACTAGGTGCGCGCTGGTTCCTAAACTGGCGCAACATCCTGTGGTTAAGCGCGCTTATCTTCAGCCCTGTGCCATGTTTCCGCGGGACGGCGGTTTGCCGGTCGCGTATATCGGCGTGGAAACAAAGAACGACGCGGAGGATAGTCATGGACCTTTCTAACCGGCCCCGTCGCTCTGCGCTCTTTGTGCCCGGTTCCAAGCCCAGGGCAGCGGAAAAGGCTCGAGGGCTGCCAGCAGACGTGGTCATGTTGGACCTTGAGGACGCAGTCGCTCCGGCTGAGAAAGCGAGTGCACGTGCGTTTGTGGCTGGGTTTATCAAGCAGCGACCGTTTGGTCGGCGAGAGCTAGTGGTCAGGGTCAACGAACCTGACACTGTCCTTGGCGCAGAGGATTTGAAGTCGGTAGCGTCGTCGGTGCCAGATGCAGTTTTGCTACCCAAGGTCAGTTCAACTGAGATTGTCGATCAAGCTGCGAAGGTGCTGGATCAGTCCGGCGCATCGGAGACACAGATTTGGACGATGATCGAGACCCCAGGCGGTATTCTTGCCGCCTCTAAGATCGCTGCGCACCCGAAGGTAACTTGTCTGATTGCGGGGACTAACGATCTATCGGCAGAACTGCGCGCCGCGCCTGGGCCCGACCGGGCTGAGTTGGCGTTGTCGTTGCAGATGATCGTTCTTGCAGCCCGCGCCGCGGGTGTTACGGCTTTGGATGGTGTCTACAACGCCTTCAGCGACACGCAGGGACTGGCGGGCGAATGCCGTCAGGGCCGGGCCTTAGGGTTCGACGGAAAAACACTGATACATCCGTCACAGATTGCTGTGGCCAACGAGGCTTTCGCGCCGGATCCTGACGCCTTGGAATTGGCGCAGCGCCAGATTGCAGTTTACGAACAGGCGAAGAGCGATGGACAAGGTATCGCGGTGCTAGATGGCAAAATTGTCGAAAACCTACATGTCGCTGCCGCCCAGCGGCTTATGGCGCAATGGGAGGCAATCAAGGCGTTGAGTTCGACGTCGGAGAGCAATTAACCCGACGCCAACCCGATAAGCTACCACAATCGCGGCGGACGGGTCCTATCTCGGCCTCCCCGAAAGACCTGACCGGCCGATGCTGTGACCGGTCCTTGTGCAACGGGCTGTTCGGCCGGCTGCGTCGTCGGTGCAACGGGCGCCGCGGGTGCAGGAGCCGCTGGCTGGGGCGTCACGGCAATTGTGTCTCCGCCACTACCGGTACCACCGCCTGTATCTGCCCTCGGAGGTTCGGTTGCTGCTGGCGCTTCGGGAGCGCCCGCACCGGCATGGGCAAGTGTCACATCGAGCTGTAGCTCTGCCACCAGATCGACGAGGATGTTGCAAGCTTGGCCGTAGTCCTGCTGGCCCATGACTGCACTGAACTGTTGAACCTTGTCCGTCCAAATCGGGAACTTGTCGGGCGAGATCGTCGTAGCCTGTGCCGAGAAAGCATCCGCAACTTGTTGAAAGTCAGACATGGCCTGATCCAGCGTCGAGCATGCCAAGGCGGCATTGGCCGTAAAGAGAGTGGCCAGCATGGCCGCGGCAAGGCGTTTTCTGGGCATGATGTCCTCCGCTAGTTGCAAGCTTGGTTAAGATATCACGAGGTGATCAGCAGACCAATGCGAAGCTCAGTTCTTAGCGCGCGCCCTTGGATGTGCCGAGTCGTAGATGTCCAACAGACGCGCCTGATCCACTTCAGTGTAGACTTGTGTCGTTGATAGCGATGCATGACCCAAGAGCTCTTGGATTGCCCGCAGATCACCCCCTGCGGCCAACAGATGCGTGGCGAAGCTGTGACGCAACGCGTGCGGCGTCGCCGATTCCGGCAAGCCCAATGCCCGACGGGCGGTCGCCATGGTGCGGCTGACGATCGCCGGAGCTAAGCGTTTGCCGCGCGCCCCAACGAACAGGGGACCGCTAGGCGGCACCATGATTGGGCAGAGCTTGCAGTATCGATTAACCGCTTCCCTCGCAGCGGGTACAACGGGCACATCGCGCTGTTTGCCGCCCTTGCCATTTACCCGGACCACCTCCGCCAGCGGAGCATCTGATCGCCTAAGGTCCAGCGCTTCTGCGATCCTTAGGCCCGATCCCCATAGCAGCGAAAGCACTGCGACGTCGCGTGCTGCAATCCAGTCCGTTTGGTGGCTACCTGCCGCGGAAATCAACCGTCTGGCGTCGCTCGGCGTCACCGGGCGGGGAAGACGGGGTTCAACCTTCGGCGCTCGGATTCGGTGGATGGCCTGGCAGTCCAACCCTTCGCGTTGCTCTAACCAGGCGTAAAACACGCGTACAGCTGACACTTCGCGGGCGAGCGAGCGCGCCCCGATCCCTTGGCGCCGACGCCATGCCATCCAAGCGCGGAAATCGCTGACTGAAGCGTTTTCAAGATGGTGTCGTCCGAGGGTATTGCCAAAGTGGTGGACCAGAAAGCCAAGGAAACCTGACACATCGCGGCGGTATGCCTGAACTGTCTTCTCTGCCCTGCCCGAAACTGTGCCCAACTGGATCAACCATCTGTCCAATAGCGCCTGGGTCGTACTGGCGCCCTGTTCGGGATCGCCCTTTTTCAACTTTGTTGGCCTGCCAAATGGCGTAGCAAAAGGCGTTCAACCACACCTGCGAAGAACTCCAAAAGGTCGGTTCCATGACTCGGGTCAAATTTCTTGGGGTCCGACGAACCCAGCGCGAAGAGGCCCAAACCACCGCCGATGTCCAGGCGCATGAGCGCTTCTGACTGGACCGGGTTGGCCTCACCGAAAACAAGTTCTGCCTCTTCGCCTGCGCTGCGAAGGGCAATTGGCCGGTCTGGATGCCCGTCAATGGCAAAGTAATCCGTGATAGCCCCAGCGGGCATCATGATGACCCGATCCATGACATGCTCACCGAAACCATCGGCCGGTCCCACCGATTGAACGTCAGCTTCTAGGCAGAGGCGCGCTTCCTCAATTCCAATCAGCGCCGGCACATCGATCACTAGTCTGGAAGTGAATGCAGCTAGATCATCTGGCTCGATCAATGACAGGACAGCACGATGCAGTTGTGCCGTCCCAGCCACATTTTCGTACGCTGCCGCAATCACTGTCCGATGCTGGGTTGAGAGCTTCTCAAGCCGGTTCTCTAACCTTTCAACCAGCCGATCTCGCAAATCCACGATCTTGCGCCCGCCGCGCGTCTCGCCGACCAGCCGTTGCATGACATCATCATCATCCAGAACCAGTTTCGGTTCGGCGACAATGAGAGACCGAATCAGATCGCGATCGGCGTCCGAAAGCTTGAGCGTTTCCATCTTTAGCCCTTAAGAATCGTCTGGCCCGTCTTCGCCCAGTCATCCAGAAACGCCTTAAGACCCGCGTCTGTCAGCGGATGGTTTGCGAGTTTCTTAACCACGCTCGGAGGTATCGTCGCAACGTCCGCGCCGATTTTCGCCGCCATTGTCACATGGTTCACTGTGCGGATCGATGCAGCCAGGATTTGCGTCTTGAACTGGTAGTTGTCATAGATTTCGCGGATGTCCGCGATCAATTCCATACCGTCCAGATTTATGTCATCGAGTCGGCCAATGAACGGTGAGATGAAGGTCGCACCTGCTTTGGCGGCCAATAAAGCCTGGTTGGCTGAAAAGCAGAGCGTAACGTTCACCATCCGACCTTCGTCGGACAGCACTTTACAAGCCTTCAGTCCCGCCCACGTCAGCGGCACCTTGATGGTGATGTTGTCAGCGATCTTGGCTAATTCACGGCCCTCGGCAATCATGCCGTCTGCGTTGGTCGCGACAGTCTCGGCTGACACGGGCCCGTCGATAAGGTCGCAGATTTCTCGCGTCACCTCGGTGATATCGCGTCCCGACTTCATGATAAGCGACGGGTTTGTCGTGACACCGTCGACCATGCCAGTTTCGCTAAGCTCTCGGATCTCGTCGATCTCGGCAGTGTCGATGAAGAATTTCATGCGGTGGATCCCCGTAAGTGCGCTTATCTGGTGTGACATTACGCGACCTGCGCAACATCTGCTAGTATGGATTGGGGCGGACAGCGTGTTGGATCGCCGACATAGGCGCATTTGTAGCGCCGTCGGATGAGCCGTGTCGGTGTCATGCTGCCCATGCCTTTGGACGGGCCTTTAGATTACCGAGTTCCTGACGGGATGGCTCTTGATCCGGGCGACTATGTATCGGTCGAGTTGGGTTCTCGACGGGTTACAGGAGTCGTCTGGGGTGCCAGTGACGACCAACTTCCCCTTGACAGGCTTAAGACAATTCAGACGCACCTCGCCGTCACGCCGATGCGGGCAAAGATGCGGCAGTTCATCGAACGGATGGCTGATTATACCATGACGCCGCCCGGCATGGTTCTGCGTCTCGCCACAAGGGTGCCCGACCTAGGTGCGCCGGAAAAGCGGCGACGTGTGCTTCGGCGCGGACTGATCGAGCCGGCGCGTGTTACGCCAACGCGGCAGCGCATTTTGGATGTTTTATCAGCCCATGGAGGCGCGGGCTTTACTCCGTCAGAACTGGCGCGAGAGGCTGGCGTAAGTGCGGCGGTTGTAAAGGGATTGGTAGATCAAGGCGCGCTTGTGGCGGCAGACGTCGCAGCGGATGCGCCTTTTCCGCCGCTATGGGGTCAGCCGCTTGGTGCGCACTTGTCCGAAGACCAGCAATCAATTGCCGCAAAACTGCGTGCAGAAGTTGTAACTGGGGAGTTCTCCGCCACACTGGTCTATGGAGTTACCGGCTCGGGAAAGACGGAGGTTTACCTCGAAGCGGTTGCCGAATGCTTGGCGAAGGGCCGCCAGGCGTTGGTCCTTGTTCCTGAAGTCGCGTTGACCTCGGCCTTTTTGGACAGGGTTGAAGCGCGCTTTGGTGCTCGCCCTGCCGAGTGGCACCACGGCGTCACGCCCACCGAGCGGCGGCGTGCATGGCATGCGGTTGCCAAAGGCGATGCGCGCCTTGTCGTGGGTGCCCGATCGTCATTGTTTCTACCGTTCTGCGATCTCGGCCTGATCGTCATCGATGAAGAGCACGAAAGCTCGTACAAACAGGAAGAACAGGTTTTCTATCACGCCCGAGATATGGCGGTCCTGCGGGCGTCAATCGAGGGCGCGGCGGCAATCTTGGCGTCGGCTACGCCGTCGCTTGAGACTTGGGTTAATGCGGAAGCGGGCAAATACAAGCGCCTGGATCTGCCCACGCGGTTCGGCGCAGCCACGCTTCCAAACGTCCGGATGATCGACCTCAAATCAGATGATCCTGGTCGGGGACGGTGGTTGTCGGATCCATTGATCAGTGCCGCAAAAACACGTCTGGACGTTGGTGAACAAGTCCTCTTCTTTCTAAATCGACGTGGATATGCACCGCTGACGCTGTGTCGGAGTTGTGGGCATCACTTTGGCTGCCCGACGTGCGATGCGCGCCTGGTCACGCACCGTTTTCGAAACCAACTTCTCTGCCACCAGTGCGGACATACAGAGCCGCTGCCAAAAAGCTGCCCATCATGCGGTCGTGATGACGCGCTGGCGATCGTAGGCCCCGGCGTGGAACGGTTGGCTGAGGAAGTGGGTGACACTTTCCCTAATGCGCGAGTTGATGTTTTGTCATCTGACCTGATGACTGGTCCGGGGCAATTGCGGGAGCGCCTGGACGCAATCGCCCAAGGGCAATCTGAGATCGTTGTCGGCACCCAAATGATCGCAAAGGGGCACAACTTTCCAAATCTCACTCTTGTTGGGGTCATTGATGCGGACATGGGGTTACAGGGTGGTGATCTACGCGCCAGTGAAAAGACGTTTCAACTGCTCCATCAGGTCTCAGGCCGTGCGGGTCGAGCCGACAAAAAGGGAACGGCCCTCATCCAGACTGTCTCGCCCGACCACGCTGTAATGAGGTCACTTCTAACGGGGCAAGCGGAAGCGTTTTGGAAGGAGGAGGCACAACTTCGGCATGCGGCTGGGGCGCCCCCGTTTGGTCGAATGGCTGGGGTGATTGTCTCGGGAAAGGATGAGCGCCAGGTGTGGGATATCGGGCGAAGCTTGGGTCGCGCCGCGATGACGCTCAACGATGCCGGGATTTCTGTCTTTGGTCCTGCTCCAGCGCCGTTTGCCCGGATCCGAGGGAAGCACAGGGTGCGGCTGCTACTTAAAGCGCCTAGGGGAATTGCCTTGCAGCGGGCAATTCGCGATTGGCTGAAAGCAGTCAAAGTACCCGCAGCCGTGATGGTCCAAATCGACATAGATCCGCAAAGCTTCCTTTGAAAGGAAACTTTCCACGTCAACCCGGATGTCTATCTCCGGAAGAGGCCTATGTAGACATAGTGCGGGTCGTGTGACGCCGCGGCCAAAGATGCGTTTTTGGAAAGAACGCACTTCCCGCGGCAGGGGGCGTTGCAGATGGTTGATTCCCGTGCTAACCGCGGCGCGCCGACAGGTATGCCGCACCTGCAACAACATTCACTACACCGCTTTTCAGGGGCGGTGGATCTGACGAGGGGCTGATCACTAGTGGCTTCATCGAGTTCTTCCGACACGCAGGTAGCCGATCGCTACGCAACAGCATTGTTTGAGCTTGCTGCAGAGGCCAGCGAACTCGACCGCGGTGAGGCGGTAATGCGCGCCCTTAGCGACACTTTCGAAGGCGGTCCCGAACTAGCAGCCGCTCTTCGAAATCCAGCGTTCTCTCGTGACGACAAGAAAGCGGTGATGATGCGTGTGGCCGATGGGTTGGCAGGTGCCGGCGGGGAAGCTTGGCCAACGTTGGAAGGCTTGTTGAGCGCGTTGGAGGGTCACGGTCGTTTCGCCGTGTTACCAGCAATCTGCAACCGGTTTTTGGAGTTGATGGCGGCGCATCGCGGCGAGACGCGTGCGCAGGTCACTGCTGCTCGCCCGCTGTCCGATACTCAGATAGATGCGTTGGCCGCGAAGGTCCAGGAGGCCGTTGGTGGCATAGTGAAATTGGATGTAACGATTGATCCTTCGTTGATTGGCGGATTGATCGTCCGCGTAGGCTCGAAAATGATCGATAGCTCCATACGTTCGAAGCTGTCGAACTTGCAAACCGTAATGAAAGAGGTCGGCTGATGGCCCTTCAGGCATCTGAAATTTCCGCGATCCTCAAGGATCAGATCAAGAACTTCGGTCAAGAAGCCGAAGTGTCTGAAGTCGGCCGCGTCCTGTCGGTTGGTGACGGTATCGCACGTGTCTACGGCTTAGATCAGGTCCAAGCCGGTGAAATGGTCGAGTTCCCGGGCGGCATTCGCGGCATGGCGCTGAACTTAGAAATCGACAACGTTGGCGTGGTCATCTTTGGCTCGGACCAGGACATCAAAGAGGGTGACACCGTAAAGCGTACGGGCGCGATCGTGGACGTACCTTGCGGCAAGGGTCTTTTGGGTCGCGTAGTAGACGGTTTGGGTAATCCGATCGATGGCAAGGGGCCGATTGAGTCGTCTGAGCGACGCGTGGCGGACGTAAAGGCACCAGGGATCATCCCTCGGAAATCGGTGCATGAGCCGATGGCCACGGGCCTGAAATCCATCGACGCTTTGATCCCGATCGGCCGCGGTCAGCGGGAGCTGATCATCGGTGACCGCCAAACTGGAAAGACGGCCGTAGCCCTTGACGCGATGCTTAACCAAAAGAGCTACAACGACGCGGCGGGTGATGACGAGTCCAAGAAACTGTTCTGTGTTTATGTTGCTGTCGGTCAGAAGCGCTCGACCGTAGCCCAGTTGGTCAAGAAACTCGAAGAAAACGGCGCGATGGACTACTGCTTGGTCGTGGCTGCAACGGCATCCGAACCAGCACCGATGCAGTTCCTTGCGCCCTATGCAGCATGCGCAATGGCTGAGTATTTCCGCGATAACGGCATGCATGCGCTAATCATTTATGATGATCTATCGAAGCAAGCGGTCGCTTACCGTCAGATGTCCCTGTTGCTGCGTCGTCCACCGGGCCGCGAAGCATTTCCCGGCGATGTCTTCTACCTCCACTCTCGGTTGCTTGAGCGTTCAGCAAAGTTGAATGACGACAATGGTGCGGGTTCCCTGACTGCGTTGCCGGTGATCGAGACCCAGGGGGGAGACGTTTCGGCGTTCATCCCGACCAACGTGATTTCGATTACGGATGGTCAAATCTTCCTGGAAACTGATTTGTTCTATCAAGGCGTGCGCCCTGCCGTGAATACAGGTCTATCTGTCAGCCGCGTGGGGTCCTCGGCTCAAACAAAGTCGATGAAGTCCGTTGCTGGATCGATCAAACTGGAGCTAGCGCAGTATCGTGAAATGGCTGCGTTCGCTCAGTTCGGATCCGATCTAGACGCGGCCACACAGCGCCTGCTGAACCGCGGCGCGCGGTTGACCGAATTGCTGAAGCAGCCTCAGTACAGCCCGCAAACGAACGCCGAGCAGGTGTGCGTGATCTTTGCCGGCACGCAGGGCTATCTGGATGACATGCCTGTCAGTCAAGTTGGTCACTTCGAGCAAGCGTTGCTGAACGAATTGCGGGGCAATCAAAGCGCTTTGCTTGAGGACATGACGAGCAACGACCGCAAGATTGAGGGTGACTTAGCAGATCAGATCAAAGCCGTGATCGAAAGCGTCAAGCAGACGTTTGCCGGCTAAGCGGGACCAGGGGACGATCAGGCTATGCCAAACCTCAAGGACCTGAAAAACCGGATCGACTCGGTAAAGTCGACCCGAAAGATCACGTCGGCTATGAAGATGGTTGCTGCCGCAAAACTTAGGCGCGCACAGGAACAGGCTGAAGCCGCCCGTCCCTATGCAGAGCGGATGGAGCGGGTTCTCGGTAATCTGTCGAAGGCGGCGGCGGGCAAGGACACCGCACCAAAGTTGCTGGCCGGATCTGGTAGCGATCAGGTTCACCTATTGGTCGTAGCAACCTCTGAGCGCGGCCTTTGCGGTGGATTTAACAGCCAAATCGTTCGTAAAGTGCGTGAGGACATAAACGCGCTGCTCAGGGCCGGGAAAACAGCAAAAATACTCACTGTCGGCAAAAAGGGCCGGGAGCAACTGCGACGCGATCAATCGGACAAGCTTGTCGAACATGTTGATCTGTCCGGTGTGAAAGTGCTGGGTTATGAGAACGCGGCGGTCATCGCGGAAGACGTCATACGCCGGTTCGAAGCAGGCGAGTTTGACGTTGCAACCCTCTACTTTAACAAGTTCCAGTCTGTGCTCACACAGGTACCAACAGGCATCCAGCTGATCCCTGCGGTGTTCGAAGGGACCGAGGAAGAAGACCACGTTGCCCTCACGTACGAGTATGAGCCGGAAGAAGAAGAAATCCTGGCGGATCTGCTGCCGCGCAACCTTGCGACCCAGGTCTTCCGGGGTTTGTTGGAAAACGGCGCGTCCGAACAAGGCAGTCGAATGACTGCGATGGATAATGCGACCCGCAATGCGGGTGAGATGATCGAACGACTGACGATCGAGTTCAACCGCTCACGCCAGGCTGCGATCACCAACGAACTCATCGAGATCATTTCGGGCGCTGAGGCGCTCTAGGAGGAGACAGAGATGGCCGAAGTAGGCAAGATCACACAGGTCATCGGCGCCGTCGTCGACGTGCAGTTCGACGATCACCTGCCGGCGATCCTGAATGCTCTGGAAACGGACAACAATGGCAACCGTCTTGTGCTAGAGGTCGCGCAGCATCTTGGCGAAAACACTGTGCGCACCATTGCCATGGACTCCTCTGAAGGTTTGGTCCGTGGCCAGACGGTCAGCGACACAGGCGCCCCAATCTCGGTTCCGGTAGGCAATGCGACACTGGGCCGGATTCTAAATGTGGTGGGTGAGCCTATCGACGAAGGTGGACCAGTAAGCGCAAGCGAAGTGCGCCCTATTCACCAGCCTGCACCTGATTTCGTTTCTCAGTCGACAGAGTCGGAAATTCTGGTGACCGGCATTAAGGTTGTGGACTTGCTGGCCCCTTATGCAAAAGGGGGAAAGATCGGCCTGTTTGGCGGCGCTGGCGTTGGCAAAACTGTTTTGATCATGGAATTGATCAACAACATTGCGAAAGTGCACTCTGGCTTCTCAGTGTTCGCGGGGGTTGGCGAGCGGACACGCGAAGGTAACGACCTTTATCACGAGATGATCGAAGGCAATGTTATCAAGCCAGACAACTTGGAAGATAGCCAGGTTGCGCTCGTTTACGGCCAGATGAACGAACCTCCGGGGGCACGTGCTCGGGTTGCATTGACGGGCCTCACGCTGGCCGAACAGTTTCGCGACCAGTCCGGCACTGACGTGTTGTTCTTCGTGGACAATATTTTCCGCTTCACACAAGCAGGCTCGGAAGTGTCGGCGCTTTTGGGCCGTATCCCATCGGCTGTCGGTTACCAGCCGACGCTCGCGACCGACATGGGTGCATTGCAGGAGCGCATTACCTCGACGAAATCCGGCTCGATCACCTCGGTGCAGGCGATTTATGTGCCGGCCGATGACCTGACCGACCCGGCCCCTGCGACGTCTTTTGCACACCTGGACGCCACCACCGTGCTCAGCCGCGCCATTTCGGAGCTTGGGATTTACCCGGCCGTCGACCCGCTGGACAGCACCTCGCGTCTGATGGACCCAGCCATCATCGGCGAGGATCATTACCAGGTAGCCCGTGACGTCCAGGGGGTCTTGCAACGCTACAAAGCTCTCCAAGACATCATTGCGATCCTTGGGATGGATGAGCTCAGCGAAGAAGACAAGTTGACCGTCGCCCGCGCCCGCAAAATCCAACGTTTCTTGAGCCAACCCTTTGACGTTGCTCAAGTCTTCACTGGGTTCCCGGGTGTTCAGGTGCCCCTGGAGAAGACCATTGCTTCCTTCAAGGCTGTGGTTGCCGGGGAGTATGACCACTTGCCCGAAGCGGCGTTCTACATGGTTGGCGACATCGAAGAGGCCGTGGCGAAAGCGCAAAAAATGGCCGCGGAGGCCGCCTAAACGGCCGACCGGCGGGAGACTGAGAAATGGCTGATGCCTTAACCTTTGAATTGGTTAGCCCGGAGCGAAAGCTGGCGTCCGTAGAGGCGGAGATGGTTACTATTCCGGGGATGCAGGGTGATATGTCTGTGATGGCAAACCACGCGCCATTTCTCACAACACTTCGACCCGGCTTTGTTGTTGTCCGCACTGGCACAACTGCCGAGCGTTACTTCGTAACTGGTGGTTTTGCCGAGATCTCGGACAACACAATCTCGGTGCTCGCCGAGTTAGCTGTAGAAGAAGCGGTCGTTACGACAGATTGGTTGGATGCTCGGATAGATGAGGCGAAGCAGGCGGTCGAGGAGGCCGGCGAAGACCGATCGCAGGCTGTAAGGCAACGCCTGTTCGATTTCCAGGCGGTTCGGTCTGCTGCCTAACGCCACTTCTTTACGGGCACCTTAGGTCGCTTTTTGCGCAGGTGATAATGAGCCACGACAAGCCGCTACGGTAGAAAATCAGCGAATTCTTCGAAAACCTTGTCGTAGGTCTCACGCTTGAAAGGCACGATCTTTCCGATCAGTTCATTGTGAGCCATCCAGGACCAGCAGGCGAATTCTGGTTCCTCAGTGTTAATGTTAATGTCGCTATCCGGTCCTTTGTATCGAAGAGCAAACCAACGTTGTGTTTGCCCGCGGTAGCTTCCATTCCAGAGCTTTGTGATCAGCGACGGCGGAAAGTCATATGTGTGCCAGACTGCACTTTCCCTGAGAATATCTACCGACGCCGGCAGTAAGCCCGTTTCCTCAGTCAGTTCGCGAAGAGCCGCTTCATGGGGCGATTCACCGTTATCAATGCCGCCTTGCGGCATCTGCCAAGCATTCCCCGAGTAGTCCAGTCGCTGACCCGCGAAGACTTCACCACGCCCGTTCAAGAGCATCAGGCCGACATTCGGCCTGTAGGGCAAAGCGGAGATCTCCGCGGTGTTCGGTAGCATTCTGGTGTTTATTCCTGCTTGCCGTCGTAGATCGCCAGTCCGGCGAGAAGATCAAGTGCGTAAGCGAGTTGGAAGTCCTCCGACCGGAGTTGCGCGGTCTTCTCGTGACGTGCTCGCTCTTCATCCAATTGGCGCCGCTCATCATCGCTGAGTTGGTTCTCCAAGCTACCACGAAGGTCAGCTTCGGAGCGGGCTGGACGACCGTTCTCGCCATCAGCATCGGTGACACGCCGCTCTTCGACCAAAATGTCCGGTTCAATACCAAGCGATTGAATCGAGCGGCCGGATGGGGTGTAGTATCGCGCAGTCGTCAACTTCATTGCGCCTTTCTCACCCAGCCGCATCACCGTCTGAACAGACCCTTTCCCAAAGGACTTGGCGCCAAGGATGATGGCTCTGCGCTGGTCTTGGAGCGCCCCGGCAACAATCTCGGAAGCCGAGGCTGATCCTTCATTGATGAGCACGATTATCGGCTTGCCACCGGTCAAGTCGCCGGGGCGCGCGTTTACGCGATCCGCTTCTTGCAAGTCACGGCCACGCGTAGACACAATCTCACCAGAGTCCAAGAATGCGTCCGACACCGCGATTGCCTGGCTTAACAGGCCCCCTGGGTTGTTACGCAAGTCAACCACATACCCTTGGATCTGATCTTCGCCGATTTCGGCGCGCATCTTCTCGATCGCAGCTTCAAGGTTATCGAACGTCTGTTCGTTGAAGGTCGTAATGCGGAGGACTGCAACGTTACCTTCCGCGCGGGCGCGAACCGCGCGAATTTTGATAGACGCTCGTGTAATTGTGACGTCGAAAGGTTCATCGGCTCCGTCACGCGTGATCGTGATCACGATATCTGAGCCGACCGGCCCCCGCATCTTGTCAACCGCTTCGCTGAGCGACAGTCCGAGTACGGATTCACCGTCGATATGCGTCACATAATCGCCAGCTTCTAGTCCCGCTTTGGCTGCAGGCGTATCGTCAATCGGGGCCACGACTTTTACAAAGCCGTCTTCCATCGTGACCTCAATGCCAAGCCCGCCGAACTCTCCGCGGGTCTGTTCACGCATATCCTGGAAGTTCTTTGGAGGCAGGTAGGCGGAGTGCGGATCCAAGGATGTCAGCATGCCTTCAATGGCAGCCTCGATCAGCTTCTGCTCGTCTACTTCCTCCACGTACGAACTTCTGACGCGCTCGAAAATCTCACCGAACAGGTCCAGGTATTCGTAGGTGTTGCGTGCGCTGTTGTCCTGGGCAATTGAGTGCCCCGATAGCATCGGCACGCTTGCGCCAATGATGGTTCCTGCCAACAGGGCCAAGATGGTCTTGCGCATTGGACGCCTTATCCTCCAGTCAAATCGAACCACGGCAAAGGATCAACAGCTTCGCCATCCACTCGGAGTTCCATATATATCTTTTCCGTCCCAATGGCATCACGATCGGTTGTTGCTTCGACCAAAAAGTCTTCAGACTGCGGAATAGGCCCGCCGAGATCGCCCAATGGCTCCCCCTGCAGGACACTTTCCCCAACAATCCGGTCGGTATGCCGCAGGCCAGCGAGAATTATCAACGTGCCCTCCTCCGGTTCGATGATGACAACGAGGTCATAGTCGATCAATGGGCCCGCATAGCGGACAGTGCCGTCCCAGGGAGATCGAATCTGTGCGTAGGCAGGTGCTTGGAAAGTTATGCCAAAGCCCGGTCGGCCCCAAGGGTCGGGTTCGCCATACCGCCCGACGATCCGACCGGTGACTGGGGCTGGGATTAAGCCACGCGCCTCGCTGAACGACACGATTGGAGGAGATCCCGGTAACTCTGCTGTCGCCAATCGAGCAGCAAGGTCTTGCAACCCCGCGGCTTGTTCTGCCGCAGTGTCAGCCTGGCTCCCAAGTTCCGCCCGGGTGGCGAGTGCGCCTTCGCGACGCGACTTAAGTGCAGCGGCGGTGTCTCCTCGAAGCTCTTGCAAGGCAGCAAGTGCGCTGCGGGCTTCCAACCGCGCTGCGTTTTGCTGTGCACGTACTGCGGAAAGCGCCTGCAATTTGCCCTGAACATCGGCAATCCTGGCGTCCAATTCTGGCTTGATATCACCCATAAGTCGCGCACCTCGCATCGCCTGGACAGGCCCGCCCGGATAGACCAAGAGCGCGGATGAGGGCGCTTGCGACAGTGATTGGATGGCAGAGAGCAAGCGTTCGATCCGCGTTCGATCCGCAGCAATCTGCAGCGTCAACGCGTCTTGGCGTGTTGCCATCTGACGCAGACCGTCTCGATAAGCCGCAAGTGCTACTTCGTACGCTTGCGTTGCACGACCCAGCGCGACGAGTCGAGCCTGGCCCGAACGTGCGCCACTCAATGCCTCCGCAGCAGTTTCAAGCGCCAGTGCTGCCCGCTTTATCGCATCTTCCTGCGCGCATGCGGGCTGTGTTGCCACAAATGGCAAGCAAATCAGCAGCAAAACGCAGAATGATCTCATCCAGGTGGGCGCCGCAACAAGGATCGACCCGTCATCTCAACTGGCTGGTCAACGTTCATCAAATGAAGGACAGTCGGCGCAAGATCGGCCAAGCGCCCATCTGCCAGGACACAATCGAGCGCTTCGCTGCCTTCCTGCACTAGGACGACGGGGACTGGGTTGGTCGTGTGTGCTGTATGCGGCCCGCCATCATCTGCGACCATCTGTTCAGCATTGCCGTGATCCGCTGTCACGATCATGGCCCCGCCCGTTACCTTTAGGGCTTCAAGCGCACGGCCAAGCTGTGCGTCAACCACTTCGCAGGCCGTCACCGCAGCCTCGACGCTGCCTGTATGCCCTACCATGTCAGGGTTGGCAAAGTTCACCACAATCAGATCATAGCCGTCATTTATCCCTCGAACTAATTTGTCCCCTACGTCGGCGGCCGCCATTTCTGGTGCCAGATCATAGGTCCTGACTTTGGGTGAAGGAGCCATTGCGCGATCTTCTCCGGGGTCTGGCGTCTCAACGCCGCCGTTGAGAAAGAATGTGACGTGTGGGTATTTCTCAGTTTCGGCGAGCCTTAGCTGTCGCTTGCCAAGCATCGCCATCCACTCGCCAAGTGTGTGAGCAATTTCTTCCGGTGGAAACATGGCTGGTATCAGCGAATCCAGCTGGTCCGAGTAGCTGACCATCCCCAAGGTCGCTGCGAACTCAGGTGCTGCCTCGGTGTCAAAAGCATCGAAGTCTGGGTCCAGAAGTGCACCGAGTATTTCTCGAGCGCGGTCGGCCCGGAAATTTGCGCACAGCAAACCATCACCATCCATCATGCCGTGGTAGTCGCCGACAACTGCCGGTTCGATGAATTCGTCAGTCGTACCTGTTGTATATGCTGCATCTATGGCGGCGAGTGCGCCCTCAAAGGGGGTGCCTTCAGCATCTGCCATAACGTCAAAGGCCCGCTGCACCCGTTCCCAACGGTGGTCTCGATCCATCGCATAAAAGCGTCCGCATATTGTTGCCACGCGCACGCCAGGCATTTCGGTCACGTCGGTCAGCAGCTGCATCATTGCGGCCCGGCCCGTCTTCGGTCCGACATCTCGCCCATCCATAAACGCGTGTATGGCAACAGGAATGCCTGCCTCGCTCAATGCAAGCGCAAGTGCAGCAACATGGTGTTGATGAGCGTGAACCCCGCCCGGGCTTATCAGGCCCAACAGATGGGCAGTTCCCCCAGTCTCCTTCAACCTCCTCATGAATTGCACGAGTGCTGGCAACTTGAAGAAACTGCCATCCTCGATCGACCGATTGATCTTTGGCAGATCCATCCAAACGACACGTCCTGCGCCGATATTGGTGTGACCAACTTCAGAGTTGCCAATCTGCCCTGGCGGCAAGCCTACATCTTCACCGCTGGCGGCCAATTGTGCGCTTGGACCCTGCTGCCAGATCCGATCGAAGTTCGGAGTGTTAGCCAATGCCACGGCATTTGCGTCCGTTTCGGCGCGCAACCCCCAGCCGTCCAAAATGCAAAGCACCACGGGCTTTAGGGACATCAAACGGCTCCGATCGTCTATCGCTGGCCCCGTTTAACCCGACGTGCTGTTGCTAACAACACCGCTCGATGCGCGCTGTTCGATGGATCTGGGGATTTATCCGCGGCCGCTGCTTACACGAGTACCCAAGGGCGTAGATCTCAACGCAAGGCTGGAAGTCCTGTCGAAATCACGTATCGTTTTCAAAACAACGCATGGGGACGGTTATGGATTATTTCGATCTTGGAACGCATTCGCGCCCGGTGACGACATCTTCAGATGATGCACAGACGTGGTTTGATCGTGGACTGAACTGGCTGTTCTGTTTCAACCACGGTGAGGCCGCCGCTTGTTTTCAGCGTGCGATTGATGCGGACCATAAATGCGCAATGGCTCATTGGGGTTTATCCTACGCACTGGGGCCGAACTACAATCTACCCTGGCATCGGTACGACGAGAAGGGCCGGGCGAAGGCCTTAGCGGCCGCTTATGATGCCCTGCAGGGCGCGTTGACGGTCGCCGGGGATGCGTCTGCCTTTGAGCAGGCAATGATCAAAGCCTTGCAAGCAAGGTATCCGCAACGCGACCTGATCGAGGACATGAGTGCTTGGGACAAGGCATACACGACAGAAATGCGAAGCGTTTTTGAGGACAACAAGGACGACCGCGAGGCGCGTACGGTTTTCGTTGAAGCGATCATGAACGAGACGCCGTGGAAGATGTGGAACCTCGAGACCGGCGATGTCGCGGATGGCGCAGGTACGGCGGAGGCCCGGGCGGTATTGGAGGATGCCTTCCAGAATATGCCGGAGTCGTGGGAGCATCCTGGCTTGCTGCACCTTTACGTACACCTGATGGAGATGTCTCCGTTCCCGGAGAAGGCGCTTCGACAAGGCGATCGACTGCGCACGATTATGCCGGATGGCGGGCATCTTGTTCACATGCCGACACACATCGATGTTCAGTGTGGTGCCTACCGAGATACCTTAGCCTACAATCAACAGGCGCTGGTGGCTGACCGAAAGTTCTTGGCCTACTCGGAGAACCCGGGTGTGTACCTCATGTACATCATCCACAACTTTCACTTTGCCATTTACGGAGCGATGTTCCTGGGCCAGTACCGGCCGGCCATCGAAGCGGCTGAAGAGTTGATCTCAACCGTTCCCGAAGCCGTTCTACGTATCGAGAGCCCGCCGATGGGGGATTTCCTTGAAGGGTATCTTGCGATGAAGCAGCACGTGATGGTGCGGTTTGGTCGTTGGCAGGAAATCATCGATCAAACTCTTCCTGCGGATCAGGAACTGTACTGCGCCACAACGGCTATGATGCTGTACGCGAAGACCGTCGCTCACTCGGCGCTTGGAAACGTCGGTGACGCAGAGTCTTGCAAAACCTCATTTTTGAAAGCGAAGGCGCGGGTCAAGGAAGGGCGCCGTGTGCACAACAACACTGTGGCAGACCTTTTGGAGGTGGCGGAAGCGATGCTTGATGGCGAGCTGGAGTATCGCAAAGGCAACTTTGATGATGCCTACGCGCACCTTCGCCGTTCGGTGTCCCTCGACGATGCGCTGCCCTATGACGAACCATGGGGGTGGATGCAGCCGGCCCGCCATGCGCTGGGCGCGCTTCTGTTAGAGCAAGGCCGCGCCGACGAAGCCGAAGCCGTCTACCGTGCCGACCTTGGTTTGGACGGTAGCCTGAGCAGGGCTTGCCAGCATCTTGAAAATGTCTGGAGCCTTCACGGTTTGCACGAATGCCTGATGCGCCGTGGTGCGACGGCTGAGGCTGCTCTGATCAAACAACGCCTGGACCTTGCGCAAGCCCGCGCCGATGTGCCGATCAAGGCGTCATGTTTCTGCCGTCAGGTTGCAATGGCAGCTGAGTAAGTTCGGAAAGTGGTTACACCCGATGATAGGGTGATCCGTCTAAGATCGAGAAGGCCCGGTAGAGCTGTTCTGTAAGCATGACCCGGGCAAGCATATGTGGCCAGACCATCGGACCGAAGGATAGACGATATCCAGTTGCCGCGCGCACGTTCTCGTCGATGCCGTCTGCGCCACCTATCATAAAGGCCATATCTGCGCAGCCGCCATCGCGCTCTCTTGCGATAAGCTTGGCGAGCTGTCTGGAACTAAGGTTGTCGCCACGTTCGTCAAGCGCGACAGCAGTCGCCGAACTGGGAACTTGGCTCAGAAGCTTCTGAGACTGTGCGCCGCGATCTCTGGCCTTGCGCTCATCAACTTCTACGACTTTGCACGGACCAAGTCCGAGCGAACGGCCAGTCTTGTTTGCACGATCCAAGTAGTCATCGATTAGCGTGCGTTCGGGTCCGCTTTTCAGTCGACCTACGGCGACGATCGTGATCCGCACCTTGCCCCTAAGCTTGGGTGCGGGCAGCAGTGTCGGGCGCTGGCAACCACATCTTTTCAAGCTGGTAGAACTCGCGCACTTCCGGTCGGAAAATATGAACGATAACATCGCCTGCATCGATCAACAGCCAGTCTGCGCTGTCCTTGCCCTCGACGCGCGCGACAATACCCACGTCGTGCTTCAACCGATCCATTAGCTTTTCTGCCAACGCCGTGACATGTCGACTGGACCGACCAGAAGCCACGACCATGATGTCCGCTTCGGACGATTTCCCGGTGAGTGAAATAGACACCACGTCCTGCGCGGAGTCATCGTCCAAACTATTCAAGATCAACGAATGAAGCCGCTCGCTTCCAACGGTTTGCTCAGCGTTCGCATTCGGAACGTCTTGTGTCTGGGTGTTTGTCTCACCCGTAGCGATCTGGGCGCTCAGAACGTACCTCCGCCGGTATGGTCGGTCGTGCCCCCAATGGGCATGATCCCGCGACCTCTCCAACACACCGAAGATATGCGAGTTTCATCTCGGTAACAAGACGACGGTGTTCAGATACCTTAGGAGCGCATGCGCGCACTATGTGAGGGCCGGATCGTTTGTCCACAAAACACGCCAGAGAGCTAGAACTCCGAAGTTAACCCCAGTTGTGGGCGTTCCATGGAAAGGGCGCCCACAGCCATGCAAACTGAAGATTTTGCCGAGAAGAAACCAAACCCGTGGTGGTTGCTGGTTCAGTGATTTCCGCGCACCAATCGTTCGTAACCTTCGGCGACATCTCGGGCCAATTCACCAACTTCGAAGTTGTAGTCGCCAATCTGTCCGATTGGCGTAACCTCTGCCGCGGTGCCAGTGAGCCAAGCTTGCTGGAAGCTCTCCATCTCGGACGGTTGAATATGACGCTCGTGCACCGTGACCCCACGATCACGCAGCATCTTCTTGACCGTCTGTCGCGTGATCCCGTCCAGGAAGCAGTCAGGCAGTGGCGTATGAACTTCGCCATCACGGACGAAGAAGATGTTCGCCCCAGTCGCTTCTGCTACGTACCCCCGATAGTCCATCATCAAAGCATCCGAGCAGCCCTTTGCTTCGGCCTGGTGCTTTGACATCGTGCAAATCATGTAGAGGCCGCTCGCCTTCGCTTTGCACGGAATTGTCTCTGGGCTGGGACGTTTCCACGCCGAGATGTCGAGCTTTGCGCCCTTCATTTTTGCATCACCGTAGTAAGCGCCCCATTCCCAGGTGGCGACCGCCATCCGGATAGGGTTTCGAGAGCTCGCAACGCCCATGTCAGGACCAGCGCCGCGCCACGCGACGACCCTGACGTAGGCATCGCTGAGGTTGTTGGCGCGCATCGTATCTTCCTTGGCGCGCTCAATCTCGTCAACCGAATAGGGGATCGGGATGTCCATGGCTTTCCCGCTGTCCAAAAGTCGTTGTGAGTGCGCCTCGGATTCGAAAATCCGTCCACCGTACGCTCGCTCTCCCTCGAACACGGACGAGCCATAGTGCATCGCATGACTAAGGATGTGTACCTTGGCCTGGCGCCATTCGACCAGATTGCCATCCATCCAGATGAAGCCTTCCATGTCGTCGTAACTGGTGCCGGGTGCCATTGTCATTTCCTCTACCTAGCGGTTGCCCGCGATTGATTGTTGCGCTCCAGCCGGCGGACGCCTTCTATTCTTTCCCGCGGGCGATGCGGCAACTAACATTGCACTTGAGATCAGTCAACAACACTGACATAATTTGTGACGCAAGGATCTGCAGGTACAAGGCAGAGGCATGGAAAGAGCAGATACACCGACCCAAATCCCAGCAGGCGCTGACCAGTGGCTAAGTGAAGAACAGCTGCGACAGGGCATTGAGTTGATTTTCTTTGCCTATCGAGACTTCACGTCCGATCCGGATATGATCCTTGCGCAACGCGGCCTAGGTCGGGCGCATCATCGTGCAATCCATTTTATTAAACGCCGTCCGGGCATCACGATCGCAGGGTTGTTGAACATCCTCCAGGTGACCAAGCAATCCCTGAATCGCGTGTTGCGTCAGTTGATCGACGAAGGGCTGGTGATATCGTCTGTCGGTGAGCAGGATCGAAGGGAGCGCAATCTGCATCTTTCGGCCGAGGGCAAGCAGCTCGAGCGGGCGTTATCTTCGCCCCAGCGGGAACGCTTCAAGCGGTCCTATGAATCGGCTGGACCAGAGGCCGTTGCAGGTTTCCGTAAAGTGCTAGCCGAGCTGTTGAACGATGCGGAACGTGAAGACGTTTTAAGTCTCGTAGAAACGGGTGCTCCATGACGGTCGGCATGGACGTCGCGCATATTCTTGTGGTGGATGACGACCAGCGCATTCGAGACCTGCTGAAGCGTTTCTTGGCGCGCAACGGTTACTTGGTCTCTGTCGCACGGGACGCGGCCCACGCAACCCGGCTTTTGGAGAGCTTGGCGTTCGACCTTTTGGTGGTGGACGTCATGATGCCTGGCGAAGACGGGTTTTCGTTCACCCGCCGTGTCCGGTCCGACGTGGAGGTTCCAATTCTTTTGCTGACAGCACGTGGCGAGACTGGCGATCGGATCGAGGGTCTAGAAGCTGGAGCGGATGATTATCTGCCGAAGCCCTTTGAGCCACGCGAGCTTCTGCTCCGCGTTGCCGCCATTCTGCGTCGTGCAGTGCCCGTGGCGCCCGAACCGCCCCAGCCGAAAGCCCTGGCCTTAGGCGAAACCGTTTATGATATTCTGCGGGGTGAACTGAGCCGTGGTGAGGAAGCCGTAAGGCTGACTTCGACGGAGCAAGCTCTGATGCGGGTCTTTTCCCGTCAGCCGAACGAGCCTGTCAGCAGAACACGGTTAGCAGAAGAGTTGGGCGGCGCGAGCGGCGAGGTGCAGGAACGCGCAGTAGATGTACAGATCACCAGGCTTCGGCGCAAAATCGAGCGTGATCCAAAGAATCCTCGATACCTGCAGACTGTGCGTGGTTCAGGATACATGCTGACGCCTGACTAAGCAGCGGATGCTGCCGGGCGCATCAGCTCGACTGTGCCCGTTTGGCTGAGCCTTATCATGTCTTGCTCGTAGCGTGCGTCTAACATTGCTTTTTCCCTTGCTGACCAAGGCTGAAACGGCGCAAGTCCCTTCTGGCGACCATTGATGCGAAAAACCTGCCTTATGCGCGCCAACGAGGGCGCACCTTCGTCACGCGCAAGTTGGTGAAGCCGCTGAATCGCGCGATCTGTGGGGCCTTGCATCGGCTTTTCTTTAACCGACGCAAGACGCTTGGCGGTTTTCAACCCGACCATTGTGCCGACGATGTCCTGCTCGAGCCCTGGAAAGTCCTCGTGCTTCCAAACAATCAGTCGGGCGTTCGGTGGGCAAGACCGCTGGATGTCTCCGATCAAGTCTGGCCATCCACGATCGAGGGATGTCAGTCTTTGTCTCAACTCCTGATCGAAAGGCACAAACCCGCTCGTTCGGAGGGCTTGGGCATAAGCAGTGGGAAGGAAGCTGGCGTACCCCCTGACCCCCAACATGACGGTAAGCCTAGAATCTGGGAGACTGCTTAATACCCTTTCCAAACGGTCACCGGCTCGCTCGTAACACCAATTTCCCATCAAGATGCCGTTCAAATGACCGATGAGATTTTCTTCGGAGACTATCAGTCGACGCAAGCCCGACTGCTGTGCCTTGGCGACAAGCCGCAAGATCGTGTCGGCATAGCCAATCCGGCGCGGGCGCCGTAATGACCGCCATAGACCTGTTTGGGCGGTAGCGCCGGACCTCACGTCGCTCGGACCGATCAATCCGATTTCGGCCCCTAGAAGCCGATCACGATTGGTCTCCAGAAGGCGCTGAATGTAAGTGGACGCTGTTTTATGGGCGCCAAGATGTAAAACAATTTCCAAATTGTGCCCCGTCACAATCCGATTTAAGTCAGGCTTACTCACAAACCCTTGATGCGCGCCTAACTTGAAGCGTGGGACTCTGTTTGCTTTCCCTTGGATCAAATTAACGGCTACGGTCTCAGGATGCTCAAGGTCTTCAGTCATCCATCATCTCATGAACATGTCACGCCTCAGGGTCACCCTGAGCGCGTCGCACGAATAGAAATAGTAGATCAGGTGCTTGAAGATGCTGCGTTTGCATCGCTTGGCAGGGAACTGGCGCCCGAAGCGACCAACCAGCAGTTGGTAAGGGCACACACCGAGCGATATGTCGACCAGATTACAGCGATGTCGCCGGAAAACGGTTGGGTCAGCCTGGACCCAGACACACATATGTCGCCCGGCAGTCTTGCCGCTGCGAAGTGCGCGGCTGGCGCCAATGTCGCTGCAGTTGACGCGGTGATGGGCGGTGCTGCACGCGCCGCTTTTTGCGCTGTGCGCCCCTGCGGTCATCATGCCGAACGTGAACGCGCCATGGGCTTTTGTCTATTTTCAAACGTTGCGGTTGGCGCGCTTCATGCCCTGGACGACCTTGGTGCGGCGCGCGTCGCAATCGTGGATTTCGACGTGCACCACGGCAACGGTACGCAAGATATCTTCTGGAACGATTCCCGCGTTTTGTTCGCTTCAAGTCATCAGATGCCATTGTTTCCTGGGACCGGTGCCGCCGGTGAGCGCGGTGAGCACGACCAGATCGTCAACACCCCTCTACGACCGATGACGGCGACTGGCGAAATGCGTGCGGCGTTTGCAAATCAAATCTTACCGGCTGTTAAGGCGCATCGGCCTGACCTGATCATGATCTCTGCCGGCTTTGACGCGCACCAAAATGATCCGTTAGCCAATCTTCTTTGGACCGCTGACGACTTTCGCTGGGCGACCGAGCGATTGACAGACGCAGCCGCCGAATTGTGCGAGGGTAGGCTGGTCTCGACCCTTGAAGGCGGCTACGATCTAGACGGCTTGGCTGAGAGCTTGACGGCACACTTGGAAGTGTTGGCGTCACACGCTGCATAAGGAAAGACGAATGAGCGACGCAAAGATCGCCGACATGAGCTTTGAAGAAGCGCTGGGAGCTTTGGAAGACGTCGTCAAGCAATTGGAGGACGGCAAGGTTCCGCTTGAACAATCCATCGACTTGTATGAACGGGGCGAAGCACTGCGAAAGCACTGTGAGGACCGCCTGAAATTCGCGGAGCTCAGAGTCGAGAAGATTGTCGGTGCCGATGGCAAAACTGAGCCGTTCGAGACGACTTGAGCCATGGACTTCACGACGCATCTCGGCGCCACTGCGGCCGAGCTCGAGACCACACTGGAAGCCCTTATTCGCCAACCGGCAGCAGCCACAATGGGAGAGCCGCGTCTTTGGGACGCCATGCGTTATGCAACTCTTGGCGGTGGCAAACGCCTTCGCGGGTTCTTGGCGGCTGAGGGGGCAACGATAATGGGTGTAAGCCGACAGGCTGGGTTGCGGGCTGGCGCTGCGGCGGAATGCCTACATGCATATTCGTTGGTCCATGACGATCTCCCAGCGATGGACGACGATGACTTGCGCCGCGGCAAACCGACGACGCACAAAGCGTTCGACGAAGCGATAGCGATCCTGGCTGGCGATGCTTTGCAGACACTTGCGTTCGAGATTTGCGCTGACCCAGCAACGCATTCCAGCGGAAGCGTTCGGGCAAATCTGTGTCACGCACTGGCCGTTGCTGCGGGCGGGCCAGGAATGGTCGGCGGTCAGATGATCGACATTGCTGCAGAAACGGCGGATCAGGCGCTTACCATTGAACAGATTACGCGCCTTCAAGCGATGAAAACAGGCGCTTTAATCAAGTTCGCTGCCGAAGCTGGTGCGATCCTGGCCGATGATAAGGCAGCGCAGGACGCGCTGGGGACTTACGCCACTCATTTGGGCCTTGCTTTTCAAATTCGCGACGACTTGCTGGATGTTGAAGGAGATGAGGCGTCTGCAGGTAAGCGGTTGCAGAAAGACGCGAACGCTGGAAAAGCGACATTCGTATCGTTGTTGGGCGTATCGGGCGCGAGAAAAGCAGCAAGCGAGGAGGTCGACGCAGCCATCGCCGCAATTCGTGATTTCGGATCGCAGGGCAAATGGTTGCAAGAAGCGGCTGAGTTTGCGATTCATCGAAAAAACTGACAGAGTGTAAAGCGTGACTGACAGCGCAAAGATAGAGCTATCTACACCGACATTGGACCGGGTGCATCACCCCTCCGACCTGCATAATATGTCCGTTAGCGAGTTGAAAGCGGTCGCCGAAGAGCTTCGGCGCGAGACCATCTCGGCAGTGTCGGTGACCGGCGGACACTTGGGCGCAGGTCTCGGCGTCGTGGAGTTGACCGTCGCGATCCATGCCGTGTTCAACACGCCCCATGACAAACTGATCTGGGACGTGAGCCATCAATGCTATCCGCATAAGATCCTCACAGGCCGTCGCGATCGAATTCGAACACTTCGCATGGGAGGAGGCCTGTCTGGCTTCACGAAGCGAACAGAGTCGGAGTACGATCCTTTTGGCGCCGCCCATTCCTCGACATCGATTTCCGCCGGGCTGGGTTTCGCAGTTGCTCGGGATTTGGGTGCAGACACTGGCGACGCGATTGCGGTGATTGGCGATGGCGCCATGACTGCCGGTCTCGCCTACGAGGCGATGAACAATGCAGGGTGGCTCAAGAACCGACTGATCGTGATCCTGAATGATAACGAAATGTCGATTGCCCCGCCGGTGGGCGCGCTTTCCCAGTACTTGACGCGTCTGTACGCCCAAAGTCCGATGCAGGATCTGAAGAACTTGGCAAAGGGCTTTGCGGAAGCAGTTCCTGGCCCGCTAGGTGAGATGATGCGTGAAGGCGCGCATCGTGCGGAAACGATACTGAAGGGCGCGACGGTCGGCGGCACGATGTTCGAGGAGTTGGGCTTTGACTATATAGGGCCAATCGATGGGCACGATCTGGACCAACTGCTACCAATTCTGCGTGCGGTCAAATCGAAAGCAACTGGGCCAGTTTTGATCCATGCCTGCACCGTGAAAGGCAAGGGGTATGCGCCGGCTGAGGGTTCAGCCGACAAGGGCCACGCTACATCGAAGTTCGACGTGGTCACTGGAGAACAGAAGAAGGGCAAATCGAACGCGCCCTCTTACACCAAGGTCTTCGCGCAGTCGTTGATCAAGGAAGCTGACAAGGACGAGAAGATCGTCGCTATCAACGCCGCGATGCCATCTGGCACTGGCCTTGATTTGTTTGAACAGGCCCATCCGAAACGGACTTTCGATGTTGGCTTGGCTGAGCAGCATGCTGTTTGCTTCTCTGCGGGTTTGGCGGCCGCGGGCATGAAACCGTTCTGCGCGATTTACTCCACCTTCCTCCAGCGTGGCTACGACCAGATTGTGCATGACGTCGCCATCCAGAAATTGCCGGTGCGCTTCGCCATCGACCGGGCCGGCTTGGTCGGCGCCGATGGTGCGACCCATGCTGGTTCATTCGATGTTGCCTACTTGGGCTGCTTGCCAGGCTTTGTCGTCATGGCAGCGGCAGACGAGGCTGAGTTAGTGAATATGATCCGCACCGCCGTCGAGATCGACGATAAACCATGTGCATTCCGCTATCCTCGCGGCGAAGGCGTGGGGGTAGAAATGCCTGAAGAGGGCGTTGCTCTGGAGATCGGCAAGGGCCGTGTTGTGAAGGAGGGTAACAAGGTTGCGCTCCTGTCGTTTGGGGCGCGACTGCAAGAGTGCGTTCGCGCTGCTGAGGATCTGGACGCGCGGGGTTTGTCGACCACCGTTGCTGATGCCCGTTTTGCCAAACCGCTTGATAGAGACCTTATCTTGAGGCTGGCGCGCGAGCATGAGTGCCTGATCACTATCGAAGAGGGGTCCGTTGGTGGCTTCAGTTCCCATGTGCTACATCTCCTAGCGACCGAGGGCGCTTTGGATCATGGTCTAAAGTTCCGCCCAATGGTTCTACCAGACGTGTTCATCGATCAGGACAGTCCAGCGAAGATGTACGAGGCCGCCGGCCTCACAGCCAATGACATCGTCACAACCGCTCTATCAGCGTTTGGAGCGGTCAAGGCGGCACAGCTGGCTTAAGGACCGAACCGAACGCCCATTTTATCAGTTTGCCGATTTACTCTGCTTTGATCGCACGCGATACTGTGCCTGGGTCAGAGGTCAGGGGTCCATTGCTCATGCGTGTGCGTGCTGTAAGCGCTCTGTCTCTTCCAATGCTCTTTCTTGCGTTTGTCGTTTCCGGCTGCACGTCGAGTGAAAAGCCCAAACCTGCGGCAACGCCCCGGTCTGTCATTGCCGATGCCGAATACCAAACGCAGTCCAGTCACTTCCGGGCACTTCAACGCGCCGGTCTCTCGGGTGATTTTAAAGGTTTTGCGAAACACCTGGGTTCGGCTGATCAATCGAAGATTACAGCGATGTTGGGCCGCGCCTTCGGCAATCAGCCGTTTGATGTTTACACATGGAAGACCGCGGCGACATCAGATGCGCATAGCCGACTGATCGAACTGCGCAATCGGAACGGTCGATTGTATCTGTTTGTGCGCCTGGATCGTGTCCCTGGGGGCTGGTACGTCGCTAACTCGGTCATCAACCGCGACCGCCGCGTGATCGCGGCAAAGCTCTGAGGGTCTTGGCATGCACTTACTAGGCGGTTTGCTGGTGTTAATCGGTGCTGTCGCGGTCTGGTACTGGCGCGTGCGCATGGCGCGCGACGCAGCAGGCGAAGCGATTGAGGCGGGCAATGACATTCGCCTGTCCGCGCGGCGACTGATGTATAAACGCAAGCACGATGTGCATCCGGCGGATTGCGTTGACGATCCGCGTCTGGCTGCTGCTGGCATTGCGGTCGCGGTGGCGACCATGGACCATCCGATCAGCCAAGCGGAGATTGCAGCACTTACCGATAGTGCCCGCCAGACATTCGATGTCACAGAGCGCGAGGCGCTTGATATCGTGTCGTTCGGCCGTTGGGTAGCGGACCAGTGCAATACCCAAGAAGAAGCTGTGCGCCGCCTGTCAAAAGTTGTTGCGTCCCTCGCAGGGCCAAATGCGGCAGATGACTTGGTTGCGATGATCGAAGCGGTTTCCACAGCAGGTGGAACCGAACTGGGTGAGGACGAACTCGCCGCGATCGAAACAGTCCGGCGCGTCCTGGCCAGTGCGTAACGGGCAAAGGCGCCGCATGTTCGGTAGGTCTGCTCTACTCACGGCACTGACCCGGTGACAAGGTTGGACCGGCGCATGGTTGACGAGGGATTGGTGCCCAGCCGAGCGAAAGCGCGGGCGTTGATAGAAGCTGGCGCGGTTACGGTAGATGGCTCTTCTGTATCTAAACCTTCTGTCGACCTCCAGGGTCGAATTGCAATCACAAAAGACCCCTGCCCATGGGTCAGCCGCGCGGGGCTAAAACTGGCTCATGCAGTAGAGACTTTTGGCTTGAAACCCAATGGCGTGGCGGTGGATGTCGGTGCTTCGACAGGGGGTTTTACCGATGTCTTGCTCGCCTACGGTGCCGCGCACGTGCACGCCATCGATGTAGGCCATGATCAACTGCACCCAAAGCTGACCCAAGATAAGCGTGTCACCCTGCACCAGGGCATAAATGCCCGCCACCTACCCGCTGGCTTGGTCCCGCCAGTGGACTGGATTGTGGCCGACCTGTCGTTCATTTCGCTGGAAAAAGTTCTGCCCTCGGTCCTACCGTTGGCAAAATCGGGCGCGTATCTGGTCCTTTTGATCAAACCCCAGTTCGAGGTGGGTCGCGGCCATGTGGGCAAGGGGGGCGTGGTCCGTGATCTAATGCAGCAACAGGCCGCCGCGGACCGCATCTCGGCGTTTGTCACACGTCATGGTTGGCGCGTTATGGGCGTCATCGATAGCCCGATCGCCGGTGGCGATGGCAATCGCGAGTATCTGCTGGCGGCAGTGAACGATGGCAGCAATTAGAAATCGCTTTACTGTCCCGGTTTTGTCAGCCCGCGCTACACCTATCTCTTGTTGATGAGCGAAGTGGTCACGATTGATGTTTTGGGCGCACGCGGCGACGGCGTGACCGCCGATGGCCTGTTCGTACCCGGCGCCTTGCCGGGCGAGCAGGTGTCGGTGCATCGAACGGGCCACCGCGCCCAGATCGATGCGCTGCTGGAGCGGTCGATCCATCGCGTGTCGGCTCCGTGTAGGCACGCAGGCAGTTGCGGCGGCTGCGCGCTGCAGCACGCTTCGGATGAGTTCATCGCCGAATGGAAGGCCGAACTTATAGCGCGCGCACTCGCGGCTCGGGGTCTGAATGGCATCACCATTCGCCCCACGACAACCTCACCGCCAGCCAGCCGACGCCGAGTTACGTTTTCAGGAAGGCGAACTAAGAAGTCTGTATTGATCGGCCTCCACGCCGATAGCTCGGATCAAATCGTGCCCATTCATGCCTGCGAGGTTGCTCGACCCGAGATTGTTGCAGGCATGCCAGTCGTCGAACGCATTATAGCAGTTGGCGCCAGTCGCAAGGGTGCACTGCGCCTGCTGGTGACGCTCAGTACTGCCGGCTTGGACGTAGCTGTCGCTGGCGGCAAACCATTGGAGGGCGGCCTCTATGGCGAATTGATCTCCGCCGCAGCTACGGGAAACCTTGCCCGGCTTTCGTGGGATGGTGAGGTCGTTGTCACCCGGCGAGAGCCTGTGCAGCGCTTTGGTAGTGCCGTCGTGGTCCCGCCTCCCGGATCATTCTTGCAAGCAACCGAGGAGGGGCAGGAAACACTTGTAGATGCGGTTCTCCAGGCAACAAATGGTGCCCGCCGCATCGCAGATCTTTTCGCGGGTGTTGGTACGTTCACGCTGCCGCTTGCCCAGACGGCCGAGGTTCACGCAGTCGAAGCCGATGGCGCGCCGCTTCGCGCACTGGACCGTGCGTGGCGTCATACTGAAGGCATGAGGAAGGTGAGTGCGGAGACGCGCGATCTGTTTCGCCGCCCGTTACGCCCAGCTGATTTTGCGTCCTTCGACGCCGCCGTGTTCGATCCCCCACGCGCCGGTGCCAGAGCGCAGGCCGAACAACTTGCATCCAGCCCGCTTCCCCGGATTGCCGCTGTCAGTTGCAACCCGGCCACCTTTGCCCGGGACGCCCGACTTTTGGTTGATGGCGGCTATCGACTGGACTGGGTCTTGCCCGTCGATCAGTTTCGCTGGACCCCACATGTCGAACTGGTCGCGGCGTTCAGCCGGCCTTGAGGCTTATTATCGAGCGGCAGGCACAACCTTTCCAGGGTTCAAAATGCCGTTTGGATCCAGAGCCGCCTTCAGCCGGCGCATCACCGCAAGCTTCTCCGCTGAGACATTGCGCTCAAGAATAGCAAGTTTTGCGGTCCCGATGCCGTGCTCCGCTGACACCGATCCGCCCAGGTCTTTGACCCCGTGTTCCACGGCCTGCGAGATCCCTTTACGCAAATCCGGCCCAAAGGAGCCCTTTCGACAGATCGTCAAATGCAGGTTGCCATCGGCCAGATGGCCCAAGCCGAACAGAACCAGTGAGGGCGCCAGTGTGTCCAGACGTGCGCGCAGGCTTGCCATGTATGTGTCCAGGCTTGCCAACGGCAGAGAGATATCAAACCACAACTGATGCGGCAGGCTCCAACTGGCGGCAAAGGTGTCTTCGCGGATTCGCCATATGTCGGCGGCTTCACGACCGCTTTGGGCAATGACTGCGTCAATCACGTCGCCTGCATCCAGACTTGGCGATAATGCCTCTCCCAGGCCGTCTACGTCCAAAGCCGTTTCGATAATCAGGTAGACGGCTGCATCACAGAACTCCAACACGCGGCTTAACCCGGTGTGCTCAGCTACGACCCGAGCATAATCCCTCCACATGATCTCTGCTCGCAACATGCCGCCTCGATCCTCAATGTTGCGCATTGCTCGGATGGCAGTGCGCGCATTGGGACAGGCGGCCAGCATCGTGACAGAAGGGGGGTCTGCGCGCTCCAGCTTCATCGTAACCCGGGTGACGACGCCCAAGGTCCCCTCGGCGCCACAGAACAACTGCCTGAGGTCGTAGCCCTCGTTGTTCTTCGGTACTAACGCCAGGTCGCACAGGACTGTGCCGTCGGCTAGAACGGCCTCCATTCCCAGAAGGCGCTGGCGCATCATGCCGTAGCGAAATGCCTCCATCCCGCCTGCGTTGGTGGATACCATCCCACCGATTGTGGCACTGCCGCGGGCGCCCAGGTCGATGCCCGGCGACAGGCCTTCTGCGGCGCAGGCCTCTTGCAGGTTCTGCAAGGATATGCCGGCACCGACGATCGCGACCCGTCCAACCGGGTCGATCGTCAACTCATCCAAACGGTCCGTCATCAGAACCAATTCGCCGGGCGCTGAAACCGCGCCGCCGGCCAGTCCCGTGCGCCCGCCGTGGCTGATCACGGGCACACCCGTAGCGTCACAAAGGCTCAGGATCGCCGCCACCTCTGTTGCCGAGCTTGGACGCACCGCCAGTCCCGCCGCAAAATTCGATGGGTCAACGCCTGGATCCAACATGGCGACGGCGTTCTGCCCGCGTACGTGTTCCTCGCCGACGATGTCAGCTAGTGATTGCAGGAACTGGGTATCCAACGGCATGTGTCTCTCCCCCGATTTCCCCCCAGCCTAGTGCTTGCAGCTCCTGTCTGGTAGTCCCGTTCATCGCCCGCTCAGGTGGCCACCGGCAATAAGCTATCAGCACCGCGGGCGCATGATCTTTGCATTTGCGCTGATGGTTGACCCGCGGCCTTCTCCCCTACGGCGTCGGACCCCAAGGAGCAGACATTAGAAGCTTGTTGTCCTGTGTTAGAACAAGCGGCCGGAACTTCGCCGCAAATGCCATGAAGTCTGCGTCTGAAAACACCGATTCCCAGAAACCCCGCCGGTCTGCATCGTCGTAGAACCGCCAAAGGTGCACGATTTGGTTCATCGCGCCGATGTCGCCGGTGAAGTAGCCAATCAGGCGTCCACCCTCCAGCTTTGACAGGGCAGGCCACCCCAGGCTTTCATAGTAGCCCACGGCTTCGGCCATCGCGCCGACCCGCAGCGTGTAGGTTCTCAACTCGAAGATCGCCATCGCATGCCTCCTGATCTCACAGTCGTTGGCATGAATAGAGGCCGCGGGCGGTTTGGGCTAGTTGCGCTTCTGATGTCGGCGCAGGTCAGGCGGCGCCCCAGACCGGCCCGATCGCATGTAAAGCCTGTAGTGCGCTAACTGCCGGTCGCGGATGACCTTGAGTTCTGCCTCCAACCGGGCGGCGCGCCGATGAAGCCAGGCACGAACCTCCCACCCGGCGACGATCGAGGCGATGGGCATCGTCGGCAATGGTTGATCTGGCAACACCAGGACAACCAAAACGGCAGCGACCACACAGGCCAGCATGATCAGATTGATGCCAGAATCGCCCTGACGCAGACGTCGGATCTCGGCCGCAATCTCGCCCTCGCGGTCGCGCCCGCCTGCCATCTTCTCAGCTGATCTTGGGAAAGTAGACGTCGCCGGGCGACAGCGTGAAGATCTCGCAGCCGTCTTCGGTCACGCCCACCGCATGCTCAAATTGGGCGGAAAGTTTTCCGTCCTGGGTGACGGCCGTCCAGCCATCCGACAGGGTTTTGGTGCGGTGTGTGCCAAGGTTCACCATCGGCTCGATTGTGAAGAACATACCGGGCTGCAGGACGGCGCCCTCGCCAGCGCGACCAAAGTGGACCACGTTCGGCAGGTCATGGAAAACCCGGCCAAGTCCATGGCCGCAAAAATCGCGCACGACCGAGCAGCGTTCGCCTTCGGCATAGCGCTGGATGGCGTAGCCAATATCACCAAATGTGTGGCCCGGGCGTACCTGAGCGATGCCCTTCATCAGCGCTTCGTGGGTCACCTGGATCAATCGCGCAGCGAAAGGCTTGACCTTGCCCACAGTGTACATTCGCGATGTATCGCCGTGCCAGCCGTCCAGGATCAGGGTCACGTCGATATTGACGATGTCTCCTTCCTTCAGCGCTGCGCTGCTGCGACCCGGCACCTTCGAGCCTGGAATTCCATGGCAGACCACATAGTTCACCGAGATGCAGCTGGCATGTTGGTAGCCCCGATATCCGATCGTGGCAGATGTCGCCTCGTGATCGATCACGAATTGATGGATCAGCGCGTCCAACTCATCGGTGCGGACGCCTGGCTGCACATGCGGGCCAATCATATCCAAGCATTCCGCAGCCAGCTGACCGGCCATGCGCATCCCCGCAAAATCCTCTGGTGCATAGAGGCGGATGCCCTCGCGCGTGCGCTTTTCTCTGCCGCTGGGCCGGGTATCTCTGACAGGCTCGTTCATCCCGACCCCCTAATGACCGGTATCGGGTGATCCAAAGTGATTCGGTGCTGATCCAGCTTACAGGCATAGGCAAGTACCTCGACACCCCTGGCCCGTGCCTTGTCGAAGGCGTTGGCGTAGGCGGGGTCGATATCATCGGCCATGTCCAGACGATCGCAGTCGTCGCGCTGGATAACGTAGAACATTACGGCTCTGTGGCCCTTCTGCACTTCGTCGGCCAGATCGCCCAAATGGCGCGTGCCACGCGCGGTGACGGAGTCGGGGAACTCCGCCAGGCCAGGCTCGCGCATCAGGTGAACGTTCTTCACCTCGACATAGGCGTCAGGCAGCCCGTCGCCGGACAACAGAAAGTCAACACGGCTGGCCTGGGCATAGCGCTGTTCCGGGCGCACATCGGAATAAGCCTGCAATTCCGGCACCTTGCCGCTCCGCAGAGCTTCACCCACCACCTTGTTCGGCACGCCGGTGTCTATACCCGCCATGGCGCCGTCCATTTCCACCAGCCGCCAGGAATAGGCCAGCTTACGCTTTGGGTCATGCGCAGGCTCTAGCCAGACTTTCAAACCGGCAGCGTTTAATCCCATCATGGATCCGGGATTGGCGCAGTGCGCCGTCACGACATCACCGCCCGCCAACTCGACATCAGCCAAGAAGCGTTTATACCGGCGCACCAGTTTGCCAGGCACCAAAGGATGGGTGAAGTCCATCTGGCAGATCTAACCTTTTGCGGGGCCATTGCAATGACACAACCGACTGCAGCCATGCTGGTGATCGGCGACGAAATCCTTTCCGGGCGCACCCGAGAGGGCAATGGCCACCACTTGGCGGGCGTGTTGACCGAAATCGGTATCCGGCTGATCGAGGTGCGTGTGGTGCCCGATATTGCGGACGAAATTGTTGCAGCGGTGCAGGCGCTCAGTGCCAAGGCGGATCATGTCTTTACGTCTGGTGGGATTGGTCCAACCCATGATGACATCACTGCCGAGTGCGTCGCGGCGGCCTTTGACACACCGATAAGCGTGCGCGATGACGCGCGGGAGATCTTGGCGCGCCATTATGCCGAAACAGGCCGCGAGTTGAACGAGGCCCGGCTGAGAATGGCACGGATCCCTGACGGCGCGGAGTTGATATTGAACCCCGTTTCGGCCGCACCCGGTTTCAGGATTGGCAATGTTCACGTCATGGCCGGCGTGCCTTCGGTGTTCCAAGCGATGGTTCAGCAGATCCGGCCCAGCCTGAAGGGGGGCGCCAAGGTGCTGTCTTGGTCGCTGCGCTGCGAGATCGGCGAAGGCGACCTGGCAGGTCCGTTGGGTGAGGTGCAGGGGATGTTTCCCGATGTGTCGATGGGCAGTTACCCATTCGTGACTTCCTCCAGTATCGGCTCGGTCCTGGTGTTGCGCCATGCGGATCGTGGGCTTTTGCAGGACGCGGCCCAGGCATTACGCAATATCCTGGCCCCGATGGGCGGCGTGGCATCCGAAGTGCTGCCCGAAGACGCCTGATCGATTGCTGGCCCTCTTGGGACCAAATTGTGTTCGCAGGCCTATCGGCCTGCTCACACGGCTATTCCCTCGCATCGTCGCCCGTCACCATTCGGTCTGTGAGGTCGGTCTGTGCCGGGCGACGCTGCGAGGCGCTGGTGCCCGGATCTGATAGCTCAGGGCGTAGGGATAACTCGGTAAGATTAGTGACAAGTTAAGCGCAGATTTTTTGATTGCGTCTCAACTTGGTTCGCCGGCCGGGGCGGGCCTTCCCAAGCGGGCGCCAGTGGGGTAAGGCCGCGCTGTCCCATGAAGGGACTCAAACGCACAAGGAACGGAGAAATGGGCTATCGTATCGCCGTCGCGGGCGCCACGGGTAACGTGGGTCGCGAAATGCTGAACATCTTGGATGAGCGGGAGTTTCCCGTAGATGAAGTTGTTGCACTAGCCTCTCGCAGGAGCCAGGGCACAGAGGTCAGCTTTGGCGACGAGACACTGAAATGCAAAGACATCGATACGTTCGACTTTGCTGGCTTTGACATAGCGCTGTTCGCGATTGGATCGGAGGCTACGGCTAAGTACGCGCCCCGGGCGGCGAAGGCCGGTTGCGTGGTCATCGATAATTCGTCGCTGTACCGCTATGAGCCGGACATCCCGCTGATCGTGCCGGAAGTTAACCCGGACGAAGTGGAGAAGTACGGCAAACGCAATATCATCGCCAACCCGAACTGTTCGACGGCGCAGATGGTCGTGGCGCTAAAGCCACTGCACGACCGGGCCGGGATCAAGCGCGTGGTGGTGTCGACCTACCAGTCGACAAGCGGTGCTGGCAAAGAAGGCATGGATGAATTGTGGAGCCAGACCAAGGGCTTGTATGTCCCGGGTCAGGAAGTGGAGCCCTCGAAATTCCAAAAACAGATCGCTTTCAACGTTATTCCGCAGATCGACAAGTTCCTGGATGACGGGTCGACCAAGGAAGAGTGGAAGATGGTGGTGGAGACGAAAAAGATTGTGGACAAAAGGATTAAGGTCCATGCGACCTGCGTCCGGGTGCCCACTTTCGTCGGCCATGCGGAGGCGATCAATATCGAGTTCGAGGATCCACTGCCCGCCGACGAGGCGCGCGAGATCTTGCGCCAATCCCCAGGCATCATCGTGGTCGATGAACGCCAGCCCGGCGGCTATGTCACACCGATCGACTGCGTTGGCGAATATGCCACTTATATCAGTCGCTTACGTGATGACATTACGGTGGATAATGGCATCTCGCTGTGGTGTGTGAGCGATAATCTGCGCAAGGGTGCGGCCCTGAATGCCGTGCAGATTGCCGAGCTTTTGGGACGGCGTTGCCTGAAGAAAGACACGGTCGCCGCCGAGTAAAATCGCCACTTTCAGAACCTCTTACGGGCGTGCCTTGGGCGCGCCCGTTAACGTATCTGGCGCTGGGATTTGGCGTGTATGATTTGCGTATGATAAACGTATGATCGGCGTATGCCAAAGGTGCCGCGCACGGTCGGGGCAGGGATATTAACGACCCGACCGCTCAGCCCCCCTTTAACACCAATCTATCCCTAGGTAGACGCCTATCGTCCGATAGATAACGCCGCCAATACCCCGCGAGATCGGCACCGACCCCTTAATAGGCCGGCTCGATCCCCCAGATGTCTGCGGCATAGCCCCGGATGGTGCGATCCGACGAAAAGCGGCCCATGCGTGCCGTGTTCAACACAGCCATGCGCGCCCAGTTTTCGTTGTCGTGCCAGACGCCGTCGGCCTTGCGCTGTGCGTCGTAATAGCTTTGGAAATCGGCGGCCACCATGAACCAGTCACTGGTACGCAGGTCGTGCGCGATGGGCGCGAACCGGCCCGGATCGTCCGGCGAGAAGATGCCGGTATCCAGCTGGGACAGCACCTCGGCCAGAGCCGGCGATTGCGCCACCGCCGCGGCGGGCGAGGCCCCGGCGGCCCGGGCTGCCGCGACCTCTTCGGCTGTCAGGCCAAAGATGAAGATGTTGTCTGGGCCCACAGCCTCACGGATCTCGACATTTGCGCCGTCCAGCGTGCCGATGGTCAGCGCGCCGTTCAGGGCAAATTTCATGTTGCCCGTGCCCGAAGCTTCCATGCCCGCGGTGGAGATCTGTTCAGAGAGATCTGCCGCCGGGATCAGCTGTTCGGCCTGCGAGACGTTGTAGTTCGGCAGGAACACGACGCGCAGCCGGTCGCGCATCAGCGGATCGGCGTTCACCACCGCGGCAACGTCGTTGATCAGTTTGATGATCAGCTTGGCGCGGGTGTAGCCGGGCGCCGCTTTGCCGCCGAAGATCTTGACCCGCGAAGGCCAGTCCCTGTCCGGGTCACGGCGTATCGCGTTCCACAGCGCCGCCGTCTCCAGAATGTTCATCAACTGGCGCTTATACTCGTGCAGCCGCTTGATCTGGACGTCGAACATGGCGCCGGGGTTGATGTTGATCCCCTGGGTCGCAGCCAGGTGGCCCGCCAGCTTTTCCTTGTTCTGGCGCTTGGCATCCATGAAGCGCGCGCGGAAGTCGGAATCATCGGCCAGCGGCTCCAACTGCGCCAGCTGGTCCAGATCGGTCACCCAGCCATCACCGATCGTCTGGGTGATCAGGCGGCTGAGCGGCGCGTTACAGGTGCTGAGCCAGCGGCGTTGGGTGACGCCGTTGGTCTGGTTGACGATGCGCTCGGGGTACATGGCGTTCAGGTCGCTGAAGACTGTGGCGCGCATCAGGTCGGTGTGCAGGGCCGAGACGCCGTTCACCTTGTTGGCCGCGATGAAGGCGAGATTGCCCATGCGGACCTCGCCATGGTCGATGATCCGGGTGCCGTCCGGCCGCTCTGGAAATTGGCGGGCGTGCAGGTCATCGACCAGGTGGATCAGCTCCAGGTGGCGGGGCAGGACGCGCTTTATCAGGTGATAGGGCCACCGCTCCAGCGCTTCGGGCAGCAGGGTGTGGTTGGTGTAGTTCAGCGTCTTCGACGTCAGACCGAAGGCGGCTTCGAAATCCAGGCCGTGGCGGTCCATCAGCAGGCGCAGCATCTCGGCCACGGCAATGGCGGGGTGCGTGTCGTTCAGCTGGATCGCCACCTTGTCGGGCAGTTGCCCGATGATGGAATGGTGCTGCGTGAAGCGGCGCAGGATGTCCTGCACCGAGGCGGCGGTGAAGAAGTATTCCTGCTTCAGCCGCAGCTCCTTGCCGCGTTCGGTGGTGTCGTCGGGGTAAAGCACCCGGCTGATCGTCTCGGCCAGGATGGCGGGTTCGGCGGCGCGCAGGTAGTCGCCCTGGTTGAAGGCCGCCAGGTCGAAGACGTGCACCGGCTTGGCCGACCAAAGGCGCAGCGTGTTCGTCCAGCGCGCGCGCCAGCCGGGAATGGGCGTGTCGTAGGCCTGGGCCAGCACGGCGTCCTGGTGGTGCCACTGGGCGCGGCCGCTGTCGTGGGTGACGTGGCCGCCAAAGCGGATCTGCTGTTGAACCTCGCGACGCTCGAACTCCCACGGGTGGGATTGGCGCAGCCAGTCCTCGGCCTCCTCGACCTGCCAGCCCTGGTTGAAGTGCTGGCGGAACAGCCCGTGTTCGTAGCGGATGCCGTAGCCGTAGGCGGGGATGCCGACGGTCGACATCGAATCGAGGAAGCAGGCGGCCAGACGGCCCAGGCCGCCATTGCCAAGCGCGGCATCCGGTTCGTCGCCGTAGATGGCGTCCGGGTCCTGGTCGAGGGCGATCAACGCCTCGGCCACATGTTCCTCCAGCCCCAGGTTTGTGACGGCGTCCTGCAGCAGGCGGCCGATCAGAAACTCCATCGACAGGTAGTAGATGCGTTTGCTGTCATTGCCATAGACCTCACGCGTCGTCTGGAACCAGGGGGTCACCACCTGGTCGCGGATCGCGGCGGTCAGCGCAAAGCGCCAGTCGGACAGGGTGGCGGCGCGGGTGTCCTTACCCACCGTGTATGTTAGATGCGATTCAATGGCGGCGCGCAGGTCGCCACTGGACGCGGCGGGCGCGGGGATATGCACATTCATGGTCGTCTACCTACGATTGGGCTACGTCGGGTGCCAGACGTTCCCCGTCCAAGTCGTGTAAAAACCAGGGTGGGGTACTGATGGTCAACCTTGCACGACGGAGTTTGTCCAGCCCTTAATAGCGGGGTGCGTCGCTGGGTCAGGGTTTGGACCAAGGTTGGGCAGGCTCAGGTCCCCCCTGGTGGTCCCAATTCCGCCAGGCGGACGATTTCGGGGGCATCGGCCAGATCCTGGACCTGGGCAGGCGCGCGGCGGCGCCAGTTCGGTTGTTCATCCACGGTTCCGGGAACATTTTGCTGGTCGGGGATCGCGAAGATGTCATCCAGGCCGATGGCGACCAGATCGGCGCTGCCCCGGCAGAGCAGGCGGTGGATCGCGTGGCAGAGGTGGCTGTCGGCGATGGGCGGCGGGTGATCGGGGTCGATGCCGCCCGGCAGCAGCAACTCGCCCGCCAGCATGTGGCAGAGCGTGACGCGGTCGCGGGCGCGTTCGTCGCGTTCGTGGGGGCCGACGGGGTGGCCCAGTTCATCGCGGGTGGCGATCTCGCGGCCCTCCCACCAGCCGGCGATGCTGGGCAGGTCGTGGGTGCCGAAGGCCGCCAGCGTCATTTGGCGGTATTCGTTGGGGTGGCGCAGGCGCACCCATTCCCGCTCGAACGGCAGGATGGCGCAACCGTAGAGGCCTGCATTGCCCAGCGCGTCGCGCAGGCCGTCGGGGACGGTGCCCAGATCCTCGCCGACGACCAGGCAGCCGGCGCGGGCGGCCTCGATCCGGGTCAGGGCCAGCGTCGCCTCCAGCGGGAAGGCGACATAGCCCCCAGCCACGCCCGACATCGGTGCCCAATAGCTGCGGGCGAAGCCGATGATGTGGTCGATGCGCACCATCCCCGCCGCCGCCATGGTCTGGCGCAGCATCCGTCGGAAGGGCGCGAAGTGCTGGCGCGCCAGGCCCAAGGGCGAGTAGGGGGCGAGGTCCCAGCGCTGGCCCTCGGTGTTCAGCAGATCGGGCGGTGCGCCCAAAGATGCCCCCGTGGCAAAGGCCCCGCGATTGGCCCAGGTCTCGGCCCCGCCCGGACGCACGCCAACGGCGACATCCAGATAAAGGCCCAGCGCCATGCCACCCGCCTGTGCCCGCGCTTGGGCATCGGCCAGCTGCGCCTCGGCCGTCCACTGGCACCATTCGTGAAAGGCGATCTCATCGGTAAACCGGGCAGCGAAGGCCTGCACTTCGGCGCCATCGGGGTCCTGCAGCCCGTCCGGCCACCGTCGCCAATCGGGCCCGTGCTGGGTCGACAATGCTTCGTAGACGGATTGCAGCGCCTGCACCCGGGGGCGCGCCGCCGCCCAGGCGGCAAAGGCCTGCTGCCGGGGGCCGTCGCCCTGCCGGAACCGCGCGAAGAGCGCGCGAAGACCGGCCAGATGTACCGGCCGCACGGCTGGGTAATCGACCAGTTCCGCGGCTCGCGCCTGATCCAGACGGTCCGCCGCCTCGGCCAGCAGGGCGTCCAGTTCCGGGCAATCGGCGGCCTCTGGGATCGTGTCCAGCGCGATGTGGCCTGTCTCCAGCGTGGTGCGGCTGGAGGGCGAGTAGGGGCTGTAGCCGCCCTCGGCCACGCCGCGGCCGTGCACGGGGTTGATGCCCAGAAAGGCGGCGCCCTTGGGCCCAAGTGCCGCCGCCGTGCGGGCCAGATCCTCAAAATCGCCGACCCCCAGATGGCGATCCGATCGCAAGCCGTAAAGGGCCGTTGTCACACCCCAGACCGGCCGCTTGTCCGAGATATCCGCCTGCACCGGCGCGCGGGGCGGGGCGGCGATCACCAGCGTCGCGCCACGTTCGCTGCTCATCAGATGGACGCCCATGGGCAGCGCCGGAATGTGCCAGGGGGCGTCCGGATTGGCGGCGATCTCCTCGCCCGTCTCCAGCACCATGCGCCAGGGCGCCAGATCGTGGTCCGACCCCTGATCGGCGGTTACCACCAACAGGCCCGGCAGGGCGCCCGCCTGGGTCTCCTCCTCGATCTGCTTCAGGCTGTTCGCGGCCTGACCCTCGTCGGCGCAGGGCAAGCCCATGGCTGTCAGCAGGGCCTGGGCGGTTTCTGGCGCGCAGGGGTGATAGCTGCCATCGATGCGGTGATAGCCTTCCAGGATGCCGACGCGGGCGGCCAGGGCATTCAGCGCGATCATGGGCGATCCTCTGACGGGGTGGCGATGGTCGCCAATAGCACAAGCAGCGTGCCGGCGGCGACTTTACCCGTCGGGTTGGTGTCCTTCGGTGCGCCGTCGGCCACGCCCGTATCCAGCGCCACCTGCCAGTTCCGCCCTGCAGCAGCAGGCAGATCCAGCGGGTGCGCGGTCTTGCCCGGGTTCAACACCAGTAGCGCCCATGCCTCGGGTGCTGGGCGGCGCAACAACAGCGCAAAGCCCCGGCGGTGTGCCTGCGGCCAGGGCACCGGCCCACCGTCCAGCCCGAACCAGGCCACATCCAACGGGCCGCCGGGCGCCACCGGCGTGCCGTGCAGCCAACGGTCCTGGCGCAGGGCGGGCGTGTCCGCGCGCAGCGCCAGCACCCGGCGGCAGAAGGCCAGCAGGTCCTGATCGCCCGCGTGCCAGTCGATCCAGGTGGTTGGATTGTCCTGGCAATAGGCGTTGTTGTTGCCGCCCTGGCTGTGGCCGACCTCGTCGCCCGCCAGCAGCATGGGCGTCCCCTGGGCCAGCAGGGCGGTGGCCAGCAGGTTGCGCTGGCGGCGCGCCCGATTGGCCAGGATGTCGGTGTCGTCGGTCGCCCCTTCGACGCCCAGGTTGTCCGATAGGTTATGGGCGTGGCCGTCGCGGTTGCCCTCGCCATTCGCATCGTTATGGCGTTGGGCATAGGCGGTCAGGTCGTGCGTGGTGAAACCGTCATGGCAGGCGACATAGTTGATCGAGGCGAAGGGCCGCCGGCCGTCCCGGTCAAAGACACGCGCCGAGCCCAGCAACCCGTCCGCCAATTGGCCCGGCGCCTCCGGCTGACCCAGCCAGAAGGCGCGGGTGGCATCGCGGAAGCGGTCGTTCCATTCAGCGAAGGGGGGCGGGAACTGGCCCAGCCGGTAGCCGCCGGGGCCGATATCCCAAGGTTCCGCGATCATCTTTAGGCTGCGCAACACCGGGTCCTGTGCCACAGCGGCCAGAAAGGCCGAGCCGGGCTCGAACCCGCCGGGGCCGCGCGTCAGGGCGGGCGCCAGGTCAAAGCGAAAGCCGTCGATGCCGATCCGTTCGGCCCACCAGCGCAGCGAATCCAGAACCAGGCGCAGAACGAACGGGTGGCCCAGGTCCAGCGTGTTACCGCAGCCCGTGTCGTTGACATAGGCATGCTGCGGCCCGGTCAGCTGGTAATAGGCGCGGTTGTCCAGCCCGCGAAAGCTCAGCGTAGGCCCGTTGATGTCGCTTTCGGCGGAGTGGTTGTAGACAACGTCCAGGATCACCTCGATGCCTGCGGCGTGCAGCCGCCGCACCGTTTTGCGCAGGCCCGCCAGCCCGTTGGGGCCCAGATAGCGGGGTTCGGGCGCAAAGAAGCTGACCGTGTTGTAGCCCCAGTAATTGGTGAGGTTGCGGGCCTCCAGGTGGCGTTCGCTGGTGAAGGCGTGGAGCGGCAGCAGCTCCAGCGCCGTGATGCCCAGGCTTTGCAGGTGGGCGATCACGTCTGGGTGGCCCAGTGCCTCGACCGTGCCGCGGATACTGTCGGGCAGTCCTGGCCACTGTTGGGTCAGGCCGCGGACGTGCGCCTCGTAGAGGACGGTGTTTGGCCAGGGGGTTTGAGGGCGTTCTTCAGGGTTGATGGGCGGCGGATCGGCGATAGCCACGCATTTGGCCAAGGTGGGCGCGCTGTCGGTGGGGTCCGGTTTGCTGGGATCGGTTTGGAGGTGGCCGACTTGGGCGGGGTGCCATTTGACCGACGCGGACAGGGTGCGGGCATAGGGGTCCAGCAGCAACTTGGCCGGGTTGAAGCGGTGGCCGTCCGCAGGCGCAAACGGTCCGGCGGCGCGCAGGCCATAGCGTTGGCCGGCGGCGATGCCGGGGGCAAAGCCGTGGTGGATGGGGCCCGAGCGGCCGGGGAGCGGCAGGCGGGCGGTCTCGCGGTCCTGGTCGTCGAACAGGCAAAGCCAGATCTGCTCGGCCCGTTCCGAGAAGACGGCGATGTTGGCGCCGTCCGTGGTCAGGGTCAGGCCCAGGGGTTCTGGGGTGCCCGGGGCGATGTCGGCAGGGGCGATGCCGCTGGCGTTCATTGCGCCGTCATCTCGGCGTACAGCGCCGCATATGCGGCTGCCGACTGCGCCCATCCCACCGGCTGGCGCATGGCGTTGGCGCGCATGGTCGCCCAGGTCTTGGGGTCGGCATAAGCCGAGATTGCCCGCTGCAGGGCGCGGGAGAGGGCCTGGGCCGAGCCGGGCTCGTGTACGAAACCTGTGGCTACGCCTGCTGCCATCGCGGCCGCGTTGGCGTCGATCACCGTGTCGGCCAACCCGCCCGTGCGCGCGACCACTGGCAGCGTGCCATAGCGCAACCCATAAAGCTGGGTCAGCCCGCACGGCTCGAACCGCGAGGGGATGATGATCGCGTCCCCGCCTGCCTGCATCAGGTGGCTGAGCGGCTCGTCATAGCCGATCACCGTGCCGATCCGGTCGGGTTGGGCCAGTGCGGCCTGGCGAAAGCCCTCCGCCAACCCCGGATCGCCGCTGCCGAGGACGGCCAAACCCGCCCCGCCATTGACCAGCGTGGGCAGGGCCTCCAGCAGCAGATCCAGCCCCTTCTGCGCGGTGAGGCGGCTGATCACGATGAAGAGCGGCGCCTCATCCGCCAGGTCCAACCCGAAATGCCCCGCCAAGGCCGCGCGGTTGCGCGCCTTACCGTCAGGGTCCTTCGCCGAATAGGACGCTGCCAGGGCCGGATCGCGCGCTGGATCCCAGGCGTCGGTATCGACCCCGTTCAAGATCCCCACCAGATCGCCGCGGCGGTAGCCCAGCAGACCCTCCATCCCCATACCGAAGGCGGGTTCCATAAGCTCGACCGCATAGCTGGGCGACACCGTCGACAAGCGGTCGGCCATGGCCAGACCACCCTTCAGGAAGCTGAGCCGGCCGTAGTATTCCAGCCCTTCCAGGGTCATCAGCGTCTCGGGCAAGCCCAGGTCGCTGATAACACTGGCTGGAAAAACGCCCTGAAAGGCAATGTTGTGGATTGTCAGCAGCACCGGCGGCACCGTCCCAGTCCCAGTCCCAGTCCCAGTCCCAGTGCCAGTGCTCGTGTGCCGCGCCAGATAGGCCGGCACCAGCCCCGCCTGCCAGTCGTGGGCATGCACCAGATCGGGCGCCCACCCTGCCAAACCCGAGACAGCCAAGGCGGCGGCCACCTCGCAGAATAAGCCGTATCGCAGGTGATTGTCTGGCCAGTCTGCCCCGTCCGGGCCAACATAAGGATTGCCGGGGCGGTCGAAATACTCCGGCGCATCCAGCAGGATCAGCGAATGGTCGTCGACTTCACCCGTGATCAGACGCGCCCGGCGCCCACCCGGCAGGTTGATCACATGGCGCTGGGCCTGTGCCAGGCGCCCGGAGATCCCTGGATACCCTGGCAACAGCACCCGCATCTGGACGCCATGGCGTGCCAGGGCGCCAGGCAGGGCACCCACCACATCGGCCAGCCCGCCCGTCTTGATGAGCGGCGCGCATTCCGAGGCGACGGACAGAACCCGCATGCGTGCCTAGTCCTCCAGCGCGTCCAACATCTGCTGGGTCACCAGCACGATGCCATTGTCCGAGCGGCGGAACCGCTTCGCATCTTCTTCGGGGTCCTCGCCAATCACCATGCCGCGGGGGATCGTGACGCCCCGGTCCAGCACGACATTGCTGAGGTGGGCGTGCCTGTGGATGGTGCAGGCGGGCAGAGCCACGACCCGGTGCAGTTCCGAGTAGGAATTGCAATGCACCCCGGTGAACAGCAGGCTTTGGTCGATCCGGCTGCCCGAGACGATGCACCCGCCCGAGATCAGGGAGGACACCGCCTGGCCGCGCCGGTCCTCTTCATCGTGGATGAATTTGGCGGGCGGCGTCAGGGCCGCATAGGTCCAAATCGGCCAGTCGCTGGAATAGATGTCCAATTCCGGGCTGAAGTCGGTCAGGTCCACATTGGCGGCGTGAAAACTGTCGATGGTGCCGACATCGCGCCAATAGGGCTCTTTCTCGTCGCCGGTCATCACACAAGACTTGGACAGCGAGTGCGCCATCGCTTTCGCGCCCTTGACCAAGGCCGGAATGATGTCCTTGCCAAAGTCATGGCTGCTGTTCGGGTTCTGCGCATCGTCGCGCAACACCTCGATCAAGCGCTCGGTCTCGAAGACATAGATCCCCATCGAGGCCAATGACGTGTCCGGCTTGCCCGGCATGGCGGGGGGATCGGCGGGTTTCTCGACAAAGTCGATGATGCGTCCGTTGGCATCAACGTCCATGACGCCAAAGCCCGACGCCTCTTTGCGGGGGACCTCGACACAGCCGACGGTTACATCGGCGCTGGCTTCGACATGGTCGGCCAGCATCATCGAGTAATCCATTTTGTAGATGTGATCGCCCGCCAGCACCACGATGTAGCGCGGTGCATAGCCTTCGATGATGTCGATGTTCTGAAAGACCGCGTCTGCGGTGCCTTGGTAGACGTCGTGCCCCTCAACCCGTTGTGACGCAGGCAGGATATCCAGCCCTTCATTCCGACCGGCGGCAAAGAAATTCCAGCCCAATTGCAGGTGGCGTATCAGGCTGTGCGCCTTGTACTGCGTAGCGACGCCAATGCGCCGGATGCCGGAATTCACCGCGTTGGACAGCGCAAAGTCGATGATCCGGGACTTGCCGCCGAAATAAACGGCAGGCTTGGCGCGCTTGTCCGTCAGTTCGCGCAAGCGACTGCCGCGGCCACCGGCCAGCACAAAGGCCATGGTTTGCCGAGCCAAGGTTGCCCGGTCAGCTCTGGGGGCGTTCATCTTCCCTGTCTCGTCTTGTTGCTTTGTCAGAGTATATGTGTCGCACCTGGGGCAATCTGCCAACTGCCAATCCGGTGGATGGGATTTGTTGGCGGACCTGCGCCTTGCATCTACGGCGATTGCCCTTGGTGGGCGGCGCCGATGATTGGGGCTGAAAGGGGGGATGATGACCACAGAGCTTGCGCCGCTGCCGCTGCCAGACGGCATCACAGCCCAGTTTGTCGAAACCGATTCGGGTTTGACCCAGCACGTCCTGAGTGCCGGGGAGCCGGACCGTCCCATGCTGCTGTTGCTGCACGGCTTCCCCGAGCTTGCCTATTCCTGGCGGCGGGTGATGCGGCCCCTGGCCGAGCTGGGCTTCTGGGTCGTGGCGCCGGATCAGCGTGGCTACGGCCGCACCACTGGCTGGGTGGGGGGCTATGACGATGACCTCTCGGCGTTCTCGTTGCCCAACTTCGTGCGCGACGCGGTGGCGCTGGTCCGTGCGCTTGGGCGCGAGCAGGTGCATGCGGTGATCGGGCATGATTATGGCTCGCCCGTGGCTGCTTGGGCGGCGCTGCTGCGGGGGGATGTCTTCCCGCGGGTTGCGTGCATGAGCGCGCCCTTCGGTGGGCCGCCCGCGATCGCACAGCGCGTCGATCCGGTGCACGAGGACATGCTGGCACTGTCGCCGCCGCGCAAACACTATCAGTGGTATTATGCAACGCGCGCTGCTGCTCCGGACATGGAGACCGCGCCCGAGGGCATGGAGGCCTTCCTGCGCGCATACTTTCACATGAAGTCCGCGGATTGGGCGAACAACCAGCCCTACCGCCTGGACGGGTGGACGGCGGAGGAGCTGGCGAAGATGCCGCTCTACTACGTGATGGAGGCTGATCAGACGATGCCACAGGCGGTGCGTGGTGCTCTGCCTGACGACGCGGCGATCGGTGCCTGCCAGTGGATGACACAGGCCGATATGGACGTCTACGCGGCCGAGTACGGGCGCACCGGGTTTCAGGGCGCGCTGAACAGCTATCGCTGCGGGACGTCCCCCCGGTTCCGGCGCGATCTATCGGTGTTCCACGGGCGGCGGATCGAGGTGCCCGCGCTGTTCATCGCCGGGCGCCAGGATTGGGGTTGGGCGCAGGTTCCCGGCGCGCTGGAGGCGATGGAGACGCGCGCCACCGCCGACTGGCATGGCACGCATTTGGTCGACGGTGCGGGGCACTGGGTGCAGCAGGAACAGCCGGACGCAGTGGTGGAGATCCTGCGACACTTCCTATCGATGGGCTGACGCCGCGGCTAGAGGCTGATGAAAATCGCCGCCGCCCCCGCGGTCACGGCCAACGCCCTGACCACCGCGCGGCCAGGGGCGATCACGCCGTAGGAGATTAGGGCCAACCCCGCCCCAACCTTGAATGCGCTCAGCACCGCAAGCCCTGGCTGTTCTGCCAATCCGATCAGGTCCGGATTAGCGATCATACCCAGCGGGATCAGGTACAGCCCGATCCCCAGCGCCATGGCGCTGAAGGCGACCTTCCACCAATTCTCGTCGATCATGCCGGCGGCGATGAAAACGGCCCCGCAGACCGGCGGGGTGATCGTCGACAACAGCGCGTACCAGAAGACGAACAGATGCGCCTGCAGCGGCGCCAGCCCCAGTTGGATTAGCGCGGGCCCCGCGACGGAAACACAGATGACGTAGGCCGCGGTCGTGGGCACCTCCATCCCCAGGATCAGACAGGCCACAGCGGTCAGCAGCAACGCGCCCCACAGCACATCGCCCGAGCCCGACAGGATCAGCGACGTGATCTTGACCCCCAACCCGGTAATCCCCAGGACGCCGATCACGAGCGAGGCGCACAGGATGATCGCCGCGATCATTGACACCTGTTTGCCCGCGTTCAGGCAGGCGCTCTCCAACCGTGCCAGCGTGCGTGCGCCGTCGACCGACAGCCTTGCGTCGATCCCCAACAGCACCGTGCCCACCAGTATCGCCCCGCAGGCGGCGTATTGCGGGGTCAGCCCGGCGAAAAACATGCCCCACATCAGGACCGCGAAAGGCACCAGAAAGAAGCACGCGGTAATCGCGACGTCGCGGCGACTGGGCTGGTCCTCGGCCGCGATGCCGCGCAGCGTGTAGCGCCGCGCATAGGCATCGATGCCGATCCAAACCGCCAGGAAGTATAACAAGGCGGGCAGCAGCGCCGCTGCCATGACGCCCGTGTAAGGCACGCCCGTCAGCTCCACCATCACGAAGGCGCCTGCCCCCATCAGCGGCGGCATGATCTGGCCGCCGGAGGACGCGACCGCTTCCACCGCCCCGGCGAGGCGCTTCGGATAGCCCAGCTTCTGCATGGCGGGCAAGGTGATCGCGCCGGTCGACGCAACGTTGGCCGAGGCGGAGCCCGAGATCGAGCCGAAGAGCGCGGACGACAACACCGACACCTTGGCGGCACCCCCTTTCAGCCGGCCTGCGGCAGCGGCGGCCACGTTCATGAACCCCTGGCCCGCTTCGCCTGCGTTCAGGACGGCGCCAAAGATGACAAAGATGGCGACTACACCCACCGAGACTCCGGTCAGTTTGCCCCAAAGACCGCCCTCGGCGATCGTCAGCGTGCCTAGAAAGCTGGCCAACGGCGTGCCCGAATGGCCGAACTCGCCCGGGATGTGCTGGCCGAACAGACCGTAGGAAAGTGCCAGGGCTGCGATCACCGGCAGGGGCCAGCCGATGGCACGGCGCGCGGCCTCCAGCACCACCACAATCAGGGTGGCGGCAATGGCGATCTGCACAGGACCTTCCAGGAAGCCGTACTGATCGGACAGCGCATCGTGTTGCCAGGCAAGCCACAAGCAACAACCGATGCCGATGCAGGCAAGGACCAGCCCGGACCAAAGGCTCCAGCGGCCTCTCGCGGCGAACACCAGCACCCAGGGAAGGGCCAGCGCCATGTGCAGCGGCCGCGCGACCAGGTTAGGCACCAGGCCCGAGAAGATCAGGCCAAGGTGGAAGACAATGGTGGCGAGACCGAGCGTGGCCCAGATCCAGCGGCTCATGCCGTGGCGTTGCCCGGTCCCGGGTTTCGGGCGCTTACTGCTGCGCCTCGGTCAGCGCGAAGCCCACTTCCTGGTAGTAGCGGAGAGCGCCGGGATGGATCTTGCCGGTGATATTGGCCAGCAGGTCCTGGTCGACGCCATTCCACCAGGCAGCGCCGCTGCCCATGGCTGCCTTCTGCTCCCAGTAGGTTTTGGTCAGCTGATAGGCTGTGTCGTCATCCATTGCCGTCGTCGTGTAGGCGACCACCGGTAGCGACGTCGTGACGATCGGCGCATCTTGGCCGGCATAGGTGCCCGCAGGGATCACCAGGCGCGTGCGCTTGGTCTGGGTGATCTGGCCATCGCTAAGCGACAGAACCCGAACGCCGGTGGACGCTGCTGCCTCGATCACATTGGGGGCAGGGTAGGATCCAGCGGTAACAAATCCGTCGATCTGGCCGTTCTTCAGCGCTGGTACAGCGTTGGACAGTTCCACATCGGCCAGGTCCACTTTGCCTTCCAGCCCGAACAGGCCCAGGTACTTTGTGCCTTCGCGCGCGCCGAACGAACCCTTGCCCACCAGAATGCGCTTGCCTTTAAGGTCGGCGAAGGTTTCGATCCCGCTGTCGGCGCGGACGACGAAGTGCATGGTCAGCGAGGGGATCGGGAACAGGGCGCGGATCTCGTCGAAGGCTGGGCTGCCCTTGCCCTCGAACATGGCCTTTTCGGATTGGGCCAGGCGCACCAGGACGGGCGGGGTGGTGAAGACATAGTCGCCGCCTCGGGCCCGAACCTCCATGACGTTCTGCACCGAGCCCTGGCTTTCTTCGACGGTGACGATGATATCGCCGTCCGAGCCCGCCTTCATCGCTTCGGCGATTTGGACGGCCATCTGATAATAGGACGACGTGGATTTCGCGGACTTGTAGGTGATGCGCGTGTCGGCCTGGGCCGATGCGGCACCAAGAAGCAGTCCGGCCGCGGCAGCGGCGGCGATCAGGCGCTTGGTCATGCAGGTTTCCTCCCCGGTCTGGCCCGGCCGTCATTGCGGTGGGCGGAGGAAGGTTATGCCAAGCACCCGCCCGCAAGACAATCGCGGGCGGAAGGGGATCTAGGCATATTTGGGTGCGGCGGTTTATTCTGCGGTGTTCGCCAGCGTGGTCAGGCGGGTGACTTGCTCTGGGTTGGCGCGTCCGCCATCGGTGAGTTCCAGGAACAAGCCCTCCTCCGTGCCGCGAATGCCGCTGACGGTCCGGGGGATCTGCGCTGGGATTTCCTCCAGCACCGAGCCGCCTTCGACATAGGACAGCGAGATCGCCACTTCGGTCCCGGCGACCTGCGCGCCAGCCTGGGAAAGCCCGTCCCATGTTGCGCGGCCATTGGCGTCGGGTTCGACCACGAACTGGCGCAGGGTGCGGCCGTCGCTTGCGCGCACGATGGCTTCGATCCGATCGGCGTTGACGTTCGGAGGGACATCGAAGCTTTTCGGCGTCCCGTCGGCGAAGAAGGTTCCGTCGGACAGTACGACATCGCGGCCGATCCACGAGGCGAAGCTGGCGAGGTCGGCGCTGAAGCTTTGTTCAATGAAAGCGTCCAGGCGTTCGTTGGTGCCAACGACCTGTTCGACCGTCGAGAAGCTGGCGAGTTGCGCGATGAACTCGGTCGAATCGAGCGGAGACAGCGGATCCTGGTTGCGCAGCTGAGCCGTTAGCAGCGTCAGAAAGCTATCGAAGTCGGCAGCCGCAGCGCTGCGAGAATCGCCCGATAACGCAGAGCGGTCTGTGGCCGGCACAACGGGTCCGGGAAGCAGGGCGGCGAGTGTCTGATCGGTCATGAGAGTGTCCTACAGTCGAATGTCCATGCTGGCGCCGGGCGGCAGCATTGTGGGTGCGCGGCCAGGTGAGGCAGTCGGCGTCTCAGATGTGCGGTCGCCCATTGCCAGGTCGGGCCCTGCCCGGTTGTCGCCATCGCCCTCCGCCTGTTGGTCTGAGAACGCACTCATACCCAGATCCACCTGGCCAAAACCTGCCTCGGCGAACTGTTGGCTGAGCAAATCCAGGTGCCGGCGCAACAGATCACCAGTCGCCTGACGCTCGGCCGAGATGGTGGCCCGTAGATGTTGCTCGTTCAGTTCGATGGTGATCTCCAGGCGGCCTAGCTCTGGCGGATCCAGCAGCACTTCGACCACGCCGCCATTTGCACGTGTTCCGGCGGCGGCCACGATCTGTGGCGCGATCTGCCGTTCCACCGTCGCTGCCTGCATCTCGATCGGCATGGTTGTCGGCAGCACCGGCGTAGGCTGGGTCGCCCGGGCCGTCGCCAAGGTTGAAGCCTGGTACCCGCCCTCCGCAGTGCTCTGCACGAAGGAAGTCGTCTTCCCGTCGCCTCGTTGAGCGGCGTTCTCGGCCAGCGCCGGTTTTGGGACGCCGACCTTCGGCAAAGAGATCTCGCCCTCCTCGGTCAGATTTGGTGAGCTTGCGCCAGTGAGTGGTGCCTCGCCAGCGTTGGCACGCACTGCCGCGGCGGTTGTAGATTTCTCGGTCCGGCGCTCTGGTGCCACCACGTCTTTTGATATCGGTGCCGCAACTGTCTTTGGCGCCCCATCGTCCACGGGCTGTAGCACCGTCTTTGGGGTGGCGCGGTCGCTGATCTCCGTGGCGCTTTGGGCGGTTTCAGGTGCCTGGGCTGCTTGAGCCGCTGGACGAACCACCGGCGCCGCTGGCTGAGCGGGCACCTTCGGCTGCGGCGCAGTAGGCGCCTCTTCGGCAGGAAGGGCGACCTTGACCTGTGGTGCCGGCGCCGGCGGCTCCTCGACCACGGGGCCAGTTTGTGATGCGCGAATCGTGCCTGTCGTCAGGGCCTCGGTCCTTGTGGCACGCGGCTTCTCGACCACCTTGACCTCTGCCTCTCCGTCGTCTGTCGGCAACGGTTCGGCATCGACCGGCATGGCAGCTTTTGGGCGCGTCTCATCCGGCGTAGCAGCAACCTGGCGTCCAACCCTGACAGCGTCTTCGGTGACCTGAGTGGATGGACGCACGACCTGATCAGCAGCCGGGCGCACGGGCACATCAGCGCTTGCTTCGATTGCAGCCGTCGTTAGGCGACTGTCATCGGTGTCGCGCGCATCGTTTGATGCATCGCTGTCCGCATCTTGCGCCGTCGACGCGCCGTTGCGCGAATCTTCCGCATTGCTTTCTGGCGCTTCACCTTCAACATCGCTCGCGGGCTCGGTGCGCGTATCATTGCGCTCCACCTCGGCCGGTTGTGCGCCGCGGTCCTGACGTTCGGACGTGAAGGCTTCAGAGAAACGTCCATCGTCGACATCGCCGCCTTGTGGGGGGCGCCGTCCGCTATCTTGGTTGAGCCCCAGCGGTCGCTGGGTCAGCATTTCTGGCAAATCCATAGAACCATTCCTGCTTCTGCTGGTCTGGCCTGCTGTTAGCGCGACTAGCCTTACGAATTATTTACGACGATGCGCTCATTTGGCGGCGGTCATCAGAACGAGGCTTTTCGATGGAATTCCTGCTGCCAAAGATCTCGACGTCCCCGAACGCGCCCCCAAACGCAACGACGCGGGCATCCGCCGCAGAACAGCCCGCTAATGACGTGGTTCGCGATGCTCAAATGCGGCAGCTAGCACAAAAGTTCGAAGCAACTTTTCTAGCAGAGATGTTGAAGTATAGCGGTCTGGGGGCACAGCGCGGCACATTCCATGGTGGTGCGGGCGAGGCGGGCTTCAGTGGCTTCCTGACGATGGAATATGCCGAGCAAATCGCCGATCGGGGCAGCCTGGGCATCGCCGACAAGATTTACACGTCGTTGAAGGAGCGTAGCGGTCAATGAGCCATGCTGTTGAACTTCCTGAAACGACAGATCTGGAACCTCAGGCAGGTTTTCTCTCTGTGGTAGAGACGGCGCTGGACATCCTGGAAGAGGAACGGCGGCTGTTCCTGACCGGCGCCTACAGCACGATACCGGATGTTGTTTCCCGCAAGCAGGTGGTGCTGGAAGGATTGGATGCGTGGATCCCGCTGGTGTCGCCGGACGACCAAATCGTTGACGCGATGCGCCGGCTGATAGCATCCAGTCGTCGAAACGAGCAGTTGATCCAGGCGGCCCGCGCCGGCCTGTCGCACGCAAAGCGCAAGATCGCGACGATCCGTGCCGCCGAGCGCGGCGACGTTGCATATGCCGAAGATGGCAGCCGAATTGCCAGCCGCGCCGACCTGATCGGCAATGGTAAATCCGCGTGAGTTTTAAGCATCTGTCCTGATTCCGGTCAGCTGGCTTTACCACGCACTAAGCCTTTCCAGCCCATTGTCTCGCCATCCCGCAACGAAGGCGGGTTCTCCGGAGGCGGGTGTCTCCGGTACGCTGTCAGAAGACACGTTCCGAAGCGGTCGGTCGTATGCCGTCCGTAAATCCCTTCGGGGGTGAAGTGAAATCGCGGTGCGAAGCGCACTGCTCGAATAAGGAATGATGTCAATGGTTGCCAGTGTTCTGACGAACAACGCAGCAATGATCGCTCTGCAAACCCTGCGGACGACCAACGGAAATCTTGAACAGATCAACAACCAGATCTCGACTGGTAAGAAGGTCGCGACCGCGAAAGATAGCGCCGCCGTCTTCGCCATCTCGAAGATCATGGAATCGGACGTTTCGGGCTTCAACGCCCTGAACGAGTCGATTTCGCTGGGTTCTGCCACGGCCGCTGTTGCTGCCAACGCAGCCAACTCGATCGGTGAGTTGCTGAACGAGATCAAAGGCAAGATCGTCGCCGCGAACGAAGAAAACGTCGACCGGACATCGTTGAACAACGAAATCTCGTCGCTGCGTGATCAGATCAGCAGCATCGTGAATTCGGCGCAGTTCAACGGTCTGAACCTGATCGATGGTTCGAATGCGGATTTCGGCGTTCTATCGTCGCTGAATCGTAACGCATCGGGCGCAGTCACGACCGGTAGAGTGGAGCTGGACACAGCCGTTACCAACCTGAACCTCGCCTCGCCCGGCATCGTGCTGGACGACTTCGGTGCGAACAGCAGCTCGGCCCTGGCCATCACCGGTGATGCGGCTGGTACCGACCAGGCCAACGGTCTCGGCGGCGGCACCGCCGTGCCGGGTGGTGTGGACAACAGGAACTTCCAGGTCATTGAGTCCGGCACGAGTGTCACACTGACCGTTGGCGCGGTTGGATCGGCGAACAATGCCGGTACAGGTGCGTCGTCGCTAAGTGAGGCCTCAACCGGCGAACTGACGGCGACCGACGAATTCCTGGCGGGTGACATCATCTCTGTCACGCTGGGCTCGATTCGTGGCGCCTATGTGGTTCGCGATAACGACAGCGTAAATGACATCGCTGCCGGTATCAGGGGTTCGTTGAGCGATGCGGGCGTTGATTCGACCACGTTCACCATCAACACTGCTGGTGGGGTTGTCACGATCATCAACAACGGCCCGCTTGAGCAGCGGTTCTCGGCATCCGCAACGCGTGGTCAGGGTGGTCTTGCACCGCTGAACACGGTCGATGTGACAACTGGTGGGGGTGCTACGGCCGCCCTTGGCACGATCGAGGCTGTCATCCAGACGGCAACGTCGGCGCAGGCCGCACTTGGTACGCTTCAGAAACGTCTGGAGATCCAGGGCGACTTCACCAAGACCCTGGTCGACAGCTTCAAGTCGGGTATCGGCGCCCTGGTTGACGCTGACCTGGAAGAAGCCTCGGCCCGTCTGCAGGCCCTGCAGGTCCAGCAGCAGCTGGGTATTCAGGCCCTGTCGATTGCGAACCAGGCTCCCCAGAACATCCTGGCGTTGTTCCGGTAATCCTAGCGGATGGGGCGGGTCTGACCCGCCCCATCTCTCCCGAATGAAGAGTTTTGTTGGGTGGAACAACCCGGCTGCCTGAAAGGCTAGGCAATGCCTGCGCTTGCACAACTACAGAACGGTTATCTCTCGGCAACCCGGAACATCGGAACGCCACGAGAGGTCGAATATCAACTGCTTAGCCGGGTGACCGGTAAGCTGAAAAAAGCAGCTTCGGGGAAGGCCGAATTCAAGGACCTTGCCGCCGCGCTGCACGAAAACCTGATGATCTGGCAGACCTTGGCCTTGGACGTTGTGGAAGACGACAACGGGCTGCCCAGCCAACTTCGCGCTCAGATCTTTTATCTTTACGAGTTCGCTCTGGTGCACACCCCCAAGGTGTTGCAGCGCGAGGCTGATGCTTCGGCACTAATCGACGTGAACACGGCTGTCATCAGCGGTTTGCGCCAGGCGGCTTTGGCGAAAGGACCGGATCAATGCCAGGTTTGATCCTGAAACTGCGCGCCCACGAGCAGATCCTGGTCAACGGCGTTGTGATGCAGAACGGCGATCGAAACGCCAGGCTGATCATCAAGACGCCAGACGCCAAAATTCTGCGCTTGCGGGACGCGATACACCCAGAAGAAGCGACCACACCGGTCAAACGCGTTTGCTACATCGCGCAGCTTGCAGTGGCGGGAGAAGCAGAGCCCGCGCAGGCACGCGCTCAGTTGGCAACCGGTATCGGCCAACTTGCCGATGCGCTGACGGGGTTGGAAGGGGCGCAATACCTGCAAGAGGCGATGGACGCGGTGCATGAGGACAACTTCTACGCGGCGCTTCGGTCTCTGAGGAAACTACTGCCCATCGAAGAAGAGCTGCTCGCCCGCGAGCCGGTGCAACTGCGTGCGGCTAAACAATAGGCCGCATCATGCCCTTGCCCCCAGCCATACCGCTGACCGGAATCGGTGGCCTGCGCTTCTTGGACCGTACCTACGATCGGCAGTTCGAGATCTTCAACCGCAGCCCCGACATCGCGCGTGAAATCGAGTATTTCGAGCAAAATGCCGGCAGCATCACATCGGTCGATGACCTGATGGCGGATCGACGGATTTTGAACGTGGTGTTGGGGGCTTTTGGACTGGACGAGGACGTCGGTAAAAACGCCTTCATTCGCAAGGTGGTCGAAGAGGGGACAATCGATCCCGAAGCCTTCGCCAACCGCCTCGTCGATCCGCGCTATCGCGAAATGTCCGAGTTTCTTGCACTTGGCGACCTGGGTAATGCGTTCGAGCGGCCGTCGGAGATCACCGAACTGGTCGATCGGTACAAGGAACGCCAATTCGAACTCTCGGTGGGCGATGTCGACTTCGACCTGCGTCTGGCGCTGAACTTTCGTCGCGAGGCTGAAGCCACCGTGAATCGGATTTCCGATCCTGATTCGGCGTGGCTGGGCCTTCTGGGGTCGCGCCCGCTGCGCAGCGTTCTAGAAGGTGCCTTGAACCTGCCAACTGAATTCGGCACAGCGGATCTCGACCAGCAGGTCGAAGAAGTAAAACGTCGAATGGACAATTTGTTCGACGTCACCAGCCCAACCGATCTATTGGAGAGCGAGGTGCTTGACCAGGTTGTCGATCGGTTTCTGGCTAACTCGCAGATAACCAATGGGGTTCTGGGCCCATCAGTCCGAGGTGCGACGGCACTCAGCCTTTTGCAGTTCGGAGGTGTGGGGACGATCGGGGGTTCGAACCTCTTCGCGTCAAACTTCATCTGACACGACATCGCGCCACTCTAGCCGGTCGCTGGAAACTCGGCCTCGATGCGCTGTTTCAATTGGTCCCGGGTCTGTCGATAGGCCGCTAGCTTGTCCTCGCGATTTTCCCCCAATCCTGTGGGGTCCAGAGTAGGCCAATAGGTGACTTCCACGTGGAATTCACGCGTGTGGTCCAGGACGTAGCGCTGCGCCCCGGGTGAAAGCGCGATCACCCGGTCATAGGCACCCAGGTCGTCACCCCATTCCTCCATCTGCTCGAACGTGCGAGAGCGATGTTTCGAGATGTCGATGCCCACCTCGGCGGCAACCGCGATCATGAAACCGTCCACTTCAAGGTCGCTGAAAATCCCGGCAGATTGAATAAACACTCGGCGCCCGTGCAGGTGCTTCATCAAGCCCTCGGCCATGGGAGAGCGGACGGCATTGTGATCGCAGCAGAACAGGATCGAGCCGGGCAGGCCCATGATCCCTTATCCTCGAAACTGCAGGGCGCAGATCACCGTGAAAAGTCGTCTTGCGGTGTCCTTGTCGGTCAGGATCTTGCCTTCCAGGCGTTCCGACAGGATCTCGGCTCCCTCGTTGTGCAGGCCGCGCCGCCCCATGTCGATGGCTTCGATCTTCGAGGGTGGCAGGCGTTTGACGGCGTCGAAGTACTGTTCGCAGATGGCGAAGTAATCCTTGATTATCCCGCGCAATGGCGACAGCGACAGGCGCAACTCACTGGCGACATCCCCGTCCTCGGTTCTGACCTCAACCACCAGCATGCGTTCGGCCATGCCGATGCCCAGCCTATAGGGACCGACGGGCACCTCGCCTTTATCACGCGCCAGGGGTTTGAATCTGTTGTCCTGGACCAGGTCATAGATTGCGACGTTTAATTCCTGCTCGATCTCGGGCGTGCGGGCCCGGGGGCGATCTTCGAGGAGTTCCACTGCGATCAGGCGGTCCGTGCGGGCGTAACTGCTCAATTTAACCGCTCCAGTCGCCGTTCCACGGACAATGCATGCGCTTCCAGGCCCTCCGCGCGTGCCAGGGTTGCCGCCGCTGGGCCGATCCTGCGCAGTGCTTCAGGCGATACGGAAGATAGCGTGGTCCGTTTTAGGAAATCCATCACCGAAAGACCGGAGGAAAAACGCGCTGATCCATCGGTCGGCAAGACGTGGTTCGGGCCGCCGACATAGTCGCCGATGGCTTCGGGCGTGTAGGCGCCTAGGAAGATCGCGCCCGCATGATTGATCTGCGCCGCCAGAGCGTCGGCATCTGAACACATAATCTCGAGGTGTTCCGGCGCAATCCGATCTGCCAACGCCGCCGCATCGCCAAGATGCTGTACGATGATGATTGCGCCGTGATCTTGCCAAGACGTTCGGGCGATCGCTCGACGCTCCAGCGTCTGCAGGCGTTGATCGACCGATGCGGCGACGGCGTCCGCAAATGCGCGGTCATCCGTGATCAGAATGGACTGGGCTTTCTCGTCATGTTCGGCCTGTGCCAGCAGGTCCAGCGCGATCCAGTCCGGATCGTTGTCTGCATCGGCAATGACCAGGACCTCGGACGGGCCGGCGATCATATCGATGCCGACATGTCCGTAGACTTGGCGCTTTGCGCTGGCCACGTATGCGTTGCCTGGCCCCGTGATTTTATCGACAGCCTCGATAGGGGCCGCGCCATAGGCCATAGCAGCAACGGCCTGTGCGCCGCCGATCCGGTAGACCGCCTCGACACCGCATAGCTGGGCCGCCAACAGAACCAGCGGGTTGACCTGGCCGTCCGGTGTCGGCGCGCAAATCACCAAACGCTCGACACCCGCAACCTTGGCGGGGATCGCATTCATCAGCACAGATGACGGATAGCTGGCCAGACCGCCGGGGACGTAGAGCCCCGCCGAGCGAATAGCGGTCCAGCGCCAGCCCAACCGGGCGCCGGCCTCGTCGGTCCACGACTTGTCAGCTGGCATTTGCTGTTCGTGGTAGGCGCGGATGCGGTCAGCGGCCAATTCCAGCGCTGCGCGCTCGGCGCTTGGAATGCCGACGATCGCGGCCTCGGTCTCCGACGCTGAAAACGCCACGGTTTCTGGCGTCAGCGCGACGCGATCAAACCTTTCGGTCAGCGCCAGCACCGGGGCGATCCCATGTGCCCGGACATCTGCAATGATGTCGGCAACGACCCGATCTACATCTGTGGTGGCGGCTTCGCGTGCTTGGCGCAAGCGCTGGAATGCAATCTCGAAGTCTGGCTGCGTTGTGTCGAGGATGCGAGTCATCAGGCTCTCTCAGGTAACCGGCCGGTTACTTAGAAGGCCCAGACCACCGAGGCAAGAATTCTGACGGGGCTTCGGTAAGCGGTGGATTTGACCTGTTTTTCTCGGCAAGATCCGGCTGTGCACCAGAAGGGGAGATGATTATGCGGGTCACATGGATGGGTCATGGCAGTTTTCGGATCGACGCAGGCAGCCAAGTGCTGTTGCTGGATCCGTGGATCACCGGGAATCCGGTGTTTCCGGCGGATCGCGCCGGCGAGATTACCAAGGGCGCCACGGCCATCCTTTTAACCCACGGCCACTTCGATCACACGGCAGACTGCGTCGAAATTGCCAAGAAGACCGGCGCGCCACTCTATGGGATGTACGAACTGGTCAACTGGTTCACGGCCGTCGACGGGGTGGAGGGGACGCCCTTCAACAAGGGCGGCGCGGTCAAGATCGGAGATGTGACCGTGACCATGGTGGCTGCTCACCATTCTTCGTCGATCGGGACGGACAGTGGTTTGGTGGTGGCGGGCGCCGAGACCGGCTTCATGATCGAGGCTGATGGCAAAACGCTATACGCCATGGGCGACACCGACATCATGGCCGATTGGGCGTGGATGGCCGAATTGCACAAGCCAGACTATGCCATTGTGCCGATCGGCGGTCAGTTCACCATGGATGGCACGCGTGCAGCATGGGGGTGCCGAAAGTTCTTTGATTTTAACGGTGTTATCCCAGGCCACTTCAAGACGTTCCCCCTGTTGGCCCAGTCAGCCGACGACTTCCGGGCCGGGATGGACCCTGTTCCCGTGCACGAATTGGACGTGATGGGGTCGGTGGATCTGTAGCCGTCTAGATCCCGAAGTTAGCTTGGGGTGCGCCCCCGCTCAACGATCCGTTCAGAAAGCCTACCAGATCGTCAATGGCGTGATCGACGTGCTCGTGGTGTTCTGATTTGCCGTGCGGCAGCCAAACGGTCGTTGTGCCGCGCCGCTTTGGCTCCAGCAGATTTTCCGCATGGTCTTCGATCATGATTGCGCGCGCGGGATCAAATCCGGCGACTTGCTCGGTGATGTCGTAGGCTTGCGGGGTCGGCTTGGGCACGAGGTTTGTATCTTCGATGGTTATGATTTGTTCGAACAACCCCTCCATGCCCAGAGCGTCGAGGACGCCCATCGCATGCGACCGCGGCCCGTTCGTGTGGATCAACTTGCGGCCGGGTAGGTCCGATATCGCCTGCTTGAGCCCTGGATCCGGTTTCAACGCGGACAAATCGATGCTGTGGCACTCTTGCAAGAAGTCTTCGGGGTCGATCTGGTGTTCCAGGATCAAGCCGGTCAGGGTGGTGCCGTAGCGCCGCCAATAGTGTTGACGCAGGTAATCGGCGCGGGCGCGGTCAACCCCTATGCGCTGAACGATGAAGTCTGTCATGCGTACATTGATCTGCGCGAACAGCGCGGCAGACGGGCAGTAGAGGGTGTTGTCGAGGTCAAATATCCAGGTGTCGATCGGCCCGTTTGCCCCCAAGATCATCGTCCGCCTCACTAGTTATTTGCCGGTATCCAGCTTAGGCTGAACCATGCGCCTAGCAAGCGGGAGGCTGCAGTGACGTCGCGCGAAGATTGGATCGGCCGCACAGGGTTGGAGTGGTCCCGCCACAGCGAGGCAATGGAAGGGATGCTGGGGCCGGCCGGACAGGCTGGTTTGGATGCACTGGCGCCGCAAGCCGGAGAAAACATCCTGGATCTGGGGTGCGGCGCTGGTGCCAGCACCGCGGCATTGGCTGCCGCCGTGGGCAGTGCAGGCAATGTGTTCGGGGTGGACGTCTCACCTGATTTGATCTTGGCCGCGCGCAGTCGTCTTTCGAACCTGCCCCAAGCGGACTTGATTGAGGCGGACGCCACAACGCACGCTTTCCAGCCTGCAGGTTATGATGCGGTGTTCTCACGCTTCGGCTCGATGTTCTTTGAAGATCCGGCAGCGGCGTTTGCAAACGTTCGCGGGGCGTTGAAGGCAGGTGCGCGCGCCGTGATGGTGGCGTGGCGTGAACCGGCGCAGAACCAGTGGGCAACGGTGCCGATGTCTTTCGTGGCCGAGGGGCTTGCCGATCCGCGCAGCGCACCGGGACCGAGCCCATTTTCCTGGGCAGACCCTGATGTGTTCAGGGAACAACTCACCGCCGGCGGTTTTGAGAGCGTTTCAGCAACTCATTATGACTTCATGGCCGCCGTTTCTTTAGGCGAAGACCCCGATCCAGTCCGTCGCGCCATCGCCCTGATGATGCGTATCGGACCACTGGCGGCAAGACTGCGCGGTGCGCCGGAAGAGGCAAAGCGCGAGGCTGAAGCATTTTTGACCGCTCGATTGGCGCGTCACGTCCACCAGGGTGTGGTCCGATTGCCGGCTTCAGCCTGGATTGTGAGCGCCGAGGCCTAAGCCACAGCGCCCACGCCTGCCGCTACTCAGCCGGCTCGAACTCTAATGCGACACCGTTAATGCAGTAGCGAAGCCCTGTTGGTTCGGGACCATCTGGGAACACATGCCCCAAATGAGCTTCGCATTTCGCACAATGGACCTCGGTCCGGCGCATCAGCCAACTGCGGTCTTCGCGCTCGCCAACTGCGTTGGCGTCGATTGGCTGGTAAAAACTGGGCCAACCAGTGCCGCTTTCGAACTTTGTGGCTTGCTCGAAAAGCTCGGCCCCGCAGCACACGCAATTGAATGTCCCCTCGGTCTTTGGGAAGTTATCATGCGTGAAAGGTCGCTCGGTCGCGTGCTTTCGGGTGACGCGGTAGGCGTCGGGAGTGAGCTTTGCGCGCCACTCTTCGTCGGTTTTCACGACTTTATGCATAGTCCTCTCCAGTCGGATTACCTAGATTTGCGCTGGTTTCGCGTGACACGCGTCATATCGGTGTTACTGGAGCACTATATATAGGTGGCGTGAACCAAGATCCGAGCGGTCTATACCGCCGCAGGGCACGAGGCAGAGCCATGACACTAATCGGTGGGCGCCTAAAAGCGCGTTTGGCCGACACGGACGACGACGTTCGTGCTTGCCAGAGACTGCGTCATCGCTGCTTTTTCGAAGTGCGTGGGGTCGAAAACTCGGACGACAGCGGCCTGGATGCTGATGAGTTCGATGTCCATTGCCGTCATATGATGGTCGAAGACAGCCGGACCAGGACGTTGGTCTGTTGTTTCAGAATTATGCCGTTGAACAATGGGTCTGAGATTTCACGCAGTTACTCCGCCAAGTATTACAATCTGGCGGCGCTTGCAGATTATCCTGGCAAGATGGTCGAAATGGGTCGTTTCTGCGTGCATCCGGATTGGAAGGATCCAGCGATCATTCGGGTCGCTTGGGCCGGTATGACAAAATTCGTCGACGACGAAGGGGTAGAGATGCTGTTCGGCTGCTCCAGTTTCTACGGGGTCGACGCCGACGAATACATGGATGCCTTTGCGCTTTTGAAGGAGCGGCACCTTGCGCCCAGCCGCTGGTTGCCCAGCGTAAAGGCGCCGCGGGTTTTTGAGTTTGCCGCACGGCTAGGGCTGAAGCGACCGGACATGAAGTTAGCCCTCAGCCGGATGCCGCCTTTGCTTCGAACCTACCTCAGCATGGGCGGTTGGGTGTCGGACCATGCCGTCATCGACAATGAGTTGAATACGCTGCACGTTTTCACCGGTGTTGAAATCGCCCAGGTCCCAAAGGCGCGCGCGAGACTGTTGCGCGGCGGCTGAGCCAGACACAAGATCACGTCGTTGTTTTTTCGGCCTGCGCCTTGTCGGTGGCATAGCTCCATGCATGCTGAGAACAAACGTGGAGGACGCCGTGATCACTGACCTGACAGACCTTTTTGACCCTGGTGCTGCCAGCGTCGAGACGCGCGAATTCAATGCTCGCCTGGAAGCGGATCTGGCTGAACGCCCCGCGATGAACACGTTGCCGCCCGCTGTCGTTCGACAAGCGCGAGCCGAGGGTAAGGGTGCCTTACCCCTGGGGGGGCCGCTGGAGGGCTCGCAATGGCAGGATATTCCAGGGGCCGACGGTGGACCAGGGCGGGTGCGCATCACGGAGCCCGAGGGCGCGCCCCGGGGGATCTACCTGCACATCCACGGCGGTGGTTGGACGATCGGGTCAGCGCAGGAGTATGACAAGACGAACCAGGCGTTCGCCAAGGCGACTGGAATGCGCGTCGTCTCTGCCGCTTATCGCCTGGCGCCGGAGCACCCATGGCCGGCGCAACGCCTAGATACGGTTGCGGCTGCCCGCTGGGTGATCGAGACCACGGATCTGCCGATCATCATCGGGGGTGAGTCCGCTGGCGGCCACTTGGCAGCTGTCACGGCGATCCAACTGAGGGACGCGGGTCTGAGCGCGCGAGTAAGCGGTCTGCTATTGAACTATGGCGTGTTCGATGTCCGCGGCACACCTTCCGCGCTGAATTGGGGGCCGCGCGTATTGGTGTTGTCCACGCCGATCATGCAGTGGTTCTACGACTTCGTTGATCCAGATGGTTCAGCGCGGCACGGCCCTGATCTGTCGCCTGTACTTGCCCGGCTAGAGGGTCTTCCACCGGCACTGTTCCAGGTTGGAACGGAAGACCCGCTATTGGATGATACGTTGTTCATGGCCGCGCGTTGGCAGGCGGCCGGCAATGTCACCCGCGTGGCGGTCGCGCCGGGCGGCGTCCACGGATTTGACATGTTCGACGAACTCAAGATCGCCCATGATGCCCGCGAGAAGGCCCGTGCCTTTGTCGAGACCTGTTTGACTGCGTGAGACCGTCAGTCCCCTAGTGCGATGCCCTCGCGTCGGGGGTCTGCGCCGCCTTGCAGTGTGCCGTCTGCGCCCACGGCGATAATGCCCAAGCCCGACGTCATGTCCTTTTCAACCACCTGATGCCCGAACTGGCGCAGTCCTTCGCTCACCGCGCTCGGCATACCGGGCTCGATAGCGATTTCTCCGCGGTTGCGGTGACTGACATGCGGGAACGCAGCTGCCGCCGCGGGATCAAGACCAAAGGCCAGTTGGGCGATCAGGCTACCGGCCACATACTCGGGGATGCGAGAGCCGCCTGGTGAACCCGTTAGGACCGCGACCCGATCCTGCAGATAGACGATTGTCGGGGACATTGATGAGCGGGGGCGCTTTCCAGCGGCGGGGGCGTTTGCGATGGGCGTACCGTCCGCACCCAGTGGTCTAAACGAAAAGTCCGTCAACTGATTGTTCAAAAGGAAACCGCCCGCCATGCGCCCTGACCCGAAAGCGGTCTCGATGGAGGCGGTCAGGCTGATAGCGAGACCTGTGCTGTCTATGACCGATAGGTGGGTGGTGCCGGGGCTGTCCGATTGTACAGAAGGCGCATAGCGGCCCTCTCGCCACGGCGGATCACCTGCCTCTGCGCGTCCCTCCGAAGCTTGAAACCCGTGGATTAGCCGCGAACGCTGCGCAATGTAAGCCGGGTCCAACAATCCGCGGACCGGCACCTTCACGAAATCAGCGTCCGCCAGGTACTGGCCGCGATCCGCATAGGCCAGGCGGGATGCCTCGGCAAAGAGATGCCAGAGCCGTGCCTGGTCAAGCTCCAGTTCAGTTGGCTTAAACCGATCCAGCAGCATCAGGATTTGACCGACCGTGGTTGCCCCCGAAGACGGTGGCCCCATGCCGCAAACACGATATTGCCTGTACGGATGACAGACCGGAGCACGCGTGACGACGCGGTAACCTGCCAAGTCCGTCGCATTAAGGGTGCCTAGCATTGGACCGCGTGTGACTGCGTCGACGATCTGGCCGGCGATTGTCCCTGCGTAGAATGCTCCCGCGCCGTCACTGGCAAGCAGGCGAAGGGTCTTGGCGAGTGCGGGCTGGCGCAGGATCGTGCCCTCGGCCAAGGGCACGCCGTTCGGTACAAAAACTTGGGCTGCATCCGTCCCCGCCAGTCGCTCGCTATACCTTGCCAAAAGCCCAGAAAGCCGCGGGCTCACGGGAAAGCCAGCATCGGCAAGCAATATCGCAGGTTGGAAAAGGTCCTGCCACGGCAGCTTCCCGTGCTTTGCGTGCAGTCTGGACATCAGGGCAACCAGGCCGGGGGCACCGACGGAACGACCCGACTGCACCGCTTCTAGAAAGGGAAGTGGTTCACCATCCGCACCCAAGAAAAGCTGCGGTGTGGCGCCGGCGGGTGCAATCTCACGGGCATCCCAGGCCGTCAGGCCAGCCGAGGGGTCTTCGACTAGCGCGAAGGCGCCGCCCCCGATCCCCGAGGATTGCGGCTCAACCACATTCAGGACCAGCAGGGCCGCGATGGCGGCATCTGCCGCGGATCCGCCGGCGCGCATCACTGCGAGCCCCGCTTCCGCGGCCAACGGGTTTGCCGCCACAATCATGTGCTGCTGGGCTTGGACGAGTGGCTTTGGCTCAAAGCCCGTTGCGGCCTCGGGATCCGCCTGTGTCTGCGCAAGGGCCGCTGACGACATCACCAAGAAGACTATGGAGAGAAGTGTCCGCATCGCTGACCTCGATTGCCGCTGAACCCACAGGTTGCGGCAGAAACGCGATGATGACTAGCCCCGTAAGACGCCGTGCCGAGAGCGTCTGTTCAGGCGGCCCCGATCGCTGCGCGGTCGTAGGGTGTTGTCTGGTAAATCTCGTTGATCCAATTGCCGAACAACAGATGCGCGTGGCTGCGCCAGTGGTTCAACGGCATTTTGGTTGGATCATCGCCCGGGTAATAGTTCAACGGCACGTCAATCGGGTCACCTGCGGCGACGTCCCGGTCATACTCTGCCTTCAGCGTCGTGGAGTCATACTCAAGGTGATTGAACATATATAGCGCGCGATGTCCGGGGTCGTGGATCAGACAAGGCCCAACCTGATCCGACTGCATCAGCACTTCCAGATCCTGATCTTTGGGCAGGTCGCCGGTGCGCACCTCGGTCCATCGACTGACGGGGACAGCGAAATCGTCCGAGAAACCACGCAAAAACGGTGAGCAGGGCGCCAGGTTGCGATGCCGAAACACCCCGAAGGCCTTCTTATCCAGCGCGTGTTTTGGCACGGCGTGGAAGTGGTGGAGCATCGCCTGCCCACCCCAGCAGATCGCGAACGTTTGGTGCACGTTTGTCTGTGTCCAATCGAAGATTTCTCGCAGTTCGTCCCAGTAAGTGACTTCTTCGAATGGCAAATGCTCAATCGGTGCGCCAGTTATGATCAATCCATCAAACTTCTGCCCGCGTGCTTCGGCAAAAGGTCGATAGAAGGCGGTCATATGCTCGGCATCCGTGTTGCGCGAGATATGGTCGGTCATGCGGATGAGTGTCAGTTCAATTTGCAGCGGGGTCGCGCCGATCAGACGCGTCAGCTGCGTCTCAGTCTGCACCTTCATGGGCATCAAGTTGACCAGACCGATCTGAAGGGGCCGGATATCCTGACGCGCCGCGGCGTCGTCGGACATGACCATCACACCTTCGCGCGTGAGCACGTCGTGGGCGGGCAAGTTGGCAGGTATCTTGATGGGCATCTTAAGGTTCCGCAGTGGGCGTAACGAAGCGGGAAACTAGGCGAGACAGGTGCGGCTGTGAAGGGCGTTGCACGTCGATGTGTAGCTGCGCACGCCTGACGGTTCGTTTCGGAAGATCCACACGATTGGCAGGGGCTCACACGCGGAAGCTGTTACACGCGATGCCACAGGTGCCAAAGGTTGCGCCACTTGCGACATCGCCGTACCCTTGCGCACGGGAACAGGGGGAAATCCGATGTCTCGTTTCGTGCCGGGAAGATATGCCCTGCTGGTTGTAGCGGCGCTGCTACAGGGGTGCTCGCCTGCGGTTTTCAAGAAGCAAACAGCTGAGTTCGCCGGCGCTGCCGAAACGGTAGAGCAGACTTGGATCGCGCTGCATGATGAATACGACGCGCTGAAACAGGCTGAGCGAGACCGTGACCGCATAAGGCAAGAATGGGTATTCGACGTTTCGCCTGCATGCGGGCAGTTCGCCGGCATGCTGGCACCTGCGCTGGGGGCAGATCTCAGTGCGGAAGACCGGAAGGCAGCCATTGAACGCCGAGAAGCTGTCGTAAAGGCATGCGCGTTGGTTCGTTTGCAGGCCGATCAACCGGCACCCGGTGTCATTGTTGACCCAGTTGACAGGCGCTTGTTGCCATACGCGAAGGCCATCACCGCCTATGCTGATGGCTTAGCATTGTTAACTGCGGCCGCAGACGAGGCGTCTTTTCGTGGGGCGGCGGCAGAATTGGGGGCGTCTCTTGGGAAGGCTGGCAGCTCGTTGGCGCAGCTTGGAGATGTGGACATCGACGTCTCCGGCCCAATCTCAGCGTTAGCATCAGTGTATGCCGAGATCACGCTGGCAACGTTTGAACACCGCAAATACACGGCCCTTCGGGACGTGGTTCGCGGCAGTGAAGGCGCCATTGATCGCTTAACTACGCGGTTGGCCGGGCTAGAGACCCGCCTGCGCCAGCGCTTGCTGCAGGCCCAGTTCAAGGCCCTTCGTGCTGCCGCTGCCGATCTAGAAAACCTGCCGAACGGTGCACAGCGGGCAGAGCGCATTAAGCGGCAGCAGGCTGTAATAGATCGGCTTGCCGAGTATCAGGCTTACGCAAATACCCTGACGCAGGGTGGGGCAAGCTATCGCGACGTGGGCGCCGCGCATGCGGCGCTATTGGAAGCCGTGAACAACCCAGACAGTTTTGAGTTGGCGAAGGCCGCAGCTGAGCGGATCAAAGCCGTTGGTGATGCGGCGAAGGACGCAGCGGATGCTTTGAAGCTGGACCTTCCTTTCTAAGCGATTTCATAAGGATAGCGGTATGACCACCAAGAAACTGGAGAACGATCGCGACAGTCTGTTGGACGGTCTTTTTCGGGCTCAACACGCCCTGCTGGTCGCCTTGCAGGGCCAAACAGACCCCGGCAAACGTGCCGAGATTAACGCCGAACTCGACCGGGTTATGGGTTTGATCGACGAAATCATTGATGCCGACATCAAGCAGCTGACGGATGACTTCATTGCCGACCCTCAAGTTCAGGCGGACGTAAAACAGATCCGAGACGCCACCAAGGAAGTTAAGAAGGTCGCCGCCGAGCTGGAGGCCAAGAAGAAGGACCTGGAGAAGATCAAGAAGGCGATCGACAAGATCATCAAGCCCTTAGAAAAACTCGCAAAGTTTGTTGCCTGACGCCTTTGGGAGCGATTACGCGATGCTCTGATTGATGGCATCTGCGATCAGCGCATCGAATTCTGTCGGCGTTGACACCTTTGCTACATCGGCTGCCGAAACGGTGACGCCCCAGTTCTCGGCTATTGCATCGTACCGCGGCAGCCGCCGCGTCAGAAGTTGCCGGAAACCCCACCGAATGAAGTCGTCCGGGTCGACCCGATGATCCGGCACCCCATGTGCGTTGCGATAACCCATCCAGGACGCCTTCAGAAACTCCTCAGGGTAATACATGGGCTTTGGTGCACGATCGAACCGTGCAGCCAACTCGTCCGCATCCGCTTCCGTGCCGCGGATCTGGACCAACAGGACATGGCGCGTCAACTCGGTCAACACAGGGTCTTTTTCGTCGTCGGCCTCCACGACCTCGCACAAAGATCCAGACGTGTCGCACAGAAAATGCGGGTACCCGTAAAGATCTTTGGCGCGCGCAACGAACGGGATGGCGTCCAGGGTCGCGGCAATCTCGGCGCTGCGATGCTGGCGTTGACGCTCCAGGTAGGCGTCAAAGGGGATACCGCCTTTATCGGGGTCGCCCGGCTTGCCCAGATAGGTCGACAGCGGCGCGAGATTTTCGAATGTCAGGTTTGACGTGATGTAGACAGAGTCTGACATTAGCAGCTCTCGCAGGAAAGGCACCTGCATCGCCGCGCGCTTGAAGTTATCGGCAATGTGCTCGCCCATGTACCGCGTGCCGATACGGTAATCGACGGAGTAGTGGAACCACTCGCCCCCCTCACGCAGCATCGACGCAATGCGGGTTTTTCCCGTTCCAGACATGCCGAAAAGCGCCACGGCCTTGCGGGGCGCTTTCAGATACGCATCAGCAGTCTGGTAGATCATGGGAATCCCTCGAAGTTGCCTCCGCTTACGCACGAATGCCGGATTTGCCAAGCGCTGCCTTCCTGTGAGATGCTGCCGGCAAAAGGGAGATCGCCAATGTCAGACGCAGAGAAGCACACGCCCGACACGCTGGCGGATGCCGAGATGGATGACGTGCAGGGTGGTGTCGGCGCAAACCGGACCGTGACGATCGGTGCGAACCAGACCGAGACGACACGGGTGTCTGCGACCGCGCCGCCGGCCGATCCCATTCCGGTGCCGTATCCCAACATCGACAGCAAGCCGTCGCAGGGTGTGACGACATCGCGGTTCAAACTCACGCGGGGCCGGTGAGAATGCCGGCTCGGAGGATGCATGTATGACCACGGTCAAGACATCGTCGAAGCACATCGTGACCCCGGCAGAGGTCCGCCCCCTGGCGCAGCGGTCTGACTGGATGGGCGCCGCCTTGGTCGCGCATGCCTGGGGTGTGATCTTCGGCGCGGTGGCATTGTTCGCTTGGTGGCCGTCTTTGGTCACCGGGTTATTGGCCGTGATGGTCATCGGCTCGCGCCAACTGGGGTTGGCCGTTCTGATGCACGAGGCCGCGCACAAGGCGCTGTTCCGCACCGGTTGGATCAACGAGGTCGTCGGACAATGGCTATGCGCGCGCCCGGTTCTGGCGGAGATGACGTCCTATCGCGCGTACCACATGGTCCACCACATCCACACGCAAACGGACAAGGATCCGGATCTTGCGCTGTCTGCAAAGTTCCCGACCACCCGTGACAGCCTGAAACGCAAGTTCACCCGGGACTTGACGGGCCAAACCGGCTGGAAGCTGCGCTTGGCTCAGTTCCGTCGTGCGCTGCAACTCGGCTTTGATGAAGATGCGATCTCTGGTGCGAAGATGGCTCAGACGTTTCAGTCCGAGGATTTGAAACCCGGCATTCTTTGCAACATCCTTGTGTTCGCAATCATGTGGGCAATCGGTGACTGGTGGTACTGGTTTGCCTTTTGGGCCTTGCCACTGCTGACCTGGTATCAGTTCGTCATCCGCATCCGAAACATCGCCGAGCATGCCGTGCTGACGGCGCCGCAGGAACCACTGGGCAATGCGCGCACGACCTATGCCGACCCGATCACGGCGTTCTTTCTGGCGCCGTACTGGGTGAACTATCACTTGGAGCATCACCTGGTGATGCATGTGCCCTGCTGGCGCCTGTCTAAGGTGCACCGTCTGTTGCAGGAAAAGGGGTACGCCGAGCGGATGGAGACAGCACCCAGTTATTGGCGGGTTCTCAGCATGGTGGGTTGGCAGCAGCTAAGCCCAGAGCGTGCCGGTGCCGGGTGATCACTGAACCACTGGTTCCCTAGCCCCGACAGCGACGCATTCATGTCTTTTCTTCCGGCGGCAGCAAGTGGCGCTCGTTGATCCAGGGGTGGACATTTACAGCCCGGCGCAATGCTTCCATGCCTTGCTCTCTGTCCCCCTGGCTGAGCAAGGTCAGACCCTGGCCAGCCAAGGCCCCGAAATGACGTGGCTCTAACTCTAAAGTCCGGTCCAGATCGGACATGGCCCCATCGTAGTCGCGCATCAGGAACCGGGCAAAGGCCCGCTGGTTCCAACCCTCTGGATAGTCCGGGCAGTACGTGACCAGCCGCGAAAGCGCCTTTTCGGCTTCACCAAACTCGCCCCATCGAATGCGGGTCATACCGAAATCCAGCAATTCTTGCGCCGTCGCATCGGGTGCTTCTGCCCAAATCGACCAGATCTGGGAGGCGACTTGCATACCGCTGTCTTCCTCGCTGCTCTGTGCCAATTCCTGAAACAAAGGGCCTGTCCGTACGTCACGCGCAACGGGATCAGTCAGCGGACAGTCGGCCGCGGCGGCCTGGGCGCCAAGCGCAAGAACAAGGGCAAGAGGGATCAATCGCATCGCATAGCGTTGCGGGAGCGGCGCTTCAGTTGCAACACTGAAGTTTCGACCGAACGCAGCCGATGGAGGCCCGCATGCCCGATTATGTTTTGGCAATGGCCTACGCATCACTTGCGGGCATTGCCATCCCAATCGGCGGGGCGCTGGCATCTGCGGACTGGGTGGTGCCGAATTGGCTACGCCAAGAAGTGCGCCACGGCGTCATTGCGTTCGGGGCAGGCGTGCTGATCGCGGCGATCGCCCTGGTTCTGGTGCCGGAAGGCATGGAGGCGGTCTCTCTTTGGGTGGCGCTGGTGGCCTTTGCGGCGGGAGGTGCCGTCTTTTGCATGTTAGACCGGGCGATAAAGCGCACGGGCGGCGGTGGTGCGCAGCTGATGGCGATGGTTATGGACTTTCTGCCCGAGTCTCTGGCGCTGGGTGCGATGCTTTCAGTGAAACCAAAGACGGGTTTGCTGCTGGCTATCCTGATGGCCCTGCAGAACCTGCCGGAGGCATTCAATGCCTATCGCGAGATCCGAACCAGCACCCATATGCGCCCGGGCACGATCTTGCTCAGCTTTGCAGCGTTAGCGTTGCTGGGCCCTGCAGCTGCCTTAGTCGGCTACTTTGTACTTCAGCCGATGCCAGAGGTGCTGGGCGCGATCATGCTGTTCGCCGCAGGTGGGATCCTATACCTGATCGTCCAGGACATCGTGCCCCAGGCACCGATGGAGAAAACATGGGCGCCGCCGCTGGGGGCAGTGGCCGGTTTTGGTCTGGGCATGCTGGGCCAAGGCCTGACAGGATAGGCTTGGCCCAGCACGTTAAAAGTAGACGTCCTGTCAGCCCTGAGCGCGATCAATCGCGTCGGTAATCATCTTCTTCGCGTGGTTGGCATCCGCCCAATTCTGGACCTTGACCCACTTGCCGGGTTCCAGATCCTTGTAGTGCTCGAAGAAGTGGTTGATCTGCTGGCGTGTAATTTCCGGCAGATCCGCAAAGTCGTGGATGTTCTCGTGACGGCGGGTGATCTTGTTAGACGGCACCGCGACAACCTTCTCGTCCTGGCCCTTCTCGTCTTCCATGACCAGAACGCCAACTGGGCGACAGGAGATCACGCAGCCCGGTACCAAAGGCCGGGTGTTCGCCACCAGCACGTCGATCGGATCACCGTCATCCGACAGGGTGTGCGGGACAAAACCATAGTTCCCTGGATAGCGCATCGGCGTGTAGAGGAAGCGATCGACGAATAACGTGCCCGAGTCCTTGTCCAGCTCGTACTTGATCGGTTCGCCGCCAATCGGCACCTCGATGATGACATTGATATCTTCGGGTGGGTTCTTGCCGATCGGGATTGCTTCGATGCGCATGGGGCGTCTCCTGTGGTGTTTCTTGAGCGCGCTCTTACTGTGCCGACGCCCATGTTGCAACGCACAATAAACGTGCTTTCGTGACAGATCTCGACCGCTTTGCCATAGTCGCTGCAGGGATTGGTTAATGGGGCGGGGATGTCCGACGGGCGCGTCTTCATCAGTTACAGGCGTGGGGTAGACAGTGCGTTCGCAGGACGTCTGCATGATCGGTTGGAGCGGCACTTTTCGCGCGACCAGCTTTTCATGGATGTCGACTCGATCCCGTTGAGTCGCGATTTCGTCGACCATCTGGATGAGCAGGTGGGCAAATGCAGCGTCTTCCTGGCGATAATTGGTCCCGGCTGGTTAGACGCGCGCGGTAGGCTGGAAGACCCGGACGATTTCGTGCGGATCGAGATTGAATGCGCGTTGCGCAGGCCAGACATCCCGATCATTCCTGTCTTTGTTGAAGACGTTGTGCTGCCCGAAAGCGATAACTTGCCCGCAAGTTTGGCGCCCCTGACCCGGCGCAACGGCATCGTCGTCTCACATCACAGTTTTGCAGCCGTAGTGGATAACAAGCTGACCACCGCGTTGACTGCATTGATGCCAGCTGGAGCCAGTGCGGGGCAGCGGGACGCCGTCCGCTCGGACGACGGATTGGACCTGGAGGCGCTGGTTGAAAGATCTGATGGCACGGCAGCGTCTTTGCCGTCTGCCTTCGAAAGCACAACGGCTGAACTACCCGGGCGCCAAGCCACGCCAGCAACCCCTGCCAACACGCAGGACACACCGGCCCGACCTGGCAACCAACGAAAGGGATTGATCGCCGCTGTGGCTGTGTGCGGACTAATCGCCCTCGGCGTGGGCGCCTTTCTAGCCCTTCCTTTAACGAAACCAGCGCTTGATGACCCTATCGAAGCAGATCAAAGCGCACAGGACCTCGTAAGACTTGCGCTGAACGGCGGGGATGCTGTTGCAGGACGCGCCGCATACCGTGCCTGTGTCGGATGCCACAACGCCTGGATGCCCCAGCAGGGCGTTGGCCCAAACCTGGTCGGCATCGTTGGGCGACAGATTGCGTCGATCCCGCAGCTTTTCCGATATTCTGATGCAATGCTGGCGTTGGAGGGCGTCTGGACGCCCGAAGCGCTGAATGCCTACCTCGCCAATCCGAAGGAGTGGTTGCCCGGCACCCGCATGCTTTACCGTGGCATGCCTGACCCGGTTGACCGCGCGAATCTGATCGCATTTCTTGCGACAACCGGCGTGGTGCCAGGATCTGATGCCGAGGCATTGGATGAACCAGTTTCTGGCGAGCCCGTTCAGGTGGTTCTGGGGTTTAAGGTCATCGAAGAGGAGGCGCGCGCCGAATGGGCACGTCTGCGCAAGGCCCTGGCCATTCAGCTTCGTGACAAGGTTGGTCGCATCGTCCAAACCCGCTGGGGCTACAGCGTCCGGGCCGAACCATTTCCGAACGAAAAGAGCGCAATCAGTTTCTGCGCTCAAATCGACCGGGCAAAATTCGAGTGCGACGTCACCCGAGCCCGCTGAACATCCACTGCAAAGAAAAACGCCCAGGCCGTGGCCCGGGCGTTAGGTGTCCAAAACAAGTGGGGTTCAACCCCACCGTAGGCTGGGTCACAACAGAGGCGCGATCACCAGGCTGACGATGGCCATCACGTTGATCAGGATGTTCATCGACGGGCCGGAGGTGTCTTTGAACGGATCGCCCACCGTGTCGCCCACGACGACGGCCGCGTGAGTGTCCGTGCCCTTGCCGCCCAGATTGCCCTTCTCGACATACTTCTTGGCGTTATCCCAAGCGCCGCCTGCATTGGCCATCATCAGCGCCATCAGCACACAGCCCAGAAGCGCCCCGGCCAGCATACCGCCCAGTGCCTCCGGCCCGATGCCAATGCCAATCAGCGGCGGCGCGCCGACGGCGATCACACCCGGCAGGATCATCCGCTTCAGCGCGGCGGTGGTGGCGATGTCCACGCACTTGGCGCTGTCAGGGTCCGCGTTGCCTTCCATCAGCCCGGGGATCTCTTTGAACTGACGGCGGATTTCGTTGATCATGTCGAAAGCGGCATCGCCGACGGCAGTCATGGTGATAGAGGCCACGAGGAACGGGATCGTGCCGCCGATGAACAGGCCGACCAGCACGATCGGATCGTCCAGCTGCAGCGAAAAGCCGTCCTTGTTGGCCGCAACCGTCTGGACGAAGGCTGCAATGATGGCCAGCGCTGCCAGGGCAGCAGCGCCGATCGCAAAACCCTTGCCGATGGCCGCAGTGGTGTTGCCAAGCTCGTCCAGGCTGTCGGTGATCTCGCGCACGTCCGAGCCCATCTCGCCCATTTCGGCAATGCCGCCAGCGTTGTCTGCGACCGGGCCATAGGCGTCGATGGCCATGGTGATGCCGACGGTCGCCAACATGCCCACGGCAGCCACGCCAACGCCGTAAAGTCCGGCCAGCCAGGTGGATACGAAGACGATCGCGGCGATGCAGAGCAGCGGCAAAACCACCGACTGCATGCCCACGGCAAGACCGGTGATCATCACCGTTGCCGGGCCCGTCTCACCCGATTGCGCGATTTTGCGGACCGGGGCAGCGGCAGTGTAGTATTCGGTGATCAGACCGATGGCGACGCCACCGGCGGCACCGGCGACCACCGCGAACCAGACATTGGTATCGATGCCCAGCCCCTGGATCAGGAAGAAAGCGCCCGCCAGGAACAGGACTGGGGCGCCCAGCGTGCCTGTCCGAAGGGCCGAAGCGGGCTCTTTGGACGACTGGCTTTTGACCACGAAGATCATGACGATCGAGGCCAGCAGGCCCAAAGCCGCCAGACCCAGCGGCAGGAACATCATGGCCTGCGCCATCTCCTCGCCCAGCGTGGCAGTCAAGGTGGCTGCGATGGCAATGGTGGCGATCATCGAACCGCAATAGCTCTCGAAGATGTCCGAGCCCATGCCGGCCACGTCTCCAACGTTGTCGCCAACGTTGTCTGCAATCACGCCGGGGTTGCGCGGGTCATCCTCGGGGATGCCGGCTTCTACCTTGCCAACCAGATCAGCGCCGACGTCGGCTGCCTTGGTGAAAATACCGCCACCGACACGGCTGAACAGCGCCACCGTAGACGCCCCCATGCCGAAGCCTTCCAGGCTGTGCGCATCGCCGCCAATGTAGACATACAGCCCGCCCAGGCCGATCAGACCCAGCGAGGCGACGCAAAGGCCCATGATCGACCCGCCGAAGAACGCGACCGTCAGGGCGCTGGCGGCGCCGTCAGTCTGTGCAGCGGTCGCCGTGCGGACGTTGGCCTTGGTGGCCGAATACATGCCGATCCATCCCGCGATCGAGCTGGACAGCGCGCCTACGATCACGGCGATGCCGACCTTCTGGTCCAAAAAGACGAAGGTCAGGACCACCTGGACAGCCAAAAACATCAGCAGGATCGAATACTCGCGCTTCATGAAAACCATGGCGCCTTCGTGGATCTGGTCGCCGATTTTCTTGATGGCGACTTCGCCTTCCGGGTATCGCATCACCATGCCGTAAAGCAGGAATGCGACGACCAGACCGGCCACGCCGAGCAGCGGCGGCAGGTAGGTAAGCGCGGAATCCATAGTTCCCCCCGTGTTGAACTTGTTCTGTTGTGTCAGCCGGTTTTCCCGGGCTTGGTTTAGCCACGTTGTCACAGAGATTGACGGCGTTGCGAGGCGGACTATGGGCGAGGGTTTTGGCCCTGTCTAGGCGTAATATCTGGGCGGCCCGATGCCGCGTAAGGCAGTTGATAACACCCTCAGATCATAGCCAGAAACGCGTGCTCACACGCCCAGTATGGGAAACTCGGCGAACAGCGCCCCGGGCGCCCCCTGGCCTCCATTCGGGAGATGGATCACCGAGCCGCTGGCCCCGTTGACAGTTACCCGCCACGCCAGTGCAGGTTTGCCCCCAACATTGATCTGAACCGGGGAAGACTCTCCACCGGTCGCGGGCACCAAACGTTCCGTGAGCAAGGCGGTGACCGCCTCGCTGTTTCGACCTTCATAGACCACAGAACAGCGCATCACGGCCGAGGTCGATGCACCCTCGCGGCGCAACACCTTTGCCGAGACATCTCCAGTGGGGTGAAAGTACGTTCCTGTCTGAACAGGGCTGAGACCCGCCGTGGCGAACAACCCCTCGCTGGTCGTAAAACCCGGTGCCTGGCTAAGGCACGCCGACAGGAAAAGATCAGCTGCCTCTAACGCCGTGACGGGCTGCGGTGCTGGCGCACAGGCAGCACCCATCAGCGTTGCAGCCAAAACTGTCGCAGCCGCTCGCATCGTCGTCCTCCGCCCGTTCTTTCGCTACTGCGGCAGCACCAATTCGTCGCCCGAGCGTAATTGATCGCTCGCTGCAAGGCCATTGTATGAGGCCAGTGAACTGGGCGCCACGCCAACCCGGCGCGCCAAGCTGGCCACTGTGTCGCCCTGCTGGGCTCTGGCCAAGCAGAAGCCGCCCCCGTCGACCGCGCCCGCGGGGCACGCGCCCGCAACCGGCGTAGGTTGCGTGGTGATAACCTGCTGAGGTTGCGGCGGGGGGTCGATGTCCCGCAGGGAACCGCAAGCGGCCACGAGTAGCAGACAAAGGAGAACCAGGCGGATCGGCATAAATGCTCCGTTCACTTGGTGAAGCGTCTTAAGTAGTCGTCTGAATAGTCAGTTTCGACCTCGACCCAGATTGGCAGATGGTCTGACATCTCGAAACTCATGAAACTGTTCTCGTAGGATCTTGTCCAGTTCCGATAGGGTTTGTCGCGGTCTGCTTCCGCAATCGGGCGGTAGATATCAGCATCTTCCGGGCGGTAGACCGAATGACGCCAGTCGACGACGCCGTGTCCAACCATGCGCGCCTTTCGCGGTTTGGTGGTGAAGGCGATCTGATCGAAGGCGCGGTTCAGCTTGAGGTTCGTGCCGCCGAAAGCTGGCGCCTCCAGGCCGTTCTTCGTAAGCCCGGCCATAATGTCGTCGTCGGTTGTCTCGATGTTCATGTCGCCGATCATGGCGTAGAACTGGTCGTCCTTCTTCGCGCGCTTGGCACAAATTTCGGCCAGCTTCTTCACCTCGGCAGCGCGCTGTGCTTTGTCCAGCCGGCGCGAGCCACCGAAGATGATGTGCACCGAGGCCAGTGTGAACTTGAACCACCCGGACTGGAACGACGCCAGAAATGGGGTGCGTGCGAACTGGCGTTCGCCGTCGATCAGATCGTTTCGAGCAAGCACGACCTCGCCCACCAGATTGCGGAAGAAGACCTTGTTCTCGTTCCAGAAGAAGGCCAGCCGCTCGCGATTTCCCAGGTTCCCCGCGGTGGGATCGGTGACAAAGAAGTTCCAGTTGGGGCCCAGCATTTCCTTCAGGCGCCACAGCGGTTTCAGGTCGTCCTTGACCTCCTGCAACGCGCAAATGTCGAAGTGGTCGATGATCTCGGCAATGTAGTGATAGCTTTCGTCGCGGCGCGGTGTGCCCTCGTCAAAGGCGCGGATGTTCCACGACCCGATGACCAGGTTCTTTTCCTGCCGCTTGCCAAGCTCGCTGTCCCGGATCTGTTGGCGCAGGCGCAACAGACCCTCGGCGATCCACTTGGCCTTGGCGGGGCCCAGAATGCCTTCTGCGGCTTTCTCGGCCTTCGTCAGGCGCGAGAGATCCTCGCGGACGTAAGAGTTCAGATAATGGTAGAAGGCCACGGCGTCCCCCGGGTCATTATTGCGCCCGGCGTTCTGCCGGACTTAGGGCAGAGTCTACCGTAGCCTCGGCTGTGGGCCAAGCGGGCCTAAGCGGGGGTGGGGGGTGCTAAGTGGGGGGGCAGTCGGCCGCGTCAATCGCCGCAAGCGTCGCGTCCCAATCCAGCAGGATGGACGCATGCCGGTTTTTGTAGTCGCGGGCGGGCAGCAGCGCCTCCAACTCACCCCATGGCGCAGCCGGTACGTCACCACCCTTGGTCAGCATAGTGTGCAACTGGTCGCGACCGGTCTGGATCTGTTCACGGGTCTTACCGATGACAGACTCCGCCAGAACCGACGCAGACGATTGTCCGAGGGCGCAGGCTTTCACGTCGTGGGCAAAGTCCGTGACCTGACCATCGGTCACCTTGACGTCGACGGTCACTGTCGACCCGCACAGCGGCGAGCGCTTCATCGCGGAACCGTCCGCATCCTGTAGCCGGCCGATATGCGGAATACCCGCTGCAAGCGCCAGAATGCGCTTGGAGTACAATTTCATCAGGTCCTGGGTCACCGCAGACATAGACGCCTCCCTTGGGGTTCGGTACATAGCGCGCCGTCCCCGGCTGGGGAAGCCCGCGACAAAAAGAGTGACCGATGCTTGAAAGTCCGCTGCCAGGCCCGTTCGATCCCGCCACGCTCAAGTGGAATGAGCAGGGTCTCATCCCCGCGATCGCACAGGATCATCGCAACGGCGACGTGCTGATGATGGCCTGGATGAACGAGGAGGCCCTGCGCGCCACGATCGATACGGGGCGGGTCACGTACTGGTCACGCTCGCGGTCCCAGTTGTGGCGCAAGGGCGATACGTCGGGTCACGTCCAGGTTTTGGTCGATCTGCGGGTTGACTGCGATCGCGACTGCCTGCTGATGCGGGTCGACCAGACCGGCGCCGCGTGCCACACTAATCGGCGCAGCTGTTTCTACACGGCCATTCGCAATGACGCCGAGGTCGACCTGGAGCCGCCCACCGCATGACCGGCCGATCGGGACACATCCGGGACACATCAATGCGAATTGATCCAGATCAGTGTCCGTGACCCAACGGCGCGGCACCTTCCCCCTAACATCTCGCCCGGCGTCCAAGCTGTTGATTTGGTCGCGACCGGACGAGGCGACGGGACAAGGAGGGAGCCATGACCGACGCCACAGCAACCCCAGCGCTGCCCCAGGTGCAAAAGATCACCCGGGCCGACATCAAGGCAGCGCTTGCCGCGGGCCTGTCGGACTTTCAGAGAGCGCCCGTTTACGGCCTGTTCTTTGGGGCGATTTTCTCGGTCATGGGCATCCTGATCGCGGCGCTTTTAGCACGCGGCGACGCGGGTTACTGGATCTTTCCCCTAGCCGCCGGGTTTCCGCTGATCGGGCCGTTCGCGGCGGTCGGTCTCTACGAGATATCTCGCCGGCTGGAGGCGGGCGAGCCGCTCAGCTGGGGGCCGATCTTGGCCGCAGGCTTTCGCCAAAAGAACGGTCAACTGCCGTTTTTTATGGTCTTTGCGGTCTTTGCCTTCCTGGTATGGATCGTCCTGGCGCGCGTGATCTTTGCGGTGTCCTTCGGGACAGCGTCGATGACCAATGTGATGACCTCGATGGAGGTGTTCTTGACCTCCTCCGGCATGATCATGCTGGCAATCGGAACCGTGGTGGGGGCCGCCCTGGCCGCCCTGTTGTTCGCGATCTCGGTGGTCTCGGTGCCCATGCTGATCGACCGCGATGTCGATATGGTGACGGCGATGATTACCAGCTTCAAGGCCGCAGCCGAGAACCGGGACGCCATGGCGTTCTGGGCGATGATCCTGGTGGGCGCCGTCGTGATCGCCATGCTGCCGCTGTTCTTTGGGATGGTGTTGGTCTTCCCGGCCCTGGGCCATGCCTCTTGGCATGTCTACCGCAAGGTTGTGCCCCCCGACGCTGGCTGAGGCCCCACCCATGACCGCCGCGTGGTTCACCACGTGGCGGGACAAATGGCAGGCCCGCCTGACGCCCCGCGCGCTCTGGCGCATGGCTGTGGGCCTGGCGATTGGCGCGGTCGGCGGCTTCGTGGCCGAGGGCTACCACGTGCCGCTGGCCTGGATGCTGGGCCCGCTGTTCTTCTGCATGGCCGCCGTTCTGGTTCGCCTGCCGGCAGAGGTGCCGCTGTGGATGCGGGCCAACTTCATGCTGCTGATCGGGCTGTTTTTGGGTGAAAGCTTTGACGGGCTGGCCGCCGAAGACATCCTGCGCTGGCCGATCTCGATGGCCGGGGCGGTGATCTACATGCCCTTGGCGACAGGGTTGGCCTATCTCTACTACCGCCATCTGGTGCGCGAGGCGCCGATGACGGCGCTCTGTTCCTCGATCCCCGGGGGGCTGACGGCGGTGGTCGTTGTTGCCAGCACGCTTGGCGCCGACGAACGCAACGTGGCCCTGGCCCAGTCGCTGCGCATCGCCTTTGTGGTCTGCATGGCGCCCTTCGTCGCCTTCGGCCTGATGGGCTATGCGGTGCCGACAGGCAACGAATACGACGGCCAGCAATTGATCGCCCTGGACGACCTGGCGCTGCTGCTGGGGTTGTCGTTGGGTCTGGTCTGGCTGCTGCGCAACACCGGGATCCCGATCCTGATGATGATCTGCCCCCTGGTCGTGTCGGCGATCCTGCGCCTTGCCGGTCTGATCGAGGGCGTGCTGCCCCACTGGCTGGTCGAGGTGGGCCTGCTGGTCCTGGGCGCGTCCGTTGGATGCCGCTTCGCCGGTGTGCCGATCATGCGGCTTGTGGGCTTTGGGGCACTCAGCTTTGGGGGCACCGCGATCCTGATGGCCGTGGCAGCCGGGATGGCGCTGGGCGTCTCGGCGCTGACCGGCCAGCCGTTGATCGGCTTGTTGCTGGCCTATGCGCCAGGCGGTGTGGCCGAGATGAGCCTGATCGCCTTTGCCATCGACGCTGATCCCGGTTTCGTGGCTGTCCACCACCTGGTGCGGATCATCTTCGTCATGCTGATGGTGCCGCTGATGACGGCCTGGTTCCTGCGCTCTCAGGCGTCGTGAGACGCGCCATCTCCGCTAACCAACCTCAAGTCGCGCCGTTTGATCTTGCCCGTGGCCGTCATGGGTAGCGCATCGATCCAGGCGATTTCGCGTGGGGCCACATGTGGGCCCAGCCGCGTGCGCACATGCGCGATCAAGGCGGCGGCCAGCGCGTCTGCGTCGCCCTCGTTGCCGCCCTTACCCGCGGCCCGCACCACAAAGGCCTTCACGCTTTCGGTGCGCACAGGATCGGGCACCCCGATGCAGGCCGACATGGCAACGGCGGGGTGGCGGTTCAGGCAATCCTCGATCTCTGAAGGGCCGATCCGGTACCCCGACGAGGTGATCACGTCATCGGTGCGCGAGGCGAAGAAGAAGCAGCCTTCGCCATCGTAGCGGCCTTCGTCGCCGGTCATCATGTAGACCTCGCCGTCGCTGGCCGTGACGTATTTCTGGGCGGTGGTCTCCGGCTGCTTCCAATAGCGCAGGAACATGGCCGGGTCGCCGGTGCGGATGGCAATCTCGCCGGTCTGATCCGGGCCCAGGCGTTGGGTGCCGTCCAGCACCGCGACATGGCTGCCGGGCAGGGCACGCCCCATCGATCCCGGCTTTGGATCGAACAGACGCCAGTTGTTACCCAGCACGAGATTACACTCGGTCTGGCCATAGAACTCGTTGATCGTCAGGCCCAGGGCCCCGCGTCCCCATTCCAGCATCGCCGCCCCCAGGCTTTCCCCGCCCGAGCCGACGGCGCGTAGCGCCAGCCCGTCGGGCACCGTGGCCTGGCGCATCAGCTTCAGCGCCGTGGGCGCCAGGAACGACGAGGTCACCCGCTGGCGGCGCATCAAATCCAGGGCGGCGTCAGGGTTAAAGCGCGCCGGGGCATGGGCGATCAGCGGTACGCCCATCCTGAGCGCCGGCATCATCACGTTGCCCAACCCGCCCAGCCAGGCCCAGTCCGACGGTGTCCAGATCCGGTCGCCCTCTTGCGGCCAGAAATCATAGAATGTCTGAACCCCGGGGATGTGTCCCAGCAACACCCGCTGGGCGTGCAGCGCGCCCTTGGGCGGCCCCGTGGTGCCCGAGGTGTAGGACAGGAACGACGGGTCTTCGGCCAGGGTATCGGCCACCGGCGCCTGATCTTGCGCCGCCTGCATCAGCGTTGGCAGATCCAGGGCGCCGTCCGCGGCCCCATCGGCTGAAAAGACATGCGCCAACTCGCCCAACCGATCGCGGATCTGCGCGACCTTCGGCAAGTTGGCACGATCGGTCACGATCGCCCGCGCCCCGGAATCGCTCAGGCGAAAGGCAAGCCCGTCGGCGCCGAACTGCACGAACAGCGGCACGATCACCGCGCCCAGCCGATAGGCCGCCAGATGGGTCAGCACCGTCTCGGGCCGCTGCGGCAGCAGCAGACCGATGCGATCCTCGCGCTTGATCCCGTGGGCGGCCAGCACGTTGGCCAGCTGTGCCGACAGCCTCCAAAGATCATCGTAGGTGTAGTCATGCACCTGGTCGGTGACGTGGATCAGCGCCAGGCGGTCGGGTTCAGCCTGGGCCCACTTGCCGCACATATCCCAGGCCAGATTGTAGCGATCGGGGATCTGCCAGCGATGCGCGGCGCGCAGGGCATCCCAGGTCTCGGCTCGGGTGATTTCGGTCATGTGGGGACCCCGTCGAAGGACGCCGCAGGCTAGCCTCGCGTCCCCAGTTGGGCAATATGGCGCCGAGCGGGAGGAGCAGATGACGCGCACCGAAATCATTGGCAAGTACGCGGCACCGCGCTGGCGGCTGCTGTTAGGCTCGGTCCTCAGCGTGATGTACCTGCCGGTCCTTTACCTGTTCTACCAGACCACCACTGCGCTGTGGGAGCTGATCAGTGGCGCACCGGTCGAGCCGCCTGTGATCGGCTTCATGTCCACCTATGGCCAGGCGTCGCAGAACGGATACTGGGTGTTCGTTCTGGCGACATTGGCCCTGGCGTTGGTGCTGATCATCCTGCCCAGCCGCTTGGGTGGCGGCGTCGGGAAGTGGTTGGCCGGGGTCGTCTACCTGACCGAAGATGGCTATCCGACCGGAATTGGCCACATCGCGAAGAAAGCTCTGATTTTGCTGGGGTACTTTCTCGTTCTTGCGATCCCCGGGCCTGTCCTGGGATTTGAGATTGGGCCGCAAGCCGATCCGGTTTCGTTGTCTCTGCTGGCCCTTGGGCTCGTCTTCGTGGGGTACATGTGCTGGCGCACGGACAGATCTGGCCGCACGTACGCCTATCGTGCGGCGGGTATCGTGCCTGTCTTGGCGCACCAACGTGATGCCGCCGCTGCCGCTTTGGCGGCGACTGAACCCGACTGATCCGAGCGTTGATCGATCAAAGGCTTGGCTTGGTCTCGGCGAAAGCAGGGATCTCGGCGCTGACCCGTTCGGCGAACGCGGCCAGCTGCGGATAGCCGGGTTCCAGCACCCAGGGGTTGGTGATCTCGACCATCTGGTAGGCGATCGCCGCGGCCACATCGCCCGCATCGGCGCCGTCCGGTCCCGACCACCCGCTTGCGGGCACAGCGGCATCCAATGCCGCCAGACCGCCCTGGATCTGGCTGACCAGGCGCTGCTGCCACTCCATGTAGTGGTACTCCTCCGGGCGGCGGTTCCGCTCGTAGACCAGCGCCACCGTCTTCTCCGCCGTGCCATTGGCCAGGGCCAGGCGCTGGAAGGCCGCGCGCCGTTCGACCCCGCTGGCCGGCAGCATGCGCCGCCCGTTCGGGGACGTCTCGTCCAGCCAGTCGCCAATCGCATAGGTATCCGACAGCTGTGTGCCATCGTCCAGCTCCAGCACTGGGATGCGCCCAACTGGGTTCATCGATTTCAGCGTCTCGAAATCCTCACCGACAACCAGCAAGGCACGCCGCTCGATCTCGTGCCCTTGCAGCGCGCAGAATATCGTCAGTCGCCGTGCAAACGGCGACAGATCCCGCCCGAATAGAATCATACCTGTCCCTCTTGTCTCCCTCACGCAGAGAAAAGCGGCAGGCGGGCGGGCTGTCAAAGCCTGTTATGACCAAATGGGTGATGGTCTTACATGGCGGCGTTCAACTGGCGCCTTTCGGCATCATATCGCTTGTCCTGCGCGGCGCGAACTTCGCTAAGGCGTTCCCGGAATTGGGCGGCCGCCGCCGCTTCGGCCCGTCGATCCGGCAATTCGGGCGGTTTCGGCGGAAGGTCTGTCGGCCCGGCGCTTTGCGGCGGGGGCGAAGATGAGGACGGGCTCGGCCGGTCGGCTGGAACGGTGCGTTCTACGGTTGGTGCCTTTGGCCTGTCCGGCCGGTCTGGCGGCACGTAGTTGTCCAGATGCGCAGTGCGGGCGCGCGATTCCTCCAGTTTGCGCTCGCGACGGTCGTCGGCCCGCTCGACCTGGGCGCGAACCTCCTCGGTGCGCCGGTCCTCGCGGCGTTCCGATTGATCCAGGACCAAACGGCGCGCCTCGCGGCGCTGAGTATCGCGCTCGACCTCGGCACGTCGCGCCTCGTGGTCCGGGCGGCGGTTGGCTTCAGCCTCGGCGCGCGAACGCTGCGCGATCCCGCCTTCCGGCGCCACGGACAGATTGTCGATCACCTGGCGGGCGATCTCTTTGGGTTTGGTCGTGGTGAGGTCGTTATGGATCTGTTCACCGATTGTGGGCGTGCGGCCCATCTGTCGGTGCAACGGCTTTACCAAGGGCCCACTGATCGGGGCTACGCTCAACATCTGAGTCTCCTTCGCGAATGCGCGCGATTTGGTGCGCGGTTATGACGATTCCATCGAAGACTTGCGCAATTTTGTTGATGTGTTTGAAACAAATGAGGTGAACGGCACGGTAACCATTGATTTATGGACGTTGCCGTGCCGCCGTCTGGCCACTAGATTTGCCTCAGCTACGGAGGGGGCTATGCACGCCGACGCCACGGAATCGAAGAAGACACCACAGAGCGCGCCGCAGATAACACCGCAGGGGGAAACCCCGCCGCTTATCGACCCGTTCGCGCGCGCGATCACCTATCTGCGTGTCTCGGTCACCGACCGCTGCGACTTCCGCTGCGTCTACTGCATGGCCGAGCACATGACCTTTCTGCCCAAGAAAGAGCTGCTGAGCCTGGAGGAGCTGGATCGCCTGTGCTCGACATTCGTGGGCATGGGCGTGCGAAAACTGCGCGTCACAGGCGGCGAGCCGCTGGTGCGCAAAAACATCATGTGGTTCTTCGAGCGGATGGCCCGCCATCTGGGCCAGGGGCTGGACGAACTGACGGTCACCACGAACGGCTCGCAGCTGCGCAAGTATGCCCAGGCGCTGGCCGATCTGGGCGTCAAACGCATCAACGTCTCGCTGGACACATTGCACAAAGCCAAGTTCCAGATGATCACGCGCTGGGGTCGCCTGGACCACGTGCTGGACGGCATCGAAGCGGCGCGGGCCGCGGGTCTCAGCGTCAAGATCAACGTCGTGGCGTTGAAGGGCGTCAACGACATGGAAGTGCACAAGATCATCGAATGGTGCCGCGACTGGGAAATGGACCTGACGTTCATCGAGGTCATGCCCATGGGCGACCTGGGTAACGAGGACCGGCTGGACCAGTACTGGTCGCTGGAGGATGTGCGCACCGAGATTGCGCGCCGCTGGACCCCGATCGACACGCCCGAAAAAACCGGCGGCCCGGCCCGCTATGTTCGTCTGGAAGAGACCGGCCAGAAGATCGGCTTCATCACCCCGCTCAGCCATAATTTCTGCGAAAGCTGCAACCGGGTGCGGCTGACCTGCACCGGGCAGCTCTACATGTGCCTGGGCCAGGACGATGACGCGGATCTGCGCCGTATCCTGCGCGAGACGGATGACGACAATCGCCTGCAGGCCGCGATCCGCGAGGCGATCACCCGCAAGCCCAAAGGGCATGATTTCGACTATTCGCGCCAACGCGTCGACGGCCAGGTGGCGCGCCATATGAGCGTGACCGGCGGTTAGGGTAATCGGCCCCGCGTCGCGGTCGGGTTTACTGAGACGCGGCTGCGGGTCAGCCCCAGGTGGACTCGTCGCAGCATTTCGGCGATTTTGCGCCAATGCAAAACCCGCGGAGCGAAGACACGGAGCCTGATGGCGCGCGTGGTGGCAGGACGCCCGAAAACGCCGTGCATGAGCGCGCGAAACAGATCATGTCCGCCGGCGAGCAGGCCATGCGGGCCGGCAAGCCGCGTCCTGCCGCTGAAGCGTTTGCCAAGGTATTGGCGTTGGTGCCCGACCACTCTGAGGCGGCCTTCAATCTGGCCGCCATCCAGGTCAATACCGGTCGAACGGAGCAGGGCCGCGCGCTGCTGACCGACTTCCTCAGCCAGTATCCGGTGATGAACCAGGTGCCCGGTCCCAATGCGGACGCGCCGCACGTCCTGAAGGTGCGTGGTTTCGATCGCACCCAGGTGACTGTCGCGAAAAGCAGTGTCGGCTGGAAGACAAAGCTGAGGGGTGGTCACTTCACCACCCGGTTTTTGACGATGGACCCGGATTTTTCCGTCAGCACCTTCACGATCGCTGGGCAGAACTTGCGTGATGACACGCTGGTGCCGCCCTACGATCTGCTGTTGAACACCATTGCGGAACCGGATGTGGAAGGCCGCTCGCTGGAAAGCCTCAGCCGGTACTTGGCACGGCACCCTGAGACGGCAGTGATCAACCGGCCCGAACGGGTGTTCGAGACGGCCCGGGACCGCAACTACCAGCGCCTGCAAGGCCTGAAGGGCGTGCGATTTCCTCGCACGCTGCGGCTGAACACGGCCTATCGACGGCGCGACGAGGTGCCGGCCGAGATCGCCAAGCTGGGGTTCCAGCCGCCCTTCATCATCCGGGTTGCGGGCACGCAGACCGCGCGCTCGACCGAACTGATCCACGCGCCTGCCGATCTGGAGCAGTATCTGGAGGCGTTGCATGGCGCCGAGTTCTTCCTGATCGATTACCACCCGATTTACTGGAAGGGGACGTTGTTCCGCAAACTGCGGCTCTTCCACATCGACGGCGCGTTCTATCCCGTGGTCTGTCACCTGGATCACTATTGGAACGTGCGCGGCGACAACCGCAAGGAACTGATGCGTGTTGACGAGGAACTGATGGGCGAGGAACGCCGCTTCCTGGCTGATTGGAAAAGCTATGTGGGGGCCGCGAATGTCGATTGCCTGGAGCGCGTGGCGGATCTGTTGGGCCTGGAGTTTATTGGCATCGATTTCACGGTGGACGCGGAGGGGCAGCTTTTCATCTACGAGGTGAACCCCGCCATGCGCCACAGCTTCGATCACGCCAAGAACTTCCCCTATAAGATGCCCTATGACCTGGCGACCAGTAAGGCCTTTCAAGACATGGTCAGCAAGTATGCGCATGCGGCAAGGGCGCGTGGCGCCGGCGCTTAACCGTCAGGGTTTCGGAAGGTCGGTTAGGCTGTCGCCGATTGGAGCCGCGGGCCCCCCCCCCCCCCCCCCCCCGGGCCAACGCGCGGGGCGGCCCCCAAGGGGGCGGGGGGGGGGGGGGGTGGGGGG
>JBCCML010000006.1:0-127839 GCA_039026375.1 Pseudomonadota bacterium
AAAAGAGCGCCGTGGCGTAACGAAGAAGAGGAAAATCGCAAGCCGAACATCAAATCGACAACGGAAAAGAAGACCTCCTTGCTTCGCTGGCCCAAGATCATGCAGCAGCAGTCAGAAAACAGGGTTCTTCAAGGCTTCCACTTCTGCGAAGTCAACTTTAACCTGGACCTGCCCATGACCACGATCACCAAGGTGCGCGGGTCCAAGGCGCATCCGTTCTATCTGTGGGCGCGCGACGCCTTTGGCCGCAACAAGGCGCCGGGCTGGAATTTCCACAAGTACCTGATCGGGCCCGATGGCCAGCCGGTCGCCTCGTTCCACAGCGGCCAGCGCCCGATGTCGCGCCCCGTTGTCCAAGCGGTTGAGGCGCTGCTGGCGCCAGATACTTGAGATACTATTTCAGGTACGGATTAGAGGAGGGGTGGTACCGCCTCCCCGGCTCGAACGGGGGACCTCTGGATCCACAATCCAGCGCTCTAACCTACTGAGCTAAGGCGGCCTGACCTCTCAGAGCGATCCGTCTACAGCCAGCGCGCGGCGAATTCAAGCGGGCGCCCGCGATTTCGCGCGGGCCTTCCGGCAGGCATGGCGCAGCACGCACGAGCTTGCTAGAGGGGAGCGAACAGCCAAAGGACAGCCCATGAGCATCAATCGCCAGACCGACGAGATCGCGGGTCTACAGATCGGCCCGACCAGCGAGGGGATGGTGCGTCTTTATATCTTGGGCGATGGGATCGACCTGCCAATGGATTTCGACCCCGAGGAAGCCGAGGAGATCGCCGAGGAACTGCGCGCGGCGGCCATGCGGGCCCGGGGGGCCGGGGAAAAGCCGGCAAAGGATGGTGGTCGAGCGACAGGGCACGGCGCGGGTAAAGGCTCCGAGAACGGCCCGGGCAAGGGCGCCGTGAAGGCCCCGAAAAAGGGCGGGCAGCCTGCCCCGCGCCAAGGGCGCGAAGGCCGCGCCCCCCATGCCAGGGGGCCCAGGCGGTAGGGGCTAAGCCATCAGGCCGCCTGCAACGCCTTGGCGGCAATTGAGACCAACGCTGTCAGCCCTGCCTGCGGTGGCAGCACCAGGCGAAGCGGCGCGGCGGGCACGGCCAGGTCCGGGAACAGGTTCACCAGTCTGCCGTCTTCGATCAGGGGCGCCACCAGGGCGCTATGGCCGATGAGCACGCCATCGCCCCCCATGCAGCGTTCGACCGCGATACTGTAGAGCGAGTGCATCGCGCCCCGGTCGGCGGCGACGCCCGTGATGGCGTGGGCGCCCAGCCAGCGCTGCCAGTCGTGGCGCCAGGCCGTGTCGTGGATCAGCGGCATTTGGGCCAGATCCCCGGGTTGGCGGATGGTTTCCGCCAGGACCGGGGCCGCCACGGGGATCAGGCTGTTCGCGGCTAGGACAGGGCCGCCCCCGTCGCCCGGGTAGACGCCCAGGTCATAGACGCCGCGCGCCGGGTCGGGGCAGCTGTCCAGCGCGTGCAGCGAGATGTCGGCGTCGGGAACCGCGCGGCCCAGCGCCGTCAATCGCGGGCTTAGCCATAGCTGCGCGACCGCGGGTAGGGCGGCGATGCGGATCTGCGCCCTGGACGGCGCCCCCCGAAGCGTGCGGGCCGCCGTACCCAGCAGATCGAACCCCTGGGACAGCAGGGGCAGCGCCCGCGCCCCCTCCTCGGTCAACTGGACGCCGTGAGCCTGGCGCTCGAACAGCATGACACCGGCCCAATCCTCCAGCCTTTTAATCTGCTGCGCCACCGCCCCGGCGGAGACGCCCAGCTCTTCGGCGGCGCGCTGAAAGCTGCCATGCCGGGCGGCGGCCTCGAACGCGCGCAGGGCGGTCAGGGGCGCGGGCGCTGGGCGGGGCGGGGTCAGGCGCATTTTGTAGGCCTAGCTTTTCTCAGTCTGGGCCCGCTTAAATCTGGTTTGCGCGCGCGCCGCAACAATGGAATGACAGGCGCGTATAGACCGGGAGACAGCCGATGACCGCCACAGACCGCCGCCCTTGGGTGCCTGCCTCCTGCGAAGATTACGTCCAGGAACTGGCCACGCGCACCGCTTCGCTGGACAGCGGCCAAATCGCGGGCTGGCTCGACGATCTGGCCGGGCAGAACACGGCGATCCACGACCGGGAATGCGTCAACCTGAACCCCGCCACGAACGTGATGAACCCGGCGGCCGAGGCACTGCAGGCCCGCGGGCTGGGGCCGCGGCCGTCGCTGGGTTATCCGGGGGACAAGTACGAGATGGGGCTGGAAGCGATCGAGCAGATCGAGGTGATCGCAGCGGAACTGGCGGCCGCGGTCTTCCGCGCCCGCTTTGCAGAGGTGCGTGTGGCTTCGGGCGCATTGGCGAACCTCTATGCGTTCATGGCCTGCTGCCAGCCCGGGGACCGCGTGATCGTGCCGCCCGGCAGCGTCGGCGGCCATGTCACGCACCATCAGGCGGGAGCCGCAGGCCTCTATGGGCTGGAAATCCACCAGGCCGCGCCGCGCGACGATTACTATTCGGTCGATCTGGACCAGCTGGCCGCGCATGCCGAAGCGCTGCAGCCCAAGCTGATCACCATTGGCGGCAGTCTGAACCTGGAGCCGCACCCCGTGGCCGAGATCCGCGCCATTGCCGACCGGGTGGGCGCGCGGGTGCTGTTTGATGCCGCGCACCTCTGCGGCATGATCGCGGGGGGGACCTGGCCCGATCCGCTGGCCCACGGCGCGGATCTGATGACGATGTCCACCTACAAATCGCTGGGCGGGCCCGCGGGCGGCCTGATCGTCACTAACGATGCCGACCTGGCCGAACGCCTGGACAAGATCGCCTTTCCGGGGCTGACGGCCAATTTCGATGCGGGACGGGTCGCAGCGCTGGCCATGGCGCTGCTGGATTGGCGCGACCATGGCGCTGCCTATGCGGCGGAGATGGTAGCCACCGCCCGGGCCTTAGCCGCGAACCTGCAGCTGGCCGATGTCGAGGTCTATCTGCCCGAAGAGATCGCCACCCGGTCGCATCAGCTGGCCGTTCTGGCGGCCCCCTATGGTGGGGGGCAGACGGCCTCGAAGCACTTGCGGCGGGCGAACATCCTGGCCTGCGGGATCGGTCTGCCAGTGGCCGAGGTCGAGGGCGATCTGAACGGCCTGCGCATGGGCACACCCGAAGTCGTGCGCCGCGGCATGGGGCCCGAGCACATGGGCGAACTGGCCCAGCTGATCGGCCGCGCGTTGCATGGCGACCCGCAGGATGTCGCAGCGGATGTCACGGCCTTCCGCGGGCGTTTTCAGGGCCTACATTATATGCGGGCGTGACGGACAAACCGTCGCGAAACGTTGAGTTGATCCAACCCGCGGCGCGCGGTCCTGTACCCGCGCCTAGTAGATGGAGGTTTCCATGTTCTTCCGCACGTTGACTGCGCCGCTGGTCGCGCTGGCCATTGCCGTCGGTGCTGTCGGCGCCGTGGGTTCCGCCCAGGCGCACGAGTATACCCTGGGCGACCTGACGCTGCACGAAGCCAAAGCGCGCACCACGATCCCGAACCGCCCCACCGCGATCTACCTGATGATCAGCAATGCAGGCGAAGCGGATGACAGGCTGGTGGCGGCATCCTCGCCCTTCTTCGAAGTGATGGAACTGCACAAGTCCGAGATGAACGACGGCGTGATGTCCATGGCGGCGGTCGAGGCGATCTTGGTCCCTGCCGGGGGTGACGTGGTGCTTGAACCAGGCGGCCTGCACGTCATGGCCTTCGGGGCGACCCGCGCCATCAAAGAGGGCGACATGTTCGAGATTTCACTGACGTTCGAGAAAGCCGGCAAAATCGACATCATCGTGCACGGTGCGAAGATCAAAGGCGGGCACAGCCACGGTGGCCACGACCATGGCGGTCATAGCGGCCATAATCATGGTAGCCACAGTGGGCATAACCACGGCACAACGAACTGAGAACGTGTGAGAAGTTGGTTTAGGGTGCGTGGTAAGCCACGCACCCTATTTCGCTGTTGATCAGGCGTTGACCGCCGGGATCATCCGCTTGTCGGCGGCCAGCTCGCGCATCCGGCGCTGCAGCTTTTCGAACGCGCGAACTTCGATCTGGCGGATCCGCTCGCGGCTGACGTTGTAGACGTTCGACAGCTCCTCCAGCGTGACCGGATCTTCCTTCAGACGCCGCTCGGTCAGGATGTGCTGTTCACGCTCGTTGAGCGCGTCCATCGCCTCGATCAGCAGTTCGCGGCGCACGTCCAGCTCCTGCTGTTCGGCATAGGCCGAGGCCTGGTCGGCGTCGTCATCGGCCAGCCAGTCCTGCCATTCCGAGGTGCCCTCGCCGTCGCCCTTAAGCGGCGCATTCAGCGAGCTGTCACCGCCGCCGGACATCCGCCGGTTCATCGACACAACCTCGTCCTGGGTCACGCCCAGATCGGTGGCGATCTTCTCGACATGCTCGGGGCGCATGTCCCCATCTTCCAGCGCGCCGATCTTCGATTTGGCCTTGCGCAGGTTGAAGAACAGCTTTTTCTGTGCAGCGGTCGTGCCAAGCTTCACCAAGCTCCACGACCGCAGGATGTATTCCTGGATCGAGGCGCGGATCCACCACATGGCGTAGGTCGCCAGGCGAAAACCCTTATCCGGGTCAAAGCGCTTGACGGCCTGCATCAGGCCAACATTCGCCTCTGAAATCACCTCGGCCGTCGGCAGGCCATAGCCGCGGTAACCCATGGCGATCTTGGCGGCCAAGCGCAGGTGCGATGTCACCAGCTGATGGGCCGAATTGCGATCGCCGTGGTCAACCCAGGCCTTTGCTAGCATAAATTCCTGTTCCGGCTCCAACATCGGGAACTTCCGGATTTCGGTCAGATAGCGGCTGAGCCCTTGTTCGGGCGAAGGCGCCGGCAAGGATGTGTATGTCGTGCCCATCACTGTCTCCCCAACGGGCCCGCAGTTGGGCCCTGATCACCATTGTACGTAGGTAGAGCGACGCACCGCTCAACTACTGTTAACGGTTCGATCACATATTCCGGCGCAAAATCGTTAAGAGTTCGTGCATATCCGGGGGCAATTCTGCGCAAAGTTGCAGCAATTCGCCCGTTATCGGGTGCCTAAACCCCAATTCGGCCGCATGTAACGCCTGGCGGGGGAATGTTTCAATTTTCGCCCTTTCCGTTGCGTCACCCGCAACATTTGGCAGCTGCCGAGGGCGCGCATAGACCGGATCTCCGACCAGCGGGTGGCCAATATGCGCCGAATGCACCCGGATCTGGTGGGTGCGCCCGGTCTCCAGCCGACAGTCGAGCAGGCTGGCATAGGGCTTGTCCTCGGGTCCGAAGCGCTGGGCCACCCGGAAACGGCTGAGGGCGTGGCGCCCACCGGAGCTTAGAACAGCCATCTTCTTGCGGTCCTGCGGATGGCGGCCCAGCTGGCTTTCGACGCGGATCCAGCCGCCCGTCTCTATCCCGATGCCGTCGCGCCCGGTCAGCCGCTCGATCCCTGGGGCACCCCAGGCGATTGCCCGGTAGGCGCGTTGAATGTCATGGGTAGTGAACAAGGCGGACAGACCCGTGTGCGCGGCTTCGGTCTTGGCGGCGACGATCAGGCCGGAGGTGTCCTTGTCGATGCGGTGGACGATGCCGGGGCGCCGCTCTCCCCCGATACCGGCAAGGGTGTCCCCGCAATGGGCCAGCAGCGCGTTGACCAACGTGCCGTCCGGCGCGCCGGGTGCTGGGTGGACCACCATGCCCGCAGGCTTGTCGATGACGATCAGATGGGCGTCCTCGTGCACCACGTCCAGCGGGATCGCCTGAGGCTCGGGGATCGGGTCGATGGGAGCGGGAAGCGTCAGGACATATGCAGCGCCCGCCGCCACCTTATGCTTCGCGGGGTTCTTGCCATCGGCGCCGGGGCCCGACACCGCCCCATCGGCCAACAGGCCCCCGATCCGGGACCGCGACAGGCCCAGACCCGCATCCTCGGCCAGGTCCGCCAACGCCCGGTCCAGCCGTTGCCCGGCCAGTCCTTCCGGGATAGTCAGCACCACCGGATCGAGAGGAGCCGCCATGCGTTACGCCCCCGAGGACGAGGAGGAGCCGCCAAAGGTGCGCCAACTGCGCCTGATGGCCATGGTGCTGATGGTGGTGCTCATCCTGGGGTTCCTAGCCATGGTGGGCACGATTGTCATCCGCTTGGGTTTTGGCGTGGGCGTGGACTTGGGCTCTGCTGGCGGCGCGGTTCTGGTAACGGCGGAGGCGCTGACCCTGCCACCGGGGGAGATCGTCGCCACCGGCCAGTCCCAGAGCGGCGTGCTGTTTGTGATAGAGCGCGACGGGATCGAGCGCCTGGTGAAGGTGGATGCCGAGACGGGCGAGATCCTGAGCGATACCCCGATTGTGCGGGAGCTACGTTGATCTCCTAGCCGTGGAACCCCTAGCCGTGCTGGTCGCGATAGCTGGGATACCCCGCCAAGCTGTCGGCTTCGTAGACGCCACGGGCGATGGAACGGGCGACGCAATCGGCAGCCAGCGTGCCCAACTGTGTCAGGCGCGCCGGAGTGGCCTCCTCCTGCTTTCCCATCGTCGAAATCACGTAGACAGTGTCGCCATCGAACGGGCTGTGGATGGGCCGGATCGCGCGGGCGATGCCGTCCTGCGCCATGATCGCGATGCGGATCAGCTGATCCCGTGTCAGCGCCAGATCGGTAGCCACCACGGCCAGGGTGGTGTTGGCCAGTGCCGGCCCTTCCGGCGGGCCCTGCCACAAGTCTTGGCTTCGGCCAGGCACGGCTTGGCCGCCCAGTTCGCCGTTTTGTTCCAAGCGCCAGGCCCAGAGGCTGTCGGTTCCGGGGATCACCACCGAGCCCACCGGATTGGCCACGGCCAGCGCTCCCACTGTGAAGCCGTCTGCCCTGAAGGACGCCGTGCCAAGCCCGCCCTTCAGATATCCCGCGGTTGCGCCCAGTCCTGCACCTGCATTGCCCAGGGCGAACTCCGTCCTTGCGGCTCCCACAGCCTGTTGGCCCAGCGTCCACCAGGGGCTGCGCTCCCATGACTTCGGCCCGCCGCACAGCAGGTCGAAGATGATCGAGCCGGGCACGATCGGCACAACCTCGCCCGCAACCGCAAACCCGCGCCCGCGGCCCCGCAACGCATGCATCACCCCGCCGGCGGCATCCAACCCATAAGAGGAGCCGCCGGACAGGGTGATCGCGTCCACCTCTGTCACCGTAGACCCGGGCGCCAGACCGGCAGTTGCCCGGCTGCCGATGCCGCCGCCCCGATGGTCGACGGCGACTGGGCACGCCCTGTCGGGCAGGATGACCGTCGCCCCGGTGGTCAGGTCCAGGTTTACGGCGTTACCGACGGCGATGCCGGACACATCGCAGATCGAGTTTAGGGGACCGGGCGCGTTCATCGGGGCTTCTCCCTTGCAGCGATCACATGGAGGTATGGCTTTCCGCGCAGCGTGCGGGAAAACTGGGCAAAAATTCAAGGAGGGGCGCATGCCAGGACCATTGGACGGTATCAGGGTCGTCGAATTCGAGGGGATTGGCCCAGCCCCCTACTGCGGCATGCTGCTGGCCGACCTGGGCGCCGAGGTGGTGCGCATCGCGCGCCCCGCCGTCGACCGCGGCCCGATGATCCAGCACAAGGGCGACGAGCCAATCGACAGGGGTCGTCGGGTGGTCACGCTGGACCTGAAGGACGCGGCGGATCGCGCCCATGCCCTGGCCCTAATGGGGGCGGCGGACGCGACCGTCGAGGGGTTGCGCCCTGGTGTGATGGAGCGCCTGGGCCTGGGCCCGGAGGTGGCGCTGGCCGCCAATCCGCGCCTGGTCTATTGCCGGATCACCGGTTGGGGCCAGGAGGGTCCATGGGCAACAACGGCAGGTCACGACCTCAGCTACATCGCGATCTCTGGCGCATTGGCCGCCATGGGCAGCCCCGGCGCGCCGCCCATGCCGCCCCTGAATCTGGTAGGCGATTATGGCGGCGGGGGGTTGTTCGCGGCCTTTGGTCTGGTCTCCGCCGTCCTGTCCGCCCAGCGCACCGGTCAGGGCCAGGTGGTCGATGCCGCTATGCTGGATGGGGCCGCCAGTCAGATGACGACGATCTACGGAATGATGGGGCAGCGCCGTTGGTCGGCCGAGCGGGGGCAAAACCTGCTGGACGGCGGTGCCCCCTACTATCGCTGTTACACCTGCGCGGACGGACTGTATCTGGCCGTCGCGGCGATCGAGCCGCAATTCTTCCGCGCCCTGATGGAGGGGCTTGGCATGGACGCCACCGCCTGGGACCAGGCGGACCGTGGCCAATGGCCTGCGCTGGCGGCCGCGATTGGTGCGCGTCTGGCCGAGGAGTCTCGCGACCATTGGGCCGACTTGTTCGATGGCACGGACGCCTGTGTGGCGCCGGTGCTGGACATGACCGAGGCGCCTGCGCATCCCCACAACGCCGCCCGAGCCGGGTTCGTAGGCGATCCTGTCCATCCGGCGCCTGCTCCTCGGTTTTCCTCAACACCTGCCGACTTGCGGTCCTCTGCAAAGGTACAGATCGAGGATCTCTTGGCGGCTTGGGGGGCGGATTAGGCGATGGTTCATGGGCCACTTAGCGGCGACTCGTGAGCCCATTAGCGTCGGGATCTCAAGCACCAGACGTGACGCACGACCATCGCCACAATAAAACAGCAGACCGCGCAGAGAGATAGAAACACGACCCCAAACGCCTGAGAGCTGAGTAAGCTGAACTCGGCCGGCCTTGCTACTGCCAGTGACCAACCGATCGCCAAGGGCACCGATATCACCATTGCCGCGCCGGACAAGGTTTTGGCAGACCGCGCCGCGTTCTTATCGTTGAGGGCGGCACGCGCGCGGAGCTGGTGGTTGAGACGGCGCAATGCCTCCAAGCGCGCACGATCCAACCGAGGTCTTGTCAGGGCAAGTGCAAACTCGCGCCCCTCGCGCACCGGGATGCGCTGGGAAAAGCGCCAGTGCGCCTCTTCGATGGTCTTTCCTGCAGCCAGATCATCGATGATTCGGGTGAGCTCCTGCCGGACGGGGGTTTGCGCCTCCTTGGCAGCAATCAGCAGCGAGTCTGTGACTGACCGGCCTGCTTGGAGCCCGCGGATAACGGCGTCGATTGCGCGCGGTAACTGTTGGGAGACATAGCGCATGCGCGCGACGGATACGCGCCAAACATAGACGTGCAGCAGGGCCAGCCCTGCAGAAATCCCGATCAATACCGAGCCTAGAAGATTCACCTTCAAGACCACCGCAAAGACCAGCGCCGACATCGCGCCGAGCACCGCCGCGCGAACATGGAAGCCTGCCGGGGTCCAGATCAGGCCGGCCTGCCCCAATTGACGTGTTAGCCGATCACTCTGCCACTTGCCCGGCATAGGGAACCCGTTCTCTTTGGCGTCCAAAACAGCGTAGCGCGATCGGCCCTAAGTTTTGCTGAAATCCCGCATCTTGGGGCAGAGTTCTCAATCGGTAAGCGGGGATGACACTGTGCTTTCTGAGGCTTCCTTTCTCCTTCGGATGTCCAAGACTGCCTAAGGGATGCCCCAGGCAACCCCAGGAATGCCGGTTGCGGGCGCGATGCGCACTGTTCACCCGGACGGGACCGAGAAAATCTCACTTAAATTCATCATTTATTCTCCCTTTCCCGGCAAAAGGGGTCTGTGACGGCAGCGGGCGCCAAGCGTCGGCCTGACGTCCAACGGTGAGATCGGGGGCCTTTGGCTGCGCCTGCCGATCTTGATACCGCAATAGCCGCGCAACGACGCGGCGCGCCGGGTGAGCAGCCGGCGAGACCGGCCCCCCGGCAAGAGAAAGGGGGCAAGAATGACAGCCAAGACTGCGGGGAAATTGGCGGCCGAGGGCTTTTGGACAAGCCTAAGGACGCTGCGTGACCACTGGGTGTTGCTGGTGTTCCTGGCAACAGGCCTTTTCTGGTTGCGCGATACCTACGAGGATTTCGTCGATCTGCCGGCGCGCGTCAGCGAGCTGCACCAGGTCGTCGGCGATCTTCGACGGGATATCGCGTCGCTGGATCAGGCAGTTGCCGGGGGCGCGCCCGATCTGTCACCGGCCCTGGCCTTTCCGGGCGCGAAGCATCGCGTCGCGGACGGCTGGCCCGGTCAGGCGGTTGCAGTGCGTCTGGACCCGGTGGTGCCGGTGCGGCCGGCTTGCCGGCCGGGTGACCTGGTGGCTTACATGATCGATGCCACCGGCATGTGGTTTGTGGTCGATACCGACCTGGACCGGATGCCGGAACTGGACGGTCAACAGGAACTGGCGTTCGGGGTGCGTGTCCATCCCAGGATGGCCGTGGGGCGCGCCCAGTTTCTGATCGAGGTCGCGCAGCATTGCGGCACACACCTTCAGGTGGACCGCTCGCCAAGGTTGCACTTCCGGGTTCTAGCCCGGACAGGGGCAGCGCCGCACTAAGCCTTGCCGGGCCGGAACCTTCCGGCCCGGCATTTTCACTAGTGCCGCGAATTTCTGGATTGTGCATCCGGCAACCAGGGCGCGAAAAACCCGCTGGATGAGCCAATTCATTCCACATCTCGAGATTTCGACGCTTGTGCGGTGCATCAATACTGTGATTGTGTTGACACAAATGCAGTAGGAATCGGACGGGGCCCGAATGAGCGATAGGCAAGTCGTCGGTGCGGCGGTGGCATTCGAACGGGTGCAAAAAAGCTACGACGGCGAAACGTTGGTGGTCAAAGACCTCAATCTGGATATCGCTCCGGGCGAATTCCTGACCATGTTGGGACCGTCAGGTTCCGGTAAAACGACTTGTCTGATGATGTTGGCAGGGTTCGAGACGGCCACCCATGGCACGATCACGCTGGATGGCTTGTCCATTAATAACATCTCGCCCCACAAACGGGGCATCGGCATGGTCTTCCAGAACTACGCGCTGTTCCCGCATATGACGATTGCGGAGAATTTGGCGTTCCCTTTGCAAGTGCGAAAGATGAGCAAGGCCGAAGTTGAACAGAAAGTTCAGCGGGCGCTGGACATGGTGCAGATGGGCACCGGTGAGTTCGCCGGTCGTCGGCCGGCGCAGTTGTCGGGCGGCCAGCAACAGCGCGTCGCTTTGGCCCGGGCGCTGGTCTTCGAGCCGAATCTGGTGCTGATGGATGAGCCGCTGGGCGCCCTGGACAAGCAGCTGCGCGAACACATGCAGTACGAGATCAAGCATCTGCACGAGCGCCTGGGCATTACGGTTGTCTATGTCACGCACGACCAGTCTGAAGCACTGACTATGTCCGACCGGATCGCGGTGTTCAACGACGGCGTGATCCAGCAACTGGCGCCCCCGGCCGACCTCTACGAGCGGCCAGAGAATGCCTTCGTCGCCCAATTCATTGGTGAGAACAACAAGTTGGGTGGTCAGGTGTCCGCCGTCAACGGCCAGGAAGCTCGCGTCGCTGTGGATGGCGCCGGTGAGGTGAGCGCGTTGGCGGTGAACTGCGGCGCAGAAGGTAGCCGCACCATGCTGTCGATCCGACCCGAACGGGTGTTGATCGGCGACGATAGTGCACCCAACCGCATGGACGGCCGGGTGGTCGAACTGATTTATCTGGGCGATCACATCCGCTGCCGCATGGAAGTGGCGGGCCATGACGATTTCATCGTCAAAGTGCCGAACTCTACGCGACATACCGTTCTGCAAGTGGGCGAAAGCGCGCCCATCGGCTGGATGACGGAAGATTGCCGCGCCTTGGACGCAGCTTAATCAGGATGCCCGGCGCCCCTAACCCGGGGGGCGCAGATCGGGCGACGTACGGGTGTAAACACTGGGAGTGTAACATGAAACTCAGAACTGCTTTGATCGGCGCGGCCAGCGCGATCGCCGTCGCCGGCGTCGCCATGGCCGAGTCGACGATCACGGTCGTCTCTTGGGGCGGCGCCTACACGAAAAGCCAAGTAGAAGCCTACCACAAGCCGTGGATGGCCACGACCGGCAACAAGATCATCTCGGAAGACTATAACGGTGGTCTGGCCGAGATTAAGGCTCAGGTCGAAGCCGGTAACGTGACCTGGGACATCGTTGACGTTGAGCTGTCGGACGCTGTGCGTGCTTGCGACGAAGGCCTGGCTGAAGAAATCGACATGTCGATTCTGCCGTCGGCCCCGGACGGCACACCCGCCATGGACGACTTCATCGCCGGCACCTTGGACGTGCCTTGCGCTGTGCCGACGATCGTCTGGTCGACGATCTACGCCTATGACAGCTCGAAAGTGGCTGATGGCCCCAAGACCATCGCTGACTTCTTCGACCTGACCTCGTTCCCGGGCAAGCGCGGTATGCGTAAATCGCCCAAGGCGAACCTGGAAATGGCGTTGATGGCCGACGGTGTCGCTGCCGGGGACGTCTACGAAGTTCTGTCCACGCCGGAAGGTGTCGACCGTGCTTTCGCCGTGCTGGACCGCATTAAAGACGACGTGGTCTGGTGGGAAGCTGGCGCCCAGCCGCCGCAGCTGTTGGCTGATGGCGAAGTTGTGATGACCACCGCCTACAATGGCCGGATCTTCAACGCGGTTGCGGCTGAAGACAAGCCATTCAACATCATCTGGGACGGTCAGGTCTGGGATCTGGACCTCTGGATCATCCCAAAGGGCGCGCCGAACAAAGACGCCGCAATGGACTTCATGGCGTTCTCGACTGACACAGAGCGTCTTGCTGGTCAGGCATCGTGGATCTCCTATGGCCCGACCCGTCAGTCCTCGTCGGCGCTGGTCGGCTCGTACCACTCGAAGCCTGACCTGAAGATGGGTCCGCAGATGCCAACGGCACCGGACAACTTCTCGAACGCGCTGCAGAACGACTTTGAGTTCTGGGCCGACAACCAGGATGAGTTGAACGAGCGCTTCAACGCCTGGCTGGCGAACTAAGCGAAAGCTGGACCTCCCCCGTTCTGGGGGAGGTCCGACCAAAAGTTGACGGCCGTCAACTTCCTTAATGAAATCATAATGTTAAGGGCGAGTTTATGACCGATGTGGCAGGTAACGCCCGGTTTGCCGAGGACCGTTCGGTCGACCCTGCAACCGGTCGTCTGGTGGCAGCAGATGGCACGCCCCTAAAGAAAAAACTTGAACAGGCGCTGCGCGTCTCTCGCCTTCGCGCCTTCGGGTTGGTTGCCCCGCTGCTGGCCTTTATCCTGGCCGTCCTGATCATCCCGATCTTCGTGTTTATGCAGCAGGGTTTCCACAACCCGACCTATGCCGACCGGATGCCCGAGACGGCCATCCTGCTACAGGAATGGGACGGCACCAGCGAGCCCACCGAAGAGATGTACGCGGCCATGGTCCGAGACCTGGTCAACGCACGCCAGACCAAGGAGATCGGCCAAGTCGCGACCCGGGTGAACCAGGAATATTCGGGCACCCGTTCGATGTTCACGCGCTCCGCAAGGCGTGCCGCCCGCATGGAAGCGCCCTTTAAGGATGCGCTGATCGCGGCCGACGAGGATTGGGGCAAGTTAGAGGTTTGGCAGGCGATCAAATCCGCGGCGACCTCGTGGACCCCCGCCTATTACCTGGCCTCGCTCGACTTCAAGTATTCCGGCGACGGTAGCGTTGCGCTACAGGAAGAAGATCGCCGCATCCACGTGAAGTTGTTCCTGCGCACGCTGGAGATTTCTTTTCTGGTGACGGTCTTCGCCTTTGCGCTGGGTTATCCTGTCGCCTGGATCCTCGCCAACTTGCCGGCACGTAAAGCCAACCTGCTGTTGATCCTGGTGCTTTTGCCGTTCTGGACGTCCATTCTGGTTAGAACAACCGCTTGGATCGCGATGCTGCAAGGGCAGGGGGTCGTCAATGACGTGATGGTCTTCAGCGGGCTCAATCAGGTGGTGCTGCAGATATCCCTGATCTTCAACGAGTATAGCGACCTGTCGGTGGCCAGCGTCTGCGCGAAGAACGTCAGCATCATCCTGGCGTCGGGCGAGACGGCGCTGGCCAATATGGTTAGCCAGCCCATGGCGGACCTGCCGTCCTGTGCCCAGCAAATCGTCCAGGTTTATCAGTCCGGTGGGGCCGAGGCGGCCCTGGCCGCCGCGCAAGATATGTCTGACAGCGCCCAACGCTGGGGCTATGGCGACGAGCGCTTCTCGATGATCTACAACAAGTTCGGCACCATCGTTGCTATGGTGCATATCCTACTGCCCTTCATGATCCTGCCGCTCTATTCGGTGATGAAGACGATCCCGCCCAGCTATCTGCGCGCGGCGAAGTCGCTGGGTGCCACGAACTGGACCGCGTTCTGGCGGGTGTACTTCCCGCAGACGGTTCCTGGGATTGGTGCAGGGGCGCTGTTGGTCTTCATCCTGGCCATTGGCTATTACATCACGCCTGCGCTGGTCGGCGGACAAGACGGCCAGATGATCAGTAATTTCATCGACTTCCACATGCGCCGGTCGCTGAACTGGTCGCTGGCGGCGGCGATGGGTGGGGTACTGCTGATCTTCGTGCTGTTCCTCTACTGGATGTACGACCGGGTTGTCGGCATCGATAAGATGAAGTTGGGCTGAGGGGGCGAGGATGTCGGAACTGCCACCCTATGCCACGACCGGCCAAAAGGTCTGGTACTACGCTTTTCGCGTGATCTGCGGCTTGATCTTCCTGTTCCTGATCGCGCCTATCCTGATCATCCTGCCGCTCAGCTTTAACATCCAGCCCTATTTCAGCTTCACGAACGAGATGCTGAGCCTTAGCCCTGACGGCTATTCGACGCGCTGGTACTGGGACATCTTCAAGAACGGGATGGCCAACCCAGAGGCGACCGGATCGGACTTCTGGAGCGATGCCTGGGAAAACTCGCAGTGGCTGCGCGCGGTCAAGAACAGCTTCTTCATCGGGATCTTCGCGACCCTGCTGTCAACGTCTTTGGGGACATTGGCAGCGATCGGGCTCAGCCGGTCCGAGATGCCGTACAAAAAGCTGATCATGTCGATCCTGATCAGCCCGATGATCATTCCGCTGGTGATCATCGGTGCCTCGATGTTCTTCTTCTTTAGCCAGGATTTGAATCCGACGAACTGGTTCTCGGAAGGACCGCACGACGATAAGTGGCAATTGGCGTTCACCTATGGCGGGCTGATCCTGGCGCACGCGGCACTGGGCACGCCCTTTGTGATCATTACGGTGACCGCAACGTTGTCGTCGTTTGACCAGTCGCTGGTGCGCGCGGCGCAAAGCATGGGCGCGAACCCGGTCACCACTTTCTTCAAGGTGCAGATGCCGCTGATCCTGCCGGGGGTGATTTCTGGGGCTTTGTTCGCCTTCATCACCTCGTTCGACGAGGTGGTCGTCGTCCTGCAGATGGCGACAGCAGAACAGCGCACCATCCCGCGTCAGATGTTCAGCGGCATTCGCGAACAGATCAGCCCGACCATCCTGGCCGTCGCGACAATCCTGGTCCTGATCTCCATCGCGCTGCTGACAACGGTCGAGTTGCTGCGCCGGCGGTCGGAACGTCTCAGGGGCATGTCTCCGCAGTAGCATCGTACGCCGTCTCGCCTTATATCTGGGCGCAGACGGGAGGCGGCGATGGCATATGTGAAATGGGGCTTGATCGCTTTGATCCTGGTCGTGGTCGGGGCCTTCCTACACCACTACTTGCCCAGTCAGGATATCGTGCGGGTCGTGCGCACCGAAACAGTGCGTGTGGACGTGCAGGACACCGACGCGCAGGGCAACGAGATCCAGCGCACCCGTGATCAGAACCGGATCTACACGTTTACGGTCAACGGCGACGAGCGCGTCTATCGCAACGAAGACACCGGTTGGGGCTTTCCCTGGTACTTCAAGTTCGACACGGCCAATCTGGCTGCCGCGGCCGAGGATGCTGTCTCGACCAAGGCGTCCCCGGATTGGTACGTGGTGCGTCACTATGGCTGGCGGATCCCAGTCTTCTCGATGTTCCCAAATGCGCTGTCGATGCGCCCAGCCGAGGGCCCTGACGAACCACTGACGCCTTGGTTCAACATCTTCCTGCTGGTGGGTATGGTCCTTACGGTGCTGATGATCCGGCGGGTCCTGATCATTCTGCGGGAACGCCACGTTGATCCGATGGTGGAAGCGATCGACGGAGAACTTGACCAGACCGCGAGCTGGTGGCGTCGTCAGTGGCGCCGCTTAACTGGCAGCGATAAGTGACGTTGCAACGGCGCCGGTGTAGAGTACCGTGCAGACAACGAACCAGGGGATGACGGTGCGGAGGCTCGCTTTTACAGTATGCGCGATCATAGGGCTGTTTTGGCCGCAGTCACAGGTTGTCAGCCACCCGCATGTCTGGGTGACGGGTGGGGCCGATTTTGGCTTGGATGACCAGGGCCGCCTGTCTCGCCTGCATATCACCTGGGTCTATGACGAATTCGCCTCGCTCTACCTGATCAGCTATCTCGACCTGGACCGTGACCGTGACCAGATCTTCTCGGACGAAGACAAGGAACGCGTTCTTGCGGATCAGACGAATTGGCCAGCGACTTTTGCCGGCGATAGTTATCTTTATGTGGACGGACGCAAGGTGGCCCTGGGTGGACCGCTTAAGGCGGATACACGTCTCTTGGAGACCGGTCAGGTCGAGGTCACGTTTATCCGCGAGGTTGAAGACCCCTATCGGCCCGGCGTGGACGGTCCACCGGCGGTGGTGAAAGTCTACGACCCTGTGTTCTACTATTCCTATGAGGTTGCTGGGCCGGCCGCGATCGTGGCGCCCGAGGGTCACGGCTGCACATCGGAACATCGCCCGGTTGACCCGACTGACACGACTCTGGCGGCCTTGCGGGTCCAACTCGCAGCCTTGGGCCGTGATGAAAACCCCGACATTCCCGATGTCGGTGCCCTCTTTGCTGATGATTTGGTGCTGACATGCGACTAGTGCTGGGGGTGATCGTGGCGGTCGTAGCTGGCTTGGCACTATGGCTGTGGTTCAGTGGCCACTATGCCCAAGCGATGCAGTGGGCCATCGCGCAACAACGCATCTTTCAAAATGAATTGGCCGGTTTTGTCATGGCCGCGCGCCGTGGGGAAAGCGGTGTCATCTTGGGGCTGATCGCAGCGTCCGGCTTCTATGGATTTGCCCATGCACTGGGTCCGGGCCACGGCAAGTTTCTGCTCGGCGGTGCCGGATTGGGTAGCCATGCGACAGCCCGAACGATGGCTGGGCTGGCTGTTGCTTCGTCGCTGGCCCAGGGGCTGACAGCGGTTGTGTTGGTTTATGGTGGGCTCGGCATCCTTTCTGTTGGGACACGATGGGCCGAGGGCGTGACGAACGACGTTCTGACCCCGCTCAGCTATGCTGTCATTGCCCTGATCGGGGCCGTGCTGATTTGGCGGGGCGTGAAGGCAATGCGTCCGCTGTTGAGTGCACGCCCGCAACTCACATCAGACCATGCGCACGCCAAACCCCATGATCATGTGCAACACACGCCACACCATCACGCGCACCATGATCATGTCCATAGCGACGCATGTGGGTGCGGGCATCGTCACGGTCCGACGGTCGAGGAGGTGCGAAATTTGACCGGATGGCGCGATGCTCTGGCGCTTATCGCGGGGATTGCTGTGCGGCCCTGCACAGGGGCGGTAATTGTCTTGGTGTTCGCGTGGCAGTTCGACCTGCACCTTTTGGGTTTTGTGGCTGTACTGGCAATGGCGCTGGGGACCGGTGCTTTCACGGCTATGGTCGCTCTGGCCTCGGTCTTGCTGCGCGAGGCGAGCTTCTTTGCCTCTGGTGCTGGAACCGGCGTCTCGCTCTTGGCGCCCACCCTCCAGCTGCTGGCCGGCGGGCTCATCATGATCTTCAGCCTCGGGCTGCTTTGGGCCAGCCTCATCTAGCGGCAGACCGACAGCTGTTGCGAGTAGCGCATGGCCTGAGCTTCGACATCCCGTGCTACCCTAACCAACCAACTCTTTTGGTTATAACTGCCGCGGCGGTGCCCGGCGTGGCCCTCGTGGTACGCGAGGTACTGATTGTAGGCGTCCCACATACCGATGCCGTTCGAACCTCGGCTTTTCGCCATGTACCAGCCGACAAAATCCGCGGCATCTGAGAAGTCCGTTCTGTCAGCACCGGAATTGCCCGTGTCGTTGCGGTACCAGTCCCAGGTGCCATCGATCGCCTGGGCATAGCCGTATGCAGACGAGACGTGCCCGTTCGGAATGACGCCCATAATGTACTTCTTGGGCGGGCGGACGGCGGCCCGGAACCCCGACTCTCGCCAGATGATGGCCATTTGAACGGGGATCGGGGCGCCCCAACGCTGCGCGGACACTTCCATCGCATCGCGCCACTCTGGCCTTTCCGCGAAGATTGCACACACATCATGCTGGGCGCGGGGCGGTCCGGAATAGTTCGGACTTCCGCCGCATGAGGATACGATGGCCATGGTCACAGACAACAGAATGGCTGCGACAGGTCGACCAGGATGCACCACTGCTCTGCCTCCTGCTATGTTTTGCCCTAACTTACCAAAAACCGATCTATATCGAAAGAAATCTCATGCCCTCGACGGTCCTGTATGAAGAGGCCGTTGGAACGGGTGAACAAACCGGTTATAGGGCACGGGCGAGTACGGGCGTTGGTCGCCCAACTAAGGATAGCGTGGTGTTACGCAGTAAAGCGAAATTCAAGATCGGCGAAGTGGTTCGCCATCGGGTTCACCCGTTCCGAGGCGTTATCTTTGATGTCGACCCGGAGTTTGCGAACACCGAAGAATGGTGGCTATCGATTCCGGAAGAAACGCGCCCCCGTAAGGACCAACCATTCTACCATCTCTTCGCGGAGAACGAGACCAGCTATTACGTGGCGTACGTTTCCGAGCAGAACCTGCTGCACGATGAGACGGGGATGCCCGTCGATCATCCGAACATCAGTGACTTCTTTGAAGAGTATGACGGCAACACCTACCGGTTCGACCGAACGCAGTGCCATTAAGGTGTGTGTTGAAGGCACCTGTCGGGTGAGCCCAACTCGTCGATAGGTTTTGGGGGCGACAGTCAAAGTGTTGGTCTCACCCGCAGGCAATGTTTTATTGCCGGAGAGTGATGGCGGCGGTCTGTTCCATGTATGGCGATTTCGTGGTGGGCCGATTTTTGTGCGGATGCTTTTCTGTTGCATTCGCTGCAACAAGAGTGCGACATCATAATCATGGATTTAGAGGAGCCGAGCGAGCCGTCGTCCATCGTTGCCCTGGGACAGAGCGCAAAGCCGTCTCGGGGCCAACAAGAAATTACCAGTTTCGACCGCCGCGAATTGAACCTGATAAATGGGGTCTATGGGCGCATGCTCGCTCTGGGCCTTGCCCGTGACTATGCAATCGATTTGACCCGCGAGACCGCAGTTTTTTCTATCTTTCGTCGCACCTCTGAGAATCCACTGTATCGCGTGGAAAAGCGCCCGAAGGATGCCGGACGACAGGGCGCATGGTCGGTTGTGAGCGCGTCGGGTGGTATCTTGCGTCGCGGTCGTGATCTGAAGCAGGTGTTGCGGGTTTTAGATCAAAAACTGCTGAAAAGCGTCGACTGATCTTCAGCGGCGTCTGGCCTTCCGCGCGGCCTTAGCGCGCTTAATCTTATCTCTCGACGATTTGCGTCTGCCGTTTCCAGATCGGCCGCTACGCGATGGGGCGCCCATCCGCGTTCCGTCCACGTCCAACAGCTCCAAGATCAGGCCGCCCGCGACCGGAGCGACCTCGCGCAGACGGACCGTTACGGCCATGCCCAAACCAAGCACTCGGCCGGTTTTTTCGCCGGTCAACCTGTTCCGGTCGCGATCGTGGTGGAAGTAATCCGTGCCCAAGGTGGAGATTGGCACGAGCCCGTCGGCGCCAGTCTCGTCCAGCTTGATGAACGCGCCGGCGCGTGAGACGCCGGAGATAATGCCGTTAAATTCGGCACCAACTCGGTCCGCCAGATAAGCGGCCAGATAGCGGTCAACGGTGTCGCGCTCAGCTTCCATTGAGCGCCGCTCAGTTCGCGAGATGTGTTCGGCAGTCTCGCTTAGTCCGGTGACTTCATCAGACGTCAGTCCATCATCGCCCAGTTTCTCCGCACTGATCAAAGCCCGATGCACGACCAGGTCTGCGTACCGCCGGATCGGCGAGGTGAAATGCGCATAGCGGGATAGATTAAGGCCAAAGTGCCCATAGTTCTGCGGCGCATAATAGGCCTGCGTTTGGGTCCGTAGAACGGACATTTGGACGGTTTCTGCAAACTCGGTGCCGCGCGCACCCGCCAGCAGACGATTGAAATGAGCGGTCTTCAGGACTTGACCTTTGGCCAGCGTAAGCCCCAGCGCCTCTACAGTTTCCCGCAGAGCGTCCAGCTTTTCAGCGCTGGGTTCTTCGTGCACTCGGTATAGCAGCGCGGAGCGCTTGGCCTCGAGCGTTTCGGCCGCACAGACATTGGCTAGGACCATAAAGTCTTCGATCACCCGGTGGGCATCTAGTCGCTCGCGGAAATCCACGGATTGCACCGCGCCAGCGGGATCCAGCTGAATCTGGCGCTCAGGCAGATCCAAATCCAGGGGTGCTCTGATGTCGCGTGCGTTTGAAACCGCTTTCCAGGCTCTGTAGAGAGGGCGGACAACGCCGTCTAAGAGCGGTTCATCCAGGTCGTGCTGACCGTCAATTGCCGCCTGTACGGTCTGATAGGCCAATGAGGCGTGGGATCGCATCAGCCCGCGGGTGAAGCGGTGAGAAATCTTGTTCCCCTGCGCATCTAACACCATGCGGACCGCCATGCAGGGCCGGTCGACGCCGTCAATAAGGGAGCATAAATCCGCACTCAGTCGCTCGGGCAGCATCGGGCTGACGCGGTCGGGAAAGTACGTCGAGTTGCCGCGTGCACGTGCTTCACGATCCAACGCGGTTCCCGGCCGCACATAGTGAGCGACGTCAGCGATGGCGACCCAAACGATGTGTCCGTCTGAATTCGCTGGGTCCTCATCCGGAAAGGCACAGACCGCATCGTCGTGATCGCGCGCATCTGCCGGGTCAATTGTTATCAACGGCACGCCGCGGAGATCCTCCCGACGACCCAGTTCGTCGACTTCGGCAGCAGCTTCAGCGGCCTCTTCGACCTCCTTGCTGAAGACGAAGGGGATACCGTGTTGGACCATCGCAATCAGCGAGGTCTGTCGGGGCGCTGCAGGGTTTCCGTGCCGTACAGCAACGCGCCCACGCAGAGACCCGTGCCGCTTGCGATCGCCTGGCTCCAGTTCGACCAGTTCACCGTCTTCGGCGCCTTCTGTCGCCCCACGCGGAATAAACCAATCATGTCGCGCAGTCTTGTCCACCGGCTCGAGGCGGCCACCCTGAGCTGTCTCCCGAAAGATCCCTAGAACACGGGGGGTGCTGGGTATGATCCTCTTGATGGGCGTCGCCTGATACGGGGTGGCGTCGTCTCCGCTGGGTCGGATCTTTGCCAAAAGACGATCGCCCGCACCCAATGCCGTGTCGGACCGCCGCGGGATTACCAGGACCCCAGGTGCGGGGTCATCCCCTGCCCATTCTACGGGAGTTGCCAACAGCTCTCCGTTCGGGTCCAGACCTGTGATCCGAAGCATTGCAACGTTCGGAAGCGTGCCGGCAGGTCGAAACCGCCGCCCCTTTTTGTCGAGCTGCCCGTCATCCTGCAGTTCCCGAAGCATCCGCTTAAGCGTGATCTTGTCAGCGCCCTTAACCCCGAATGCGCGCGCCAAGTCGCGCTTGCCGGCTGCGTCAGGATTGGCAGTCAACCATTCAACAATTTCTTCCTTAGTTGGCAGATTCGGCATCCGACGCCTTTCACCGAGCTCGGCGCGCCCATATGGCTTTCGGTTGCCGATTGCCAGAGCCTTCAGGCCTTTTTCCGTTTGCGCCCGCCTTTGGCGCTGGCCTTTGCGGCGATCAACTCAAGCGCCGTATCGAATGTGACGGCATTCGGGTCCATTTCTTTCGGAATGGTGGCGTTGATCTTTGCCCACTTGATGTAAGGGCCATAGCGCCCGTCCATCACATTCACAGGCCCGCCGTCCGGATGTTCACCCAGTTCCCTAAGTGGTTTTTGGGCTTGGCCTCTGCCACCGCGGCTGGCCTTCCGGGCGATCAACTCCATTGCGCGGTTCATGCCTACTGTCAGCACATCGTCGCCCGCCTCCAGGCTGGCATAGGTACGATTGTGACGGACGTACGGGCCGTATCGACCAATCCCCGCCTCAATCGTCTCGCCATCGTCGGGGTGGGAGCCAACTGGACGCGGCAGCGACAATAGAGACAACGCCATCTCAAGCGTGACGTCATCAGGGGTTGTGCCTTTCGGTAGTGACGACCGCTTTGGTTTCTGGTCGCCCTCCGGGTCCTCGTCACCCAGTTGCACGTAAGGGCCAAAGCGCCCCGAGCGCAGTCGGACAGGGAGGCCGTCCTCGTTGTGCCCCAAAAGACGCCCTTCGCCGGATAGGTCCGCATTCTCGTCACTGCCGGCCAATGGACGCGTGTAGCGGCAATCTGGGTAGTTCGAGCATCCAATGAAGGCACCACCTGATCGCGCAGTGCGCATGGACAGACGCCCGGCAGCGCACTTGGGGCACAGGCGGGGGTCCGTTCCGTCGCCTGGGTCAGGGAAGAGGTGCGGGGCCAAGACGTCGTTGATCTTTTCCAACACCTCGGTGATGCGCAGTTCGGCCGTCTCATCAATTGCCGCGCGGAAATCCGACCAGAAGTGTTTCAGCAGCTCCTGCCAGTCGCGTCTGCCGCCCGATACGTCGTCCAGTTGCTCCTCCAGATCGGCAGTGAAGTCGTACGCCACGTAGCGGGAGAAGTAATTCTCGAGGAAAATCGTGACCAATCGACCTTTGTCCTGCGGGATCAGTCGGTTCTTATCCTTGGAGACATAATCACGGTCCTGGATGGTGGTGATGATGGAGGCATAGGTTGACGGTCGACCAATGCCCAGTTCCTCCATCTTCTTGACCAGCGTCGCTTCGGTGTAACGAGGGGGGGGCTGGGTGAAGTGTTGTTCAGGTGTCACCGAGTTCCGATCGAGCCGCGCGCCTTCGGCGATATCGGGCAGTATACGATCGTCATCGTCTACCAAGGATTGGTCGCGGTCGTCGCGGCCCTCTTGGTATGCCTTCATGAAACCGTCGAAGGTCACCACCTGACCGGTCGCGCGCAGACCCAGTTTGCCCGCACCATCGCTGATGTCGACCGTGGTACGACGAAAGCGCGCTGACTCCATCTGGCTGGCAACCGCACGCTTCCAAATCAAATCATAGAGTTGGGCCTGATCCTTATCCAATTTCAGATCGCTTGGCGCAGCGGACACGCGCGTTGGGCGGATGCATTCGTGTGCTTCCTGCGCGTTCTTGGCTTTGTTTTTGTAGATGCGCGGCTTCGCGGGCAAATAGGCGTCGCCATAGCGGGATTTGATTGCGTCGCGAGCAGCGGACACAGCCTCTGGCGACATGTCGATGCCATCGGTCCGCATGTAGGTGATGTGTCCCGCCTCATAGAGGCGTTGGGCCGTGCGCATTGTATCCCGTGGCCCCATGTTGAGCTTGCGGCTTGCCTCTTGCTGAAGCGTCGATGTCATGAAGGGCGGCGCGGGGTTACGCGTCGTCGGTTTCGCTTCAACTGCTGCAACGGACAAATCCGCTGTGTTGACTGCTTCGACAGCGGCCGCTGCGGCGGTTTGGTTTGCCAGGTCGTATCGGTCAAGCTTTTCGCCGTTGAGCTTTACAAGCCGTGCCTCAAACGTGTCGCCTGCGGGCGTGGTCAGCACTGCTTTAACTGACCAGTACTCCCGTGGTTTGAAAGCCTCGATCTCCATTTCTCGTTCAACGATGAGGCGAAGTGCTACTGATTGCACACGCCCGGCGGAGCGGGATCCTGGCAGTTTTCGCCAGAGAACCGGTGAGAGGTTGAAGCCCACCAGATAATCCAGGGCGCGGCGCGCTAGGTATGCTTCGACCAATTCCATGTCGATGCTGCGCGGCTCTTGCATCGCCTTGGTGACGGCGCTCTTGGTGATCGCGTTGAAGACGACGCGTTTCACTTCGGTAGACTTTTTGACGGCGCGGCGCTTGCGCAAAGCCTCCAAAAGGTGCCACGAAATTGCTTCCCCCTCACGATCTGGGTCAGTCGCGAGGATTAGGCGGTCATCGTCCTTCAGCGCTTCGGCGATCGCACGAACGTGTTTCTGTGCCTTGCCGTCAACTTCCCAGGTCATCTCAAAGTCCGCGTCTGGATCGACGGACCCATCCTTCGGTGGAAGGTCGCGCACATGTCCGTAGGACGCTAGGACGGTGAAATCCTTGCCCAAGTAGGAGTTGATGGTCTTCGCTTTGGCAGGAGATTCAACGACGACAACTGCCATGCTGGCACCCCCAAAGGAAAAACACACATGCCCGCACGAAAGACGGTGCGGAGCCTTAGGAGGCGGGCTTGCTAACCCACGATCCCGATGCGCCGGAACATGGGTCAGGCAATCGAGGGTGTCAACGGCAGCTCAGAAGCTGCTACTCGCCATCTTCGATCCGCGCAATCATGCCGCCCGGTCGAATCTCAACCCGGCCGGCGAGGTCCAACTCTAGGACAGCAAGCGATAACTCTGACGGTGACGCGCCCGTTTGACGGGCAATCTCGTCGAGTTCGATGGCCGTATGGCCCAACAGATCCATGATTTGGTCGACAAGAGCCTGATCGCCGATGCTGCCCTCTTCGTCAAAATCGGCGAGTGCGTCATAATCATCGCGAAGGGTGTCTTCGCTGAACATGTCGGCATCGAATTCGAACTCTCCGCCGCTCTCTGCCAAGCCCGGTTGGGACGGCATTGCAAGCGCGTCCTCGACGTCGCCGGCGTGTCTGATCAGGGCTGCCCCCTCGCGAATCAGAGCGTTGCAACCTGCTGCGCGCGGATCTTCCGGTGCACCGGGACAGGCCATAGCCTCTCGTCCCTGTTCTAGCGCGAATCGCGCGGTGATTAGGCTGCCGGACCGTGCGGCGGCCTCGATCAGTACGATGCCGCGTGACAGGCCAGAGATCAGGCGATTGCGGCGTGGAAAGTGTGCGCTGGTGGGCTGCAGACCAAAAGACATTTCGGACAATATGACTCCTTCTTCGGCGATACGTTGATAAAGCTCGAGGTTCTCAGGCGGATAGGGGTGGTCCAGCCCCCCGGCCAAAACAGCGATTGTACCGGATGACACTGCGGCCTCGTGCGCGGCTGCATCGATGCCACGGGCAAGCCCGGACACGATCACATGGCCGTTTGCTCCCAATTCGCGCGCGATACGACGCGCCGTTCTGAGGCCCATAGCAGTCGCGTTACGCGCCCCAACGATGCCGATCGAGGGGCGTTGAAACTGCGACACGTCACCCATGACCCAGATCACGGGCGGCGGCGGGTCAATGCGATCTAACAAATTGGGGAATTCCGGGTCGCCAAGCTGAAGCATCGTGGCGCCGTGCCGATCTCCAGCTTCGATCTCACGCTCTGCCGCATCAACTGGACAAGCCTCGTAACCGGGCCGGCCACCACGTGCAGCGAGCTCCGGTAGCGCTTCGAGTGCGCGGCCTGCCGATCCGTACCGCTTCACAAGATGGCCGAATGTACGTGGACCCACGTTCTGACTGCGGATCAGGCGCAGCCGCGCAAATCGCTCTGCCTCTGAGGGGGTATCCTGCACGGGTGAGTCAACGATTGGCGTGTCGAAGGCCAGGGATGGCAACGGCTCGGCAAGTGACATGGCGGTCTCCTTCTGGACCACCCTAGAAACCGCGAGTCTGGTTAAACGGGGGTTAAGTCCCTTTCGACGCCCCAATACGCGGTTCTTCGCCGGCAATCAGGCGTCGAATGTTCTGATGATGACGTGCCCAGATGAAGATCGACAGTAATGCTGCGCAAATGATCGCGCGCGGCCCATCGAATAGCCAAAGACATGCGGGAGCCGCCAAACTGGCCAGCAGCGCCGCCAGTGAAGAGAATCGAGAGACCAAGGCAGTGGCCAGCCAGGTTGCGCACACAGCCGCGCCTGCGACTGGGTTTAGCGCTAGGATCACTCCGATGAAGGTCGCAACCCCTTTGCCGCCCCGAAACCAAAGCCATATCGGCAGGCAATGGCCCAGGACGGCACCGATACCTGCGGCTTGCCCCGCGATGTCGCCCCAACCAAGAAACCACCAAACGGGCAGAAACCCCTTGGCCATGTCTGCCAGAAGCGTCAGCGCGGCAGCCGCCTTGTTTCCCGTTCGCAGGACATTCGTCGCCCCGATATTGCCCGATCCAATACTTCGAAGGTCGCCCAGCGCGAAAACCCGAGAAACAAATATGCCAAATGGGACCGACCCAAGCAGATAGCCGATACCGAAGGCCAGTCCCCACCAGGGCAGCGCATTCTCCCAACCCATCGGGACATGCAGCATCTTAACTTCCAAAGACGCGCTGGCCGCCGACCCAGGTGCCAAGCACCTTGCCGGCCATTTCGGTGCGGTCGAAGGGCGTGTTTTTTGATCGTGCGCGAAGGGTCTCGCGATCCAGAAGAAAGCGGGCATCTGGGTCAAACCAAACCAGATCAGCGGGTGCACCTGTGTCCAATCGCCCGCCCGGCAACCCCAGAATCTCCGCCGGTCTAAGGGCGGCCGCGCGAAACACCCCAGTCAGCGTCAGCGTGCCGTCAGCAACCAGACCCATCGCGCCAGGTAGCAAGGTCTCGAGCCCGACCGCCCCGGGCGCCGCGCCCTCGAACGGAAGGCGCTTGGTCTCCTCGTCCTGCGGGAGATGCCCGGAGTGAAGCACGTCAATCAGGCCCTCTGACAGCGCTGCGGCAACAGCACTTCGGTCGATTTCAGGCCTCAGCGGCGGTGTCAGTTTGAAGAACGTTCGGTAATCGGCGATGTCGTCTTCTGTGAGCGTCAGGTGATGGATCGAAATGCCTGATGAAACCGGCAGACCTGACTCGCGTGCCCGGCGCAGCCCGGGCAAGGCGCCTGCAGTTGTGACCTGGTCGGCGTGGTAACGGGCGCCCGTGCTCTCCACTAAAGCCAAGTCCCGTTCAAGCCCCATACGCTCGGCCAATGAAGGGACAGCCGGCAGGCCCCGGCGAGAGGCGAACGCGCCTGACGTCGCACAGGCGCCCGCTGAAAGGGACGGCTCTTGAATATGGTGGACGATCAGGGCCCCGGTCCCCCGGGCATATGTCATGATGGCGCGCAGGATCTTGGCATCGTTAATTGCGCGGTCGCCGTCGGTCAGCGCAACGGCGCCGGCATCCATAAGAAAGCGCTGCTCCGTCATTTCGCGGCCATCCAAGCCGCGGGTCAGGGCTCCCATCACTTCGACCCGCACTAGCGCTTCTTCGGCGCCGCGAGAGCGGACAAATTGAACCAGGGCAGGATCATCGACCGGGGGCGTGGTGTCTGGCTGGGTCACGATCGTGGTCACGCCACCCGCGGCGGCGGCCTCGCCGGCCGACTTGAAGCTCTCGCGATGCTGGGCACCGGGCTCGCCTACGAAGACACGCATATCGATCAGGCCGGGGGCGAGGGGCAGACTTTGGCAGTCCAGGATGTGACCGTCACCTGGTTCAGGCGAGTTTCCCCGGACAATATCCTGAATCACCCCGTCCTGAACCTTGATTGCGCCGGGTCCGTCGTACCCGGTGGCTGGGTCGATCAGCCTGGCATTCACGAAATGGATCGGAGCGCTCATGCGTCTTGGTCCTGGCCAATGCGTTGCTGCTGCACCTGGCGCATCAGGCGGTAGACCTCGTCGCCGCCGCGAATGTACTCGAAGCCGCGCTTTACTGTGTAGCGGCGCCCCTTGTTGCCGCGTTTCTCTTCGGCGGCGAAGTACAGCGTTGCGGCAGGGCCAGGCTGGAACTCGATCGCTGTGTCTGCGTCGATTGGGTAGGAAGTCAGCTTTCGCGAGATCGCGCTGCTCGCGATGATGCCGCGTTTGTTGGTCAGGGCGTAGCGCGTCTTGCCACGGACGTACGCCGCCCAGAAGAACCTGCCGAAGGCAAAGTAGGCCCCAACTGCCAGAAACGGCAGCCCAAACAACGGGAAGCCTGTGGTTATGATCGCCCCCGGCCCGCGCGTAATCCCACCACTCATCGAGGTGGCCATGGCGATCCAGAAGATCGCAAATCCGCCGAACAAGCAGCCGAACAGGCTGAGCGGGATATCAGACAGCTTGAACCGAAGCCCGGGTTCGGGCGCCCCCTCCCACAACACCTTCTCGCCGGGATCGAGATAGGGATCCCAACCGGATGCGTACGGCCTATCAGGAAATGAGACCGGCGGGTTCATGCGGCCTCTCGCGGCATGTTCCGCGCCAACAGATCCATCGCGGCCATGCGCACGGCGACGCCCATTTCCACCTGGTCGCGAATGACAGATCGCTGCACATCATCGGCCACGGCGGCATCGATCTCGACACCGCGGTTCATCGGGCCGGGGTGCATGACAATGGCATCCGGCTTGGCCAGCGCCAGTTTCTCGGCCGTCAAACCGTAAAGGTGATAGTACTCGCGCACGCTGGGAATGGCCGCCCCCGTCAACCGCTCGTTCTGGATGCGCAGCATCATGACGATATCGCAGTCCCGCAGGCCTTCTTCCATGTCGGTGAAGGCCTCGACGCCAAAGGTATCGACGCCGCTTGGCAATAGGGTCGGCGGCGCGATGACCCGCACGCGGTTGCCCAACTTCCCCAGACACAGGATGTTAGACCGCGCCACGCGGGAGTTTGCGATGTCCCCACAAATCGCAACCGTCAAATCGCTGACCCGGCCAATGGTGCGCCGGATCGTCAGGGCATCCAACAGGGCCTGGGTCGGGTGTTCATGCCGCCCGTCACCGCCATTCAGGACCGAGCAATTGACCTTTTCGGCCAGCAGGGCTACCGCGCCTGAATGCTGATGGCGCACCACCAAAAGGTCCGGCCGCATCGCGTTCAGCGTCATGGCCGTGTCAATCAGGGTCTCGCCCTTCTGCATGGAAGACGCCTGCACTGCCATGTTCATCACATCGGCGCCCAGGCGCTTGCCGGCCAATTCGAAGCTGGCCATGGTTCGGGTAGAATTCTCAAAGAACAGGTTGATCTGCGTCAGGCCGGTCAGCACGTTCAGATGCTTGTCGCGCTTCTGGTTCAGCGCCGCATACTCATCCGCCAAATCCAGTATCGCTGCAATGTCTGTTGGCGTCAGCGCCTCGATCCCCAGAAGGTGACGGTGTGCGAACATGCGTGCTCCCCAACGTGCCACCCGGTTCTATGCCGGGTGTTCCAACCGGGCAAGCGCGCTTCAGTGCTTCATGCCCATCTTGAGAAGATCTTTTAGCGCAACGCCCGTCGGACCTGTGCTGCTTCCTTGGTCATTCCCTTGGACTGGTAGAAATCAAGGATATCGCGCCGCAGTTGCAGGGTTGCACGATCATGGGTCCTGTTTCCAACCCTGCCGCGCGTTGCGCCCAACCGCTGGGCCTGCGCCGTCAGGTTGGTGAAGCGTTCGCCCGAAGCGGGGTGCGTCGAGAACAGGTCCGCATTGCTCCCGTACAGTCGCTGCAGCACTTGGAACGACTTTGCCCCCTCGACAGCGTTGTACCCGGCGGCAGCCAAGTACTCGATAGCGACTCGGTCGGCGTCGCGTTCCTGCGTGCGGCTGTAATTGCTGGCATAGGCGTTGGCACCTACGCCGACAAAGGTTTCCGTTACCCGAGGATCAATCCCCGTGGCCGCCCCTAACAGCATGCCGGCGATCGCACCCAACTGCACGGCCTGGTTGTTGGCGATCTTGGCGGGGATATGCCCTTGGTCTATGTGCGCAATCTCGTGTGCGACGACGGTGGCGAACTGGGCCTCGTTCTCCATCGCAGCGATCAGACCCGCGTTGAAGAACACATAGCCGCCGCCGGGCGTGAACGCGTTCACGGCGGCATCTTTGATGACATAGGCCCGCACGGGCACCGATCCCGGTGGTCTGTGCTGAGCAACGCGCGCGACGACGTCGTTCACATAGCGATTGAGACCGGCTTCCTTGATCAGTTGTCCCTTGCGGTCCAGTTGCGCCACAAGGTTTTGTGCGTTCCGCTGCTCTTGGGCCAGCGATTGCGCGGTGTTCTGTGCGGTGGGCTGACACGCCGAAATACCCAGCGCAGCCGTCAAGGCTGCGACCCACAGGCCTACTCTACGAAACATCGACCATCTCCCTCTCAGGTCTGTCGCGCACCCACCTTGCGCCGAGCCTATATCAATGCCAGCGCGTCACGCCAGAGAGCGATGCCCCTTGGCAGAACGCCTGCGCCGCCCTAGCTTCGGCCAACCTGAAACAGGAGCTTGCCATGTCGCTGCCCGAGCCCGTGCGTTATTATCATACGCCCCGAGCCCCCAATCCCCGTCGCACGCAGATCTTCATGGCTGAAAAAGGCATAAAGATCAAAGTGTTGAACGTCTCCATCATGGACGGTGAGCACCGCAAAAAGCCCTACCTGGACAAAACCGGAGTGCCCCAGGTGCCCGCTCTGGAACTGTCCGATGGTACTGTGCTGACTGAGGTGCCCGCGATTTGCCGGTACCTTGAAGCGCTAAACCCCGAGCCGAACCTGATGGGCGATGACCCGCTGGAACGCGCGCTGGTCGACATGTGGCAACGGCGCATGGAGTTGCGCGTGATGGCGCCGATTGCAACCGCGTTCCGCCACTTGAACCCGGCGATGGCCGATCACGAAGAACAGGTCGCCGATTGGGGCAACGCGAACCTTGGTAGGATCGATCGCCGCTTGGGTGAGCTGGACAAACAATTGCGCGGCCAGCAGTGGATCGCGCTGGACCGCATCACGTTGGCCGACATCACGGGGTTTGTGGCGGTCGACTTCCTGCGCATTCTGAAGCGGAAGATTCCCGAGCACATGCCGTCGCTGAGCGCCTGGTATCAGCGGATGCGCAGCCGCCCCTCGACGGAGATGAAATGACCGACAATCCGCTGTTGGCGCCCTGGGACGGGCCGTTCGGGCTGCCCGATTTTGCCGCTGTTGACGACCAGCACTTTCTTCCGGCCTTCGAGGTGGCGATGGCCGACCATCAGGCCGAGTTCGAGGCGATTGCTAATCAGGCTGCACCGCCGACCTTCGAGAACACGATCGAGGCGTTGGAACGGCACGGGCAAACCCTGAGCCGGGTTGCAACTGTGTTCTGGAACCGCGCGGGTGGCGATACCAACCCCACAATCCAAGAGATCGAGCGGGAGATGGCGCCAAGGCTGAGCAAGCTGTTCTCCCAACAGCTGACCGATCCGCGGATCTTCCGGCGCATTCAGGCCGTGGTTGATGCTGGCAACGACGATCTGAGCGCCGAGCAGGCACGTGTTCTGGAGTTGACGCACAAAATGTATGTGCGCGCGGGGGCTGAGTTGGATGACTCCGGCAAGACCCGCATCCAGCAGATCATGGGGCGGCTGTCGGAACTGGGCACGGCTTTTGGTCAGACGGTCCTGAAGAACGAAGCGGACTGGTCGATGACGCTGAGCGCAGACGATCTGGATGGCCTGCCTGAGTTTCTGGTCGCCACGCTCCGCTCCGAAGCCGAACGCCGGGGCGAAGACGGTTACGTCGTCACCCTGTCGCGGTCGTCGGTCGAGCCGTTCCTGACATTCTCGGCGCGTCGGGATCTGCGCGAACAGGCCTTCAAGGCGTGGGCTGCGCGGGGCGAGGCCGACAATTGGCCACGGATCGCCGAAACGCTGCAACTTCGTCTGGAACGGGCCCGCCTGCTGGGGTTCGCGAACTTCGCGGCCTTCAAGCTGGAAAACCAAATGGCCGCAACGCCCGAGCGGGTTCGCAATCTGTTGATGGATGTCTGGGCACCGGCAACCCAGCGCGCTGCATCGGAAGCGGCGGATCTGAAAGCGCTGGCCGCCGAAGAGGGCGCCAATATCGACATCGCCCCCTGGGACTGGCGCTATTACGCCGAAAAAGTGCGCCGCGCCCGCCACGATCTGGATGAAGGCGAGATCAAGCCGTACCTGAAACTGGAAAACGTCATTGAAGCCGCCTTCGACGTGGCAGGCCGCTTATTCGGCCTGTCCTTCAAGTCCGTTGACGTGCCGCTGCCGCATGCGGATGCGCGCGCCTGGGAGGTCTTGCGCGACGGCCAGCATATCGGTCTGTTCATCGGGGATTACTTCGCAAGGCCGTCTAAGCGATCTGGTGCCTGGATGAGCCAGTTGCGCAGCCAGCAGAAGCTCTGGGCGCCCGAGCGCCCCATCGTGACCAACACCTGTAACTTCGCCAAAGGCGATCCGTGCCTGCTGGGCTGGGATGACGCGATGACGCTGTTCCACGAGTTCGGCCACGCCCTGCACGGTCTGCTGTCGGATGTCACCTATCCGTTCATCTCCGGCACCTCCGTTGCCCGCGACTTCGTGGAATTGCCCAGCCAGCTCTATGAGCACTGGTTGGCGACCCCGGCGATCCTGGCAAGCCATGCCCGCCATTTCGAGACCGGCGCCCCGATGCCGTCCAGCCTGATCGACAAGATCCTGGCGGCCGAGACGTTCAACCAGGGTTTCAAGACGGTGGAGTACACGTCGTCGGCGCTGGTGGATCTGGAGATGCATGTCATCGAGGATCTGGATCAGGTGGACCCGAAGGCACTGGAGGCCCGGATTCTGGCGGATATCGGTATGCCGTCCGAGATCATCATGCGACACCGCTCACCGCACTTCCAACACGTCTTCACAGGAGATGGCTACTCGGCTGGCTACTACAGCTATATGTGGTCAGAGGTGATGGACGCCGACGCCTTCAAGGCTTTCGAAGAAACCGGCGACGTCTTTGACGCCGACACCGCCGCCCGATTGCACGACAGTGTTTATGCCGCCGGGGGGCTTCAGAAGCCAGAGGATGCCTATACCGACTTCCGCGGCCGACTGCCGGGTGTCGAAGCGTTGCTGGAAAACCGTGGATTGTCCGCGGCAGTGGGTTGAGGGTTTCTGGGGTTGAGAGGGCGCGCGCCTCATTGGGTCGATCGTGTTCGAGGCGGTGGTGCCTGAGACGCCGGATGCTCTGGATCGGGCCTTCGCCGAGGCGCGCGGGCGCGGCGTACGGGTTGTCTTTCCGGAAGGAGAGGCCCCGGTTATCCGAGAAGCTGCCGCCTACTTGGCGGCAGAGGGGCTGGCCAACCCGGTCTTGATCGGCGGTGAGGCCCCGGGCTGCGAGACCGTATCGGTTGAGGAGTTGTCAGCTGATCGCGAGCTGAGCCAACTGTTGATGGCCAAACGGTCAAAGCTGACAGAGGGCGCCGCACAGCGTCTTTTGACCCGCCCTGGCTACCTGGCCGGCGCTATGGTTGCCGCGAAACGGGCAGATGCGATGATCGCCGGGGCTGTGACACCGACCAAGCGGGTGATCGAGGCTGCCTCGCTGACTGTGGGGTTGGCCGAAGGAGTGAAGACACCGTCGAGCTTTTTTCTCATGGGCGTGCCGGGCCGTCCGCTGATCTTTGCTGATTGCGGGTTCAACGTTTCGCCAACCGCCGAGCAATTGGCCGATATCGCTGTGGCCTCCGCCCGTTCCGGCGCGGCGTTATTGGGGGAGGCCCGGACGGCCTTCCTGTCATACTCGACGTTGGGGTCCGGGGCAGGGCCCGAGGTCGATAGGGTGATCGAGGCCCTTGGTCTTGCCCGGGCGAAGGCACCCGATCTCTCCATAGATGGCGAGTTTCAGGCGGACACGGCCCTCAACGGCGCGATTGCTGCGAAGAAGGGGGCTGTTGGCGCGGTGGCGGGCCAGGCCAACGTGCTGATCTTCCCGAACCTCGAGGCTGGGAACATCGCCTACAAACTGGTCCAGGAGCTCGCCGGCGCCCAGGCCATTGGCCCGATTCTGCAGGGTTTTGCGCGGCCGGTCGCGGATTTGTCCCGGGGGGCAACGGTCCAGGATGTCGTTGCGGTTACCGTTTTGACGCTGGCCCTGGGATAGGCCCGCCGCACGCTCCCCTGCCACCAATGGCGCTGTCCTTCATATCGACCTTACCCACCCACCCGCGCACGGCGGGCCTTACCGCCTGCAATCAATCCTTGCGCAATAACGCTGCGTTCCCGGGTTAGTCGGCGTCAGACCAGTGGGTTTCATGCCGATCTTTTCGGCCACGCGGCAGGACGCAGTGTTTTCCGGGTAAATGTCTGCCACCATTTGTGACAGGCCTAGATCGGCGAAGGCGTAGGCCAGCAGGCGGGACGCTGCCTCGGGCGCATAACCATAACCCCGATGTGCGATTGGCACGCGCCATCCGATCTCGATTTCCGGGCCACGGGCATCTTTGGGGATCAGGAGCACCCAGCCGAGGAACGCCGGATCCCCGGGCTTCTGGATGATCCAGTAGCCGTGGCCCGGCGGGTAGGGCCCTTTTATGCGTTTCCGAATGAAGGCCCGGTGGGCCGCTTCATCCTGCCAGGAGCCCGCGTCCTCGGGCCAGTCGACGAAGTCCAGGGTGCCCGTCTCGCGGTCCATGGCGAGGCATGCCTCCAGATCGCGCATACGCCGGGGGCGAAGGCGAAGGCGCGGGGTCTCCAGGGTGGGGAGCGGGCCGCTCATGCGGGGAAGTGTGCGGTGTTGGGGTCCGCCGCCTTCAGGGCGTCTTCGCCCACGCGCTCTCGCGAGACCTGGTGCCACATGCCGTCCGGTGCGCGCTCCCACCGTGCCCTATGCCATGTCCCGTCCGGGTCGCGGTCCCACCAATAGCCGGGGGCGGTGATCTCGCCCGTCCAGACGTAGAGCAGCAGGCAAGGCGCTGATCCGATGTCCATGCTGTGCAACCGGTGGGGCGGGGTGATCGACCAACGGCCAGCCGGGATATGGATGGGGTCGCCGGTGAGGCCATGGCGGATGCGCAGGCTGCCGGAGAGTGGCGCATAGACCTCGGCCGCCGCGTGCTGGTGGAGCGGGTAGTGTAGTCCGGCGGCGAGGAGGAAAAGGCCCAGGATCAGCGGGGGATCTTCCGCGCGGGCGAGTGGGCCGACGACGAGGCCGCGTCGTAGGTCCTCGCTTATTGGGGCGCCCTCTAGCATGCGATACCACGCGATGTGGGGGGCGGCGTCGCGGATGGCCCTCTGAAGGTCTTCTGGACCTGCGAGAGTGTTCAGGGCGGTGCGAAGGCCGTCACGGATCTGGGGATCTTCGATGGGCGCAGCGGTGGGGCCCGGGGTGATGTTCGGGCCCTTTAGCGCGGCTAGGAAGGGCGCGAGATCTTCCTCCTGTGTGAGGCCGTCCCCCTTTGACAGGTGCGCCGAGAGGGCCCGGCGCACCCCGTCGAATGCGTTGGGGGCTGCGTCCGTCACGGACTCAGCCCCCTGCGTTGATCCACCAGATCAGCTTAGGCGACGAACTGATCCAGCGTGATCCGCAACTTGTCGACGATCTCGTCAACGTGCGGGCGCTCGGCCACGAATGCTGGGGCCACGATCGCCACGTCGCCCGTGAACTTCACGTGGCAGCCGTTCCAGAACAGTGCCTTCTGCATTTCCTGGCCGCGGAAGCCGGGCTTGCCCTCCTGCGCATGTACTTCAAGGCCGGACATCATGCCGATGGTGCGGATGTCCTTGACCAGCTCGTGGTCGCGCAGGCTCATCATCGCGTCCTTGAAGTAGGGCGCCATGTCGGCGGCGCGCTCCATCAAGCCTTCCTTGGCATAGATATCCAGGGCCGCGTTGCCGGCCGCACAGGCCGCCGGGTGGGCCGAGTACGTGTAGCCGTGGAAGAACTCGATCGCCTTATCCGGGCTGGCATCCGTCACGGTCTCGTAGATCTCGTCACGGCAGGCCACGGCGCCCATCGGAATGGACCCGTTGGTCAGCGCTTTCGCCATGGTGCAGATGTCGGGCATCACGTCGAAAAGCTGGCTGGCGAAGGGCTTGCCCAGGCGACCGAAGCCGGTGATGACCTCGTCAAAGACCAGCAGAATGCCGTGCTGGTCGCAGATCTCGCGCAGGCGCTTGAGATAGCCCTTGGGCGGCACAAGCGTGCCGGTGGAGCCAGCCACAGGCTCGACAAAGACCGCCGCGATGGTCGATCCGCCATAGGTCGCGCAGTGCCGCTCCAGATCATTGGCCAGCTCGACACCGTCATGCTCGGGCAGGCCGTCGTGGAACAGATCCTTGCCCGTCCAGGTGTGGCGGACAGTGACGATGTTGGGCAGCGTCACCGGGAAGGTCTCGCGGTTCTTGACCATGCCGGCCAGCGACACGCCGCCCATGTTGACGCCGTGATACGCACGCTCGCGACTGACAAAGCGCAGGCGCTGGCTCTCGCCGCGGGCACGGTGATAGGCCATCACCATCTTCATCGCGGTGTCGATGCTCTCAGAGCCAGAATTCGTGAAGAACACGTAGTTCATATGCTCGGGCAGCAGGCCTGCCACCTTGCGGGCCAGTTCGAACGAGCCCGGATGGCCCAACTGGAAGTGCGGCGTGTACGAGTTCTGCTGCAGCTGGTGGTAGACCGCCTCGGCGATCTCGGGCCGCGCATGACCGGCTGGCGAACAAAACAGCGCCGACGAGCCGTCGATCACCGCGCCACCCTTGTGGTCAGTGTAGTACATCCCCTCGCCTTTGACGACGAGACGCGGGTTATCCTTGAAGTCCCGGTTGCCCGAGAACGGCATCCAGTGCTCTTCCAACGAGTTGGCGCGAACGGCATCGCCGATATTCAGATCGTGCATGTCTGTCTCCTGAGTCACGCCGGGCTGGCCCGGTCCCACGGCTCAGCGCGGGCCAACCCCGCCTTTATGCCTGACCGCCACCATAGAGCCAGACAGCACGCTGGATAGATCCAGACGGGCCGTAATCAGGAACCAAATTCCGTCAGTCGAGAAATCTGGCCAGCGCGACCCCTGCCAGGACGATGTGGGCCAGGGTGATCGCCACCGACAGCCCATGCAGCGCGCCGAAACGCGCCTTGTTGCCCGCATCGGCCGCATCGTTGATCGCGGGCATCAGGATTTGGCGATTTGGGATCGTGGTGACGGCAATGGCCGCCAGCAGGATCGCGGTCAGGCTGTCCGCCGAATAGCTGAGCGCGGCCCCCAGGCCCGCAGCCGCAATGACGAACAGATAAAATGGTGGGAATGCCTTGCGGATCGTGCCGCGCACGGTCTCCGCTGGCAGAGCCGAGAACAGGAACGGCGCAAATCCCGCCGAAAACAACAGCATCCCGCCGAACAGGAACGCCGTCATCAAAAGTGCCGCTATCTCCACGCCGATCTCCCTGCGCTTGTGTCGTCATCTTCCGCCGCGCGGGAAATAGCGCCCAGTTGCCCGGGGAAAACCGGTTATGGCGGATCGTCGCGCTTGCGCTGGACCGCAAGGGGTGCCTACTCTGGCGCCATCATAGGTCCAGATGGGAGCTGCTGGGTCCAGATGCGTGACGCCCTCTACCACCTCGAGCGGAACAGGCCCGCCAGCCTGCAGGCGCAGATCCGCGAGATTCTGATCGAGGCGATCCGGTTGGGCCAATTGCGCCCGGGCGACCCGGTGCCCTCGACCCGTGCTATGGCCGGCCGCCTGTCGGTGTCGCGCAACACGGTTACGCTGGCATACCAGGCGCTGGTCTCGGACGGGTTCCTATCATCGCGAGAGCGCTCTGGTTTCTACGTCGATCCTGCGGCCGTGGACGGCATGGCGGCCCGCCCGAAGATCGTGCGCTATGAAAGCCGGATTGACTGGTCGCCGCGGCTGGCGAAACAGCCGGGCTCCCAACGCAACGTGATCAAACCGGTCAACTGGCACCAATACCGCTATCCCTTCGTCTACGGACAGGTTGATCACGACGTCTTCCCGATCGCCGAATGGCGCGACTGCGTGCGCCAGGCCATGGGGCGGCGCTGGATCGATGCCTGGACCGAGGATCGCTTCGCCGCTGACGATCCGCTGCTGGTATCCGAGATTGCCCGCTCGATCCTGCCGCTGCGCGGGGTCGCGGCCGAGCCCCAAGAAATTCTGGTGACGCTGGGCGCCCAGAACGCGCTGTATCTGATCGCTGCCATGCTGGTCGGGCGCGAGACCACCGTTGCGATCGAAGATCCCGGCTACCCGGACATGCGCAATATCTGCGCGCTGCGGACGCCGAACATGCGCTATTTGCCGGTGGGACCCGAGGGAATGGACTTCGAGGGGCGTTTGGATGGCGTCGATCTGGTCTTTGCTACCCCCTCGCACCAGTTGCCGACCACGGTCACCATGCCGTTGGAGCGGCGCAAGGCGCTGCTGGACGAGGCCAATGCCCGCGACCAGATCGTGATAGAGGACGACTACGAGTTCGAGACCAACTATGTCGGCACGCCGCAGCCAGCGCTTAAGTCGTTGGATCGCGACGGTCGGGTGATCTACGTGGGCTCGCTGTCGAAGTCTCTGATGCCGGGGCTGCGTCTGGGCTTCATCGTGGCTGATCCGGCCCTGATCGAGGAATTGCGGGCCCTGCGCCGCCTGATGCTGCGCCACCCGCCGGGCAACAACCAGCGCGCGGCAGCGCTGTTCCTGGCCAACGGGCATTTCGATGTGCTGGTGCGGCGCCTGCACCGTGTTTACCGCGAGCGCTGGCAGATCATGGGCGAGGCATTGACCCGTCACCTGCCGGGCTGGGCGGAACAACCTGGGTTCGGCGGGTCGGCCTATTGGCTGACTGGCCCGGCGCAGATGGATTCAGAGCTTCTGGCGGAGGCAGCGCTGGAGGGCGGTGTGGTGGTCGAGCCATCCGCCGCGTTCTTTGCGGACCAGGCCTTGGGGCGGCGGCATCTGAGGTTGGGTTTCTCCTCGATCAAAGCGGATCAAATAGATGACGGTATCCGCCGCCTGGCCGAAAAGGCGCATGCGCAGGGGCTGATCTAGCCGCCCAAACGCCGTCCCCACAACACGTCGAGCTGCCCTAACGTTGCGGCGGTGGGCCGAAACGCCTAGAATTCGCGCATAACAAGGTGGGAGGATCCAACATGACCGGTGACAACAACGACGATATCGTTGCCCAGGATGACGGCGACGACGCTGGTGTTCCCCTGACCGACGAGCAACTAAAGGGCGTTGCGGGCGGACGGCCAGGCGGCAAGCCAACCACGACGACGGGGAAATTGCTCGCGGCCGATATCGTCGAGGGCGTGAACAACGACACCCTGTTCGCCGGCTCCGGCAGCGACGAAAAAGGCTTCAACCTGGGCATGCCGCCCACCGCAAAGCGGCCGCGCAAGGGCTGAGAACGGGCTGACAAAGGGCTGACGCCCGCTTGCCTAGGTCCTGCCCGTCCGCTAGGTCGCGGGTGGGAGGATCGGCGCATGAGTGTTGGTAGAACGATTTGGACCTGGTTTCAGGGCACCTGGCACCAGGGCAACTATCCGATCCTGGGGGCTGCCGACCACGCCGCGTGGCTGGGCACCATGGTCTTCGACGGGGCCCGCACGTTCGAGGGCGTGACCCCTGATCTGGACCTGCACTGTGCCCGCGCCAACGCCTCGGCCCGCACGATGGGCCTGAACCCGGTCATGTCGGACGAAGAAATCACCGAGATCGCGCGCGACGGAGTCGCAAAATTCCCAACAAATACAGGCCTTTACATCCGTCCGATGATGTGGTCTCGCGAGGGCGGCGTCTCCATGGTGCTGGCCGATCCCGACTCGACCGAGATCGCGATCTGTCTGGAGGAACGGCCCATGCCCGAGGTGAAGGGCCTGGCCATCACCACCACCCAATACACCCGCCCCATGCTATCCATGGCGCCCACAAACGCCAAGGCCGGCTGCCTTTATCCCAATAATGCCAGGATGTTACGCGAAGCAATTCAGAAGGGTTTTGACAACACGATCACCCTGGACCCGCTGGGCAACGTGGCTGAGACGGCGACGTCCAACATCTGGATGGTTCGCGACGGGGTGGCCCTGACGCCCGCGCCGAACGGCACCTTCCTGGATGGGATCACGCGAAAGCGCGTGCTCAAGCTGTTGAAAGATTATGGCATTGAGGCGGTCGAGACGACCCTGACGCTGGAGGATTTCCGCGCGGCCGACGAGATTTTCACCACCGGCAACGCGAACAAAGTGGTGCCGGTGACCCGCTTTGACGACCGCGAGTTGCCCTATGGCCCGGTCAGCAAAAAGGCCCGCGAGCTCTACTGGGCCTATGCGCACGAAGGCGCCTGATGCCTATCCGCCACAGGCGCGCGCGCCGCGTGACACCGGATATGACATGCCAAGTGATTTTGTTCCGGTAATTATCCGCTAACCCGATATCGTTGATTTTATCCGGAATAAAATCACTTCATGTCCTGTAATTCCGGTGGATTTAGTGGGCGGGCTCTAGAGCGCTACAGCGCCTGATATGAAGCGGTAGAACCCCTCGAAAAAGTCTAGCAGCAGCAGTCCCCATTCGGGGTGGAACTCGGCGACCCAACCGCCGATCCAGATCAGGATGATCACCGGCGCCGCAACGGCGAATGCCGACCAAGCGGAGAGGATCGCCAGGGTTGGTTCGCGGACATGGAAACTCTGCTCCGAAGTCTCTATTTGCCGCGCGATCCAATGGCGCGTCTTGCGTCCGAGCACGGCTGGACCAATTGACCAGACGGCGATTATGAGGTGCATGACCGTTGGCGCCAGCGTCGAGAAGAACGTCGCATAAAGCCACCAGTAGTCTGCCGGACAGGTGCGGACGGCTTGGAACAGATTGGCGTGCATGCTCAGCTCCTGACAATGCTCTTGAGTGATCGCAACGCCGCCAGAAAGAAGCACTAAACCCCCGATGCCAGATAAGTTCATCAAGTGGATTACAACGATCGCTGCGCAGCCAAGGGCGAGGAACAATAGTACCGCCGCATTCAGATCTATCAGGCTGAAGCCCAAGGTTCTAAAGCCAATGTGCTGGAGGCCCCGACGCAGTGCCCAGCGCGTAAGACCGATGGACCCAAAATCGAATATCGCATTCACAAGAGGCAAAACGGCTAGGAAAAGCAGATAGGCTCCTAACGTCCATCCTTGGTTCTCAGCTAGCAATGCAGATCCGGCCAAGAGGAAGGTGAGTGTCACGTACGTCCTAGAGCCGGTGCCGGTCCTTTGCAGAAGAAGTTTCAACCCCACGGCGGTTACAAAGGCGACAACCAGCGCCACAGTCAATTGCCAAACAATCCAAACGGTGACGAAGATCTCCTCCGAAAACCTTCTGGCAAATAGGGCTTCCGACACCCTGCGGGTCGCTCCAAGAAGCCAGTCTCCTGCGGCTGGGATCGCTTCTGCCCTTCCCACCGCAACCGCAACTGTGACTGCGACCGCAACTGCTATAGCGCCCACGCCAACGCGTGCGCCTGTGACCGCGACCGCGACCGCCACGGCGATTGTACCTGCAACCGCGATGGCGCCGACGAAGGTTATTGCGCTCCAAACAGCGATCGCTATCGCGACGGCTACCGCAACACCACTCGCGACACCGATGCCCAGCCAGATTAGTTTCGATCGGAGTTCGACTGAGAGCATCGTTCTTGCGCTAGCAAACAAGATGGCGCCAAGCCCGATCAGTATCGAAGCGCGCAAAGGTAGGCTGACCCCTCCGCCGATAACTGTCAGATCCCCTAGTGTTCCGTGCCGGTTGGTGATCGCCCAATAGAGGTAGAGGCTGAGCAGCGGATACAGCACGGCGAGGAGAAGCGTGCGGTCGTAGAGTTTCACGCTCCAGGCAGGGCGGTTTTGAAGGCGAAGCTGGTATTGCTCCCTGCTCAGGAACCAACGGTCGGTGCTGTCCAGGAGCCAGCTCAACAGCAGCTTGTAGGCATTCCCCGCTTGGTTGTGCCGCAGCATGGTTAGGAGGGCACTGAGGCTTTCCTCTTTGTCGACCATTCCGCCCCACCACCAACGGAAGGTGGCGAAGAGGAACAGGAAGAGCGTGATTTCCCACTGGTTCAGCGCCAGTTCCCGCAAACCCTCGAATGCGTCGACAATCGGATTGCCGGTGCTCTCGGTCTCGCTGGCCACGAAATCCCCCAAATGAATGGGGAAGGTTAACCGCGCCCTCCGCCCCGGTCCATGGGGGAACGGGTCCATCACGGAAAACGCCGTCTTTGCCCGATGCCGCGGTTCCCAGCGGGGCGGGGTTGGGCTAGGCTTTGGCGCATGATCGCTGCGCGCTGCTTTGCCCTGATGCCTCAGATGTTGGTTCTTTTGACTGTCCTCGTGATGGGGCTGTTCGGCGCGCCTGTCCTGGCGGAGACGACGCTGTGGGGGCGCACGGTCAGCTTTGGCGTGCTGGCCTATGACGACCCCAAGCATCCGCTGTTCGTGGGGCTGCGCCACAAGGCGGTGGTGGGCGATGGCTCGGAGTTTGATCTGCGCCCGGAAGGCGCTCAGAACAACATCGACGTGATCCCGGTCGAAATCGATATCACCGCCGAGCGGGTCGAGGTGCGCTTCTACCCCGCGCAGCCCGGCTGGACCTACGACTCGGCCTTCAACGGCTATGTCCTCAGCTTCGATACGGAATGCACGCTGTTCCACGGGGCCGAGATCGACCGGGCGTTCTCGAACATGGAGTTGGCCGAGGACGCGATCTTCTTCGAACGCGGGCGCCTCTACATCAATGCGCGCGACCTCTTCCACGACCGCGACAGCCGGTTCGCGATCAACCTGGTGGTGGGCGACTGCCCGGTGTCGTGAGCAGTGTCGTGAGCGGCGATTGACGGCGGCCCCCTGGCGTGGGGCGCGCGGGCAGGCTAACCTGTCCCAGATAAGGACAGGGGGACAGAGACATGGGCTTGGACATGGGCTTGCGGACTTCGCATCTGATACTGGCCGCGGCGATTGTCGTCAGCGGTTGCAACGACTTCCAGCCGCATCTCAGCCAGACACCCAGCGAAGGCGACTTCGTGATCGCGGCCTCTGCCGCGCTGCGCCCGGGCATTGTGCATCAGTTGGGCGACCGCGACTGGGTCTGCATGCCGCCCCCGCCGGATGCCGGCTTCCGCGAGGCGGAGACGGCGGCGCTGGAGATCAACATCTTTACCGTGTCCACCGGGGACGACGCCGCCTCGGCCGCGGCAGAGTCGGGCGAGGAGGAGTTCCTGGGTCGCACGCCGGCCTTGTTGCTGGCGCGCGAGCTGTTCTTTCAACAGTGCCTTGCCGCCTTCAATCTGAAGCTGAACAAGGCCGAGGCGATCGCATTCTACAAGCAAAACCTGGACGTCATCCAGCAGATCTTCGCGACCGAGGCCTCGCAGACCACGATCACCGTCACCCAGGCGTTGAACGATGCCGACACTGAGACGGCGACCGATACCTCGAACATTGCGGCGCAGGCGCTGCCGCCGCCGCCGAACGCCGGTGCTCAGACGGGCCAGTCGTTCTAAAGCGACGCTTCACCGGATCGACACAGGAACGCCCGCCCAGCGGTTGAGCGACGGCACCTGCTGGCGGCCGGTGGTTGGAACGTGACGACGGCAAACCGGTCGTATGCTTGATCTTCGACAACAGACCCGGCCTGCCTGTTGCCGGTTACCCTTTGACGGTAACGACTGTGCCTAGATGGCACGGCGTCCGCAGATCCGGATCCAGGCGGCAAAACACCGAAAAGGGGCTCGGAGCCCCTGCATACGTGTGAGTGCCCCCGTTCGGTGACACCCTGATCGTCGGCAGACACCATTCTGACGCTGGAGGAAGCAACGCAACGATAAGGGGGAAATACCCATGCGATACGCCGCCATCTTACTGCTTGCCCTCGCGTCCTTCGGGGTGCCGGCCAAAGCAAGTGAAGAAAGCAAGGATTGGCCCGCATCGGAAGTGGCACGACAATTTGTTCAAGACACGATCGTCATCGGGATGCTGGCCAGCCCCTATGGCACCGGCTGGACCGAGTATGAACAGCTTCACACCTATTTCGAGCGGGCCCGCGCCAACGGCATCACGGGCCACGAAATGACTCTTGCTGCTGCGGACATGACGTTCGGGACTCTGCTGGAGCAACATTACCATTTTCGGGCCGCCATCGCCGAGCAGCCAGACAGGTTTATCATCGTCAACCAGACCCGGGACATCGAGGCCGCCCACATCCAGGGCAAGACCGCCGTCATCTGGAACAGCCAGACGGCCACCATCCTGGACGGGGATCTGACGAAAATGGCGTTGCTGAAAGATGTGGGCATAACAAGCATGATCCTGGCCTATAACGACACGTTCCGGACGGGCTCGGGCCAATTGGCCGCCTATAACGGCCAGGACATCGGGTTGACCAATTGGGGCAAGGCGGTCATCGACGAGATGGTGCGCTTTGGCATCCTGCTGGATCTTAGCCATACCGGGTCGCGTACCGCCAACGAGGCCATGGCCTAAATGGAGGAGACGCATCCGGGCGTGCCGTTTGTCTACACGCACTCGGTGCCCGCGGGGCTTTACGTGAATGAGCCTGGTGCAACGCCGCGCGGCTGCTACCGCGCCATCCCGGATGACGAGGCGATCCGCGCTGCAGCTTCGGGCGGCTACATCGCCCCAACCTTCACCGAGTGGATGCTGGATGGCATCTGGCCCGAGGACATCACGCCTGAGCAGGCGGCAGACATGATCGACTACGACGTCAAACTGGTAGGGGTCGACCATGTTGGGATCGCCACAGACGACATGTTCTCGACATGTTCTCGACCGAGCTGGTCGTCGACTTTGCTAAGGCGAACGCGGCCCTCTACGCGCATAGCGGTTATATGATCGACGCGTTCAACCGGGGTGCCACGGGCAATGGCGAATTGGCAAAGATCCTGGCAGCGATCACGGACGAGCTGTGGGCGGGACTGTTGGGCGCTCGGTTATACCAACGAGCAGCTCGCGAAGATCTACGGCGGCAACAAGATGCGTGTCTATGCTCAGGTGTGGGAGGGGAAAAGCGCGGCTCAGTTCACTGCTGAGCATGCCGAGCGGGTGCGACTGCGCCGCCAATTGCAGGACGGTTTCCACGCGCGTTAGCGCGCTTAGGGGTGCGTTAGCGTGCGTAAAGGTCACGTTCGCCGATATTCGGGCTTTTGGCTGGGCGGCGGCGGCGCCGTCTTCAGGAAGGTGAGCAAAGGGCCTGGGGCACCCGTGCTGACCGACCGCCCATGTTACCCGATGGTTTGGCTACACGCGGCCTTAACTGGACGTGGGCCAACATCGCCCCACTTGCACGCCACGGGCACGGGCCCGTTGAACTGGGGATCCCATGCAAAGCGTGACGCTTTACCTGTCGACGGCGATCGTCTTTTTGGTGATCGACGTGATCGCGCTCAAGACGGTGATCAAACCGATGTTCAAGACGCATCTGGGCGACTGGCTGCTGGATGAGCCGCGCATGGGGCCCGCGGCGGCATTCTACCTGTTCTACGTCTTTGGCGTCGTGGTGTTCGCCTCGGCGCCCGCGATGGCAGCGGGCGACTGGACGCGGGCGGCCTGGGGCGGGGCGCTGTTGGGCGCGCTGGCCTACGGAACTTATGAGTTCACCAACTACGCGACGCTGAGCCGGTGGAACTGGCAGCTGGTGGCCTTTGACTTCAGCTGGGGCATCCTGCTGACCACGGTGTCGGCGCTGGCGGGCTACTTTATCACCCGCGCCGTTTGGGGAGGGCCCTGACCCGCGATCCACTCGGGCGCCTGGGGATATCGTTTCAGCCTACATAGCTTTCAGACACTAGGAGCATGCCGATGCGCATCAGTCGGCACTTGTCACTGCTCTCAATCCTTGGATTTACAGGCGTAATCGCCTGTGCGCCCGCGCAAGAGCCGGGCCTACCCTCGTCTCAGCAGGCGATCATCGGGCTGGAGGCATCGGACTGGGCCAAGGTTGGCGCGCTGTCGCAGGATGGTCTCATTGCGATCCGGAATCCGGGCCAGATTCTGGGCAACCTGCCCGCGCGGCAGGCCGAGTTGAAAGAGCGGCGGGCCAAGAACCTTTGCCAGAATACCGGGCTTGTCATCGACTACGATACCTCCCTGGAGGTGCGCCGGCTCTTCAAGGACCCGGACGAGCTGCGCAAGTCGGTCTTTGCGGCAGAGATCACGCACCGCCTGATCGTCTCGTCATCGGAGTACTTTGCCTACGAGTTCGCGCCAGCGGGCCGCTATGCAGTGCGCATCCTCACCAGCTACGCCGAGGCAGACTATCCCGAACTCTCCCAGCGGCGCCAGTATGGGCACACGTTGACGACAGCCTCGTAATTCCTGTTCGCGGCAGCGATTGCGCACACCAAGCTGAAGTCCTTCCCGGAGTACACCGCAGAGCAGCAAGCGCTGGTCGAGAGTTGGCTGCGCGGCAAACTCCTGGGACCGCACATCAAGTTCAAAGAAACCAGCCGCTGGACGACAGAGGGCGACGGCGTGCGCGGCCCCACCTCGACCGCGCGGGTCAGCGGGGTGACCGTCAACTGCTGCAACCCGCTGCGCTACAACTCCGGCCGCGTACAGATCGACATGGCCCTGATGGCAGGCAGCATCCTGTTCAATGACCAGGAAGGGTTTGAATCCGCCATCAAGGGATACGTGGACGTGATCGACACGATGCGCGCGGACGGCAGCCTTCCCTATCAGACGGTGCGGGGCAACGCGGCCATCTGGTACCAGAATCTCGGTATCCAGGTGCTGGTGATGGCGGCCGAGATGGCCGCCCTTCAGGGCATCGATCTCTACAGCTACAAGGCACCTTCCGGGGCCACGCTGCACTCGGCGATTGCGTTCCTGGCGCGATCCATGGATCAGCCCAGCCTTGTCTACGGCTATGCTGCGAAGAACATCAATCCGTGGCGCGCGGGCAACCGGATCACCGACCCCGATGACCATCGAAACCAGTTTGCCACGTGGAAGCTGCCCCGTCTGCAGCGCGATGGTGCCAGCTTCCTCGCGTGGTTCGAGCCCTATCAGCGTCGCTTTCCCAACCATCCGAACATCGGCCTGATGTCAGACGTGGTGACGCCCATTGCCGAGCGTGGGACACCCAGAAGCAAGATGATCCAGCTGCCGTATCCGTTCCGCCGCGCCAACGCGACCGGCGGGCTCTTCAACGATTATTCCGGCACGATCACTTCGTGCGTCTTCAAGGAGATACCCTAAGCCGGAAAGCACAGCACCCGCGCGATCTTGCCAAGCTGAGCCCTTGGGGTGCGGTGGGCCCGATGCGCGTCCAATCCGGGACCATCAGATGGGGGCAATCAGACCAGGCCCGCCAGTTTCGCGAACGGGTCCCAGGTGGGATCTTTGTGCCACTCGTACTCGGTGCCGCGGGCGATCTCGGACGCGGCATAGTCGCCGAACAACTTGGCCATGACCGCCAGGCTCATGTCCATGCCGGCCGACACGCCCGAGGAGGTGAAGAACTTGCCATCCTCGATCCAGCGGGCTTCGCGCACCCATTCGACCTTGGGGCCGTGGTGGACGGTGGCGGTGAAGTCCTTTTTGTTGGTGGTGGCGCGGCGCCCGTCCAACAGACCTGTCGTGGCCAGCAGCACCGTGCCCGTGCAGACCGCCATGACGTATTCCGCCCGGTCCGAGGCCGCGATGATCCAGTCATTGATCGCCGGGTTGATCGGGTCCAGCGGGGCTGAATCGCCGCCCGGGATCAGCACCAGGTCATAGTCGGCACCGTCCGCCAGGGTCCGGTCCACCGCCGTGCGGAGGCCGTGATAGCTGGGCACGGGCTCCATCGTTTCGGCGACGACCTTGATGTCGACCGAGCCGGGGTGATGGTCGCCCAACATCTCGATGGGGCCATAAAAGTCCAAGGTCTGGAACCCGGGAAAGACCAGGGCGGCAAGCGTTTTCATGGGACCCTCCGTGACCTGTCGAATTGGACTTGGGACTTGAACCGGAATGATGCGCAGAGGGCGGCGGATCAGTCCGCGACCCGCGCGCCGGTTTGGCGCGCATTTGCGACGGCGCATGGTTTGGGGTGCAAGAATGGGGGCGCTGGGGAGCACTGCGGGCTGAGTACATCCCCCGGGAACACTATCCCGTTTTCCCACCCATCGCCGCAGCGATGCGTTGGGCGCAGGCCTCCAACGTCGCCTCACCCGTGTCGACGGAGAGGGCCGCGCCCCACCAGAGCTGGAAGTAGCGGTTCTGCACCGCCGCCCAGGTGGGCACGGTCTGGCCCGGCAGATCGCTCTGGCGTCCCTCGACCCGGAACCGGTGGCGGGTGGCGTCCTGGCACGTCACCTCGACATTCAGCAGATCGGCGCCCGCGGTGGCCGCCGCCTCGGCCCAGATCTGGCGGGTCAGGGCAATCGGGTTCACCGTGTCGGCGATCACGTCCAGGCCCAGCCGCAGATTGTCGATGGCCAGCCCGGCCAGCACCCGGTAGCCCGCATCTTCCGCCTGCGTGATCCGAAGGGTGGAGTGCTGCAGCGCCGCCTCGGCCGTGTCGACCCGCAGGTGCACCGCCCCGGTGCGTCGCGCCAGCACGCGGGACAGCACTGTCTTGCCCACGCCGGGCAGCCCGGACATCGCGATCAAGGTGGCCATGACGGTGCCTTAACACGCGAAAGACGCCTGAACGAGTGCGCCCGGGCGAGCGGGCCAGATGAGCATACCAGACCAGCATACCCGGACGCCGTTGATCCTTGGCGCGGCGCGCTAGCTGTCCAGCAAAGAGGAGTGGATCCAGCTGCTATCCTCGATCTCGGACCATTTGCCCTTGGTGCGCACCACGAAGACGCGCTCGCCCGTGTCCAGCACGTTGACGATGGTGTGCGACGTGCTGGGGCCGGCGCGGACATTGGTGCCGTCGGTGTTCACCAGGGCAGGGGTCACCGGGTCGGTATAGCGGCCCGAGACCCATTCGTCGTTGCTGTTCGATACCTTCAACCAGCCATTCTTTCGGTCATAGACCCGCAGCACGCTGCCCAGTTCCGCCGGAGCGACGCCGGGCACCTTCTTGTTCTGCGAGGACGGCCCGACCCGGATGTTTAGCGCCGTGGCAGTGACCACCACCCAGTCGGGCGTGGGCCCGGCTGGCGTTGGCGTAGGGGCGGCAGCAGGCGTCGGCGCCGGGGCTGGCGTCAGCGGCCCGGTGGGGATCGGTGCCCCCGACATGGCGGCCGCGACCTTGGGTACGAAATGTGTCTCGAACGCCTCCAGCGAGTTGCCGCCGAAGAAGGCCGAGCCTGGGCAGCTTTTCGCCGGCCTGACGCCATACGTCTTTTGCCCGCCCGAGGTGTACCAGTGGTGGTAGACGATGTTCATCTTGTCGGGCTGGCCCAGGCCGAACCGGCGCAGCAGGGCGGCGGTCATGCGGATCGTGGTTTCGGCGTGTGCCTCGGTCATCACGTCGCCGCCGTCATCGAAATTGCCCACATGCTCGATGCAGATCGATTTGCTGTTGGCGCCGTAGATGCAGGCGGGCGTGGTGTTCAGCCCGCGGCCCGTGACGATCATGCCGTCCGGAAAAGTCGAGAAGTGCTGGCCGATATCGCTCCAGCCATTTGTGCCGACATGGTAGTTTTTCATGCCTTTTTGCAGCTGAAAGTGATCGCGTGTCTCGAACAGCAGGTAGTCGGGGCTGTAGGTGTGGTGCTGCTGGACGCGCACGATGGTGCGGGCGACTGTCTGCTGCGTGATCCACGTCTCAAACTCGTCCACCGTCATGCGGGTGAAGCCGTGCTTGGTATCCATAATTTTCTCCACTTCTTGGAATGATCTTAAAAAATAGTCGGTGCATTGTGCCAGAGTGAGGCGCCCCCTGCAAATCGGGCCTGAACGAAACCCGCCCCCGCCGCCCAGATGCAACCGCCTTCCACCCCGCGAAAAGGACCGCCTTCTGGACTCATTGGGCTGGGGTATCGGCCCCATCTGGACCTAGATGACGCCCAATGACGGGCGTATGCGAAGCGTCAGAACCCGGGCGCCGGCTATCGTGCCGAGCTTGCCCGCCCCACCCACGGGAGAGCGCCGATGAAAATGACCACCGAAGAAGCCTTCGTCAAAGTCCTGCAGCGCCACGGCATCCGCCACGCGTTCGGGATCATCGGATCGGCGATGATGCCGATCTCGGACCTGTTTCCGAAGGCGGGTATCCATTTCTGGGACTGCGCGCATGAGGGCTCTGCGGGGATGATGGCCGACGGCTACACCCGTGCGACCGGCGAGATGTCGATGATGATCGCCCAGAACGGCCCCGGTATCACCAACTTCGTGACCGCCGTGAAGACCGCCTACTGGAACCACACGCCGCTGCTGCTGGTGACGCCGCAGGCCGCCAACAAGACCATCGGGCAGGGCGGTTTCCAGGAAGTCGAGCAGATGAAGCTGTTCGAGGACATGGTGGCCTATCAAGAAGAGGTTCGCGACCCGACCCGCGTCTGCGAGGTGCTGGCCCGTGTGATCGCCCAGGCCAAGCGGCTGTCGGCGCCCGCACAGCTGAACATTCCGCGCGATTACTGGACCCAGGTGATCGACGTCGACATTCCGGACCCGATCGAGTTCGAGCGCTCGCCGGGCGGTGAAAACTCCGTGTCCGCGGCGGCGGCTCTGCTGTCGGAAGCCCGCTTCCCCGTGATTCTGAACGGCGCCGGCGTGGTGCTGTCGGACGGTGGCATCGACGCGGCCAAGGCCCTGGCCGAGCGCCTGGATGCCCCGGTTTGCGTGGGCTACCAGCACAACGATGCCTTCCCGGGCTCGCATCCCCTGTTTGCTGGGCCGTTGGGCTACAATGGGTCCAAGGCAGGGATGGAGCTGATCCAGAAGGCCGATGTCGTGCTGGCGCTGGGCACGCGGTTGAACCCGTTCTCGACCCTGCCGGGTTATGGCATGGAGTACTGGCCCGCTGACGCCAAGATCATCCAGGTCGACATCAACCCTGACCGGATCGGCCTGACCAAGAAGGTCAGCGTCGGCATCGTTGGCGATGCGGCCAAGGTCGCCCAGGGCATCCTGGCCGGTTTGTCGCCGTCGGCCGGGGACGAGGCCCGCGCCGAACGCAAGAACACCATTGCCGAGACGAAGTCGCGCTGGGCGCAGCAGCTGTCCTCGATGGACCACGAGGACGACGATCCGGGCACGACCTGGAACGAGCGGGCCCGTCAGGCCAAGCCCGAGTGGATGAGCCCCCGCATGGCGTGGCGCGCGATCCAGCAGGCGCTGCCGCGTGAGGCGATCATCAGCTCGGACATCGGCAACAACTGCGCCATCGGCAACGCCTATCCCAGCTTTGAGGAAGGCCGGAAATACCTGGCGCCGGGTCTGTTCGGGCCCTGCGGCTACGGGCTGCCGTCGATCGTCGGCGCCAAGATCGGCCGTCCCGACGTTCCGGTGGTGGGTTTCGCGGGCGACGGTGCCTTTGGCATCGCGGTCAACGAGCTGACGGCCATCGGCCGGGGCGAGTGGCCGGCGGTGACGCAGATCGTCTTCCGAAACTACCAGTGGGGCGCGGAAAAGCGGAACTCGACCCTGTGGTTCGAGGACAACTTTGTCGGTACCGAGCTGGATGAAGGCGTCAGCTATGCCGGGATCGCCAAGGCCTGCGGCCTGCAGGGCGTGGTGGCGCGCACCATGGACGAACTGACTGCGGCGCTGGACAAGGCGATCGACGATCAGATGAACCACGGTAAGACCACGCTTATCGAGGCGATGATCAACCAGGAACTGGGCGAGCCGTTCCGCCGCGACGCCATGAAAAAGCCCGTGGAAGTGGCTGGCATCGACCCCGCGGACATGCGCCCGCAACTGGCGGCCGAGTAACCGCCCGATCTGACAGGGGGCGCCCCGGCGTCCCCGACCGGCCGCCCTGGGCTTGGGGCGGCCGTAACTTGTGGTAAACTCTCGGCGCAGATCGTCGGGAGGGGACCATGGTTGAGCCAAACACCAGAGTACCGGAACAGGGCGTCCACTGGCTGATGCTGGGCGGCAACTTCACCATGCCCCCGAAAGAGCACCCCAGCTACACGCTGGCGGTCGGCTGGCTGCAGGACCTCTACACCACCGTGCGCACCTGGAATATCGGCTTTCTGCGGTTCCTGAAGACCTATCCCGGTTTCGCAAGTTCCACCGATCCTGGCGACTACAAGGTGTTCCTGATCGAGCTGGGCTCCTATCAGGCGGCGCTGGACGAGCGCACGGATATCGTAAAGCGCGATCTCTGCCACAAGCTGCATCGCCTGTACGACCGCTTCGAGCATGACTTTGCCTATTTGAAGCAGTCCGATCCCGCCGAGTTTGACCGTCTGCAGGATGTGATGGGTCAAACCTATGACGGCGAGGACGGGATCATTCGCCTGGCCCGCGAGATCACGCATCAGGTGATGGCTGCGGACGCGATCTCGACCTCGCTTAGTTTCGAGGAGGCGACGCTGAGCCCGGATCTGCACGCCTGGCACGTGGCAAACCATGATGTCATAGCGGCAGGCATCCTGTCCTACGAGCGTGGCTCGGCGGTGCTGGTCGGCGATCTGGCCCGCGCCGTGGATGACGCCGACCTGAACGTCACCGCGTTGGAGACGCTGGCCGCGCGCAATGCCCCGATGCCGTCGGTGACCATTAACAACACCGTCAACAATACGACCAACAACACCACGAATGTCGACGGCCCGATGATCAACTCCGGCGGCGGCGCGGTGACCTATAACGCTGGTTACGGTGTCATGGTCACGGGCGGCAATGTCGGCGACATCACCCTCAACCGCCAGACCAACCCCGACATCGCCCAGGCGATCACCGCGATCACGGCCTATCTGCAGGAAACCGGCAACGAGGCAGCCAAGACACTGGGTGACGCCCTGGCCGAGGAGGCCGAAGCCGAGGAGCCCGACCCATCCAAGATCCGCCAGCTTTGGGACACCATCGTGACACTGGCGCCGGGGGTGAAGGCGGTCACGGGTGCGGTCGCTGCCGTGACAGCCCTGATGGCGTGATCCGGGTTTGCACGACTTTGCGTAGCATTGATCAGGGCATGCTTGCCCTGCACGCTCAGCCCCACCCGCTGTCACGTCTACCTCGGTGCGACGCCCCTAGGCCGCACCGCCGTGCCAGCTGAGCATTGCCCTTCGGGCGTCACTGATGGCCTGTCACCCAAGGTTCGTCACCGATGGCCCGTTACCGATGGCGCGTCATCCCTGGGTGCGCTGGCACTGGATGTTCGTGCGGGCCTGGATGCCGTTGCCGTTTGGCTGCGGCGTGTCAATCTGATTGTAGAGGGTCTGGCCCTGCGGTCCCAGATAGACGCCCATGATGAAGGGCGCCTGGCCCAGGGTGGGATCGGTGCGCATACCATCCAGCACCACGCCGGTTTGCCCGCGATGCGGCCCGGTCTGCCAGCGGCCTTGCCCCTGGAAGCCCCAGTTGCCGCCAATGCCCGATTGCATGCCGTTCGCCTGGAAGCTGGCATCCGGGTTCAGCCGCATCACCCATTGCTCGGTGAAGCCGCTGGTGCGCTGGCCGTAGGAGTTGAACTCGGTGTAGCTTTTGCCGCACTGCCAGGTGCCGACAATCGCATTCATTTGGGCGTTGTTCTGGACAGGGTTCTGGGCAAATGCCGGCAGGGCGACGACCGTGCCAAGTTTTGCCAAGACGAATATCGCCAGTAATCCCGTCAATAATTGTGACCGCAAAACACCCTCCACTCTTGTCGTTATCCCCGTGCCATGGTCCCACAGCGATCTTGCCACTGCAACGTCCTTGCAGCGGGCCGCCCAGTACCGGATTTCGCTGCCAGCTGTTGACCCGCCCAGACCCGGTTCAGCGGCGGACACCGCAGCGTGTCGTGGCCGATTTCGCCTTGTGAGAGGGGGGCAGCATCCCCATGTCCAAGGGAGGGTTTATGGAGATCGCAGATAGGAGACCGCGGTTGGAAGGTTGGCAAATTCAGGTCCTGATCGGCGCGGTATTCGTGCTGGCGGCGATGCTGTTCTATGTCTACAAGCCGCGCCCCAAGGCCCCCCAGCCGCGCATCCCGCCCGAGCTGCGCTTTGGCAACGCAGCCGTGGCCGACCCGTTCCGCGACCCCAAAGTGCTGGACCAAAGGCTGGAGGATTTCGGACGCTTCAACGTGCGGTACAACGAGGTCGACGGGATCATGTTGTGGCCCTGGAGCGTGTTCTTCCGTCGCTGGCTGGACTGAGCGCCAGGGCCTTACCCAGCCACCCGTTTAAGCGCCCTGTGCCCTGCCGGCACTGACCTGGGGAATATGCGCGGCGTGCAGTTTGTTGCCGTAGGCGTCGCGGCAATAGGCACCGTAATAGCCGGGCCGATAGGACCGCTCGCCAGGGACGCCTTCGTCGGTGCCACCAAGTGCCAGCACCTTGGCGTGAAACCGATCGACCGTTTCCCGGTCCTTGGCGGCAAAGCTGATCTGGACGCCGTTGCCGAAGCTGGCGGGCTGTTTGTTGAAGGGCAGGTTCACAAAGAACTGCGGGTCTTGCCCGGGCAGGCCATAGCCGACCTCGGTCTCGACCCGCATCACTTGCACGATCCCAAGGATGCCCAGAACCGCGTCATAAAACGCGATCGAGCGTTCCAGGTCGTCCGTGCCCACACTCACCGCCTGCAACATCCGTCGCCCCCCTAAGTGATCCGCTGCCCACTGGTTGCGGGAGATCGGCGCCGATGGCCAGCGCTAATTGCCGGACAGATGGTGCGTAGGCGTGTGTGCGAGACGCTGCCAGCCTTTACCCCGTGACGATGTACTCTCTTCATCGGGGTTCTGCCACGGGGGCTGATGAGGCCGCATCTTTTGTGGTGGCGGCGTCACGGCGTGGTCGTGGTAAACTGCCAAGGGGTGCGTGTTTTGTCTCGGGTGATCTGGCGAGGTCTTGCTGGCGGGTTGATGCTAACTTTCCCCGGGACCGACTTCGGAGGTGATTGATGAGAGCCATACTGATCGGCGCGCTGATGTTGGCCGCCTGCACCACCCGGTTCGATGCGGATTTTGAACAGGATGTTCTGGGCGGGCTGCCCGCGGCACAGCCGCCCGGCCCACCGGCGGACGAGATCGTGGTGTCGACATCGACCACCTCCGGCGACGGAACCCTCATTCGGATCACCGACAACCCGGAGATTGTCGCCCCCGGGGCCGATTTCCGGTTCATGAGCCTGATCCGCGACCCCGACCCGGGCGCCACCAGCATCGCGCTCTTACGCTCAAGCCCGATGGAGACCGCGACCGAGCCGCTTTTTGTCACCTGGACCCAGGTGCTGAACGGCGGGGGCACGGGGCGCGTCGGTATCTCGCGCTTTCCTTTGGGCGACATCGAAGACTTCACGCAATGCCAGGTGACGACCACCGTCGGCGGCATTGTCGGCAGCTGTTTCATCGGAGAGACCGGCCCCGATGTCAGCGGCAGTATCCAGGGCTTTGACCCGCAGCGCCCGCATCTGGTGTCGATGCGGATCAACCGGCCGGGCGGCCCGATCCAGATCACGGTCACCCAAGAGAACGTGTCCTTCATGCCCATCGAACTGGCCGATCCGGACATGTCATGGCCGGACTCAGGCGCCCGCTTGCAGGCTCAGATCGAGTATGACGGCCAGGGCGAAAGCGCCTATCGCTTCAACCAGTTTCTGATGACCGAGCGCTTGCCGGATTGACGGCCACGGCGCTGGGGCGATCGTTGCACATGATCGCCCGGTGCACCGTCGCTGCCGGTCGCGTTTTCGCGGGGCCGCTCGTCCAGGTCGATGATGGTGGGCCGATGCACGACCTCTAGGCGGCTGTTCACCACCGAGGCATTGACGAACGTGGTGTTCCCCCGCCGCTCGTACCCCGCCGCCGCATGGACATGGCCGAAACAGTGGACCCTCGGGGCCGTGTGTTCCAGCCACCTTGCCAGGTAGGGACAGCCCAGCACATGCCCGGCGCTGGAGACATCCAGCACGCCCCTGGGCGGGGTGTGAGTGACCAACACGTCGACATGCTTTGGGATCCGCTGCCAGGCAGCTTTGAGCACTTGGTCATCGGCATAGAAGGCGAAGCCACGCAGCTCCGGCACCCAGGAGGTGCCGTAGAACGTCACGCCCCTCAGGGTAACCGCCCGCTCGTGCAACCAGGTGGCGTTGACGAAGGGTTGATCGTCGACCCGGATGCGCTGTTCCAGGTCGAAGTCATGGTTGCCCCCGATGCAGAAGATCTGCTCGAAACGTTGCGCACCGAACCAATCGTCAATGTCGCGATAGGCGGCGCCCCCGGATGGCCCCCGGCCCTCCAGGTCCCCGCAATGGATCAGCACGTCGCCTTCTAATGTGCCCAGGGCGTCGTGCCCCCCATGGGTATCGCTGATGATGACGATGCGCATGTCGCAGCACTAACTCTGATCGGCGCAGAAGGCACGCGGTCTTGGTGGCCGGACCGCACGTCAGAGGTTCAGGCGACGCCAGCCGGTCCCGCGCCCTATCACGCCATCACCCCGCCGTGGGCTCAGCCGCGTCCCCCTAATCGCCCAGCATCCACACTCTGTCGGGCGTGAAGGCGTGGAAAGCGAAGGCAAAGACCACTTCGTGGACCACTAGCGTGCCGTCCGGCGCGGTCACCCGCACGGTGCCGACCTCGCGCCCCTCGTTGATGTCGGAGGTGGACAGGGCAGACGCCTGGCCTTCCTCCCAGGTCAGGATAACGCCCGCCTCCTCCAGCCGCCCGGCATTGCGCAGGCGCGCCAGCGGCCAGGCCCGCGTGTCCACGCGCACCACCCGGGACAACGGGTGCAGGCCGTGGGGCGGCGGCGGCCCGCGGTAGAGGAAGGGCGTCCCCTGGTCATACCCCTCGTAGGGGTTGGTGCCGTACGGGCGGCGGTGATCGGCGGGCTCATCCATGACCAGACCGTCGGGATGACGGGTCGAGAACGCCTCCCAGCTTTCCAGCAGCGCGGGCAGGGCGGTCAATTCGGCGCCCGTCAACGTGCCGGCAATCGCCTCGCCGGTGAATTGCTGCCACCAGCTGAAGGTCGTGCGGTCGTACATGATCATGTCCGAAAAGCGCAGCAGGCCCGAGACGCCCAGCTCCAGCACCTGGCCCTCCACGCGCCGGTCAAACACCAGACCGGAATTGCACAACGGGCAGAACGTGACCGCAATGGGCAGATCACCCACCCTATCGTTCACGATCTCATGCCACATCAGATAGCGCACCGGATAGGCGCGCGGCACTTCCCCCGGCAGGGCGATCGACATGACCGGCTCGCGCGGGCCGATCCGGTCTTCGGCGGCGACATCGATCATCACCGGGCCGGTGATCGCGGGGATGCCATCGCGCGGCGGCCCGCCCGAGAAGACTTCGCCCGGATCGATCGAGATCTTGCTGAAGTCGGTCTCCGGCCAAGCCGACTTCCACCGTCCTGGTACGTCGCCCGGCACATCAGCCAGCACATCGGTCAACGCGCCGGCACTGACGGACCAGCATAGCAAGGCCGAGATGATCCAGTGGGTGATCAGGCGCATGCAATTCCTCCCGAATTTTTCGGGAAAGCATAGCGCATAATCCGCCATCGTGGTGCCGCACCTGGTCACGTCTTGGCGAGCGGTCGGTCCGGGCACCAGCAAACGGCGTGCGCGGGCTTCAGCCCGCGCGCATTTTAGTTCGGGAGAGCAGGCTCAGCCGGCCGCTTCCGCCACCGTTACCTTCAGCATGGCATCGGGCTGGGTCACGCTGCCGGACTGGCCGGCGCCGCGCTTGATCTTGTCCACGGCTTCCATGCCGTCGGTCACCCGGCCCCAGACCGTGTATTGGCCGTTCAGAAAGTGGCCCTCGGCAAACATGATGAAGAACTGGCTGTTGGCACTGTTCGGGTTCTGCGCCCGGGCCATGCCGCAGACGCCGCGGTCAAAGGGCAGGCGCGAGAACTCGGCCGCCAGGTCAGGCATCTCCGACCCGCCGGTGCCTGCCCGGCCGCTGGCCTCGCCGTCCTCGCCCACCTTGCCGTGCTCGACATCGCCGGTCTGGGCCATAAAGCCTTCGATCACGCGGTGGAAGGCGATGCCGTCATAGGCACCGGCATTGGCCAGCTCGGTGATGCGCTCGACATGGTTTGGTGCCACGTCGGGCAGCATTTCGATGGTGACCGTGCCGTGCGGGGTCTCGATGGTCATGATAGGGTTGGCCATGGGGTCCTGTCCTTTGGTTCGTTCGTGTTGTCTTTTGGGGCGGTGGCGCGGGTCGTGGGAAGTCTGTGCGCCACCCCTACGAGCCCGCCGCCTCCAGATAGACCTGGATCATCACGTCCGGTTCGGCAACGGCTCCATTATCATCGCGATCGCCCAGCTTGATGTTATCGACATGTGCCATGCCCTCGATGACGCGTCCCCAGGCGGTGTAGAAGGCACGGATATCGTTGCCCTGGTTCATCCAGGTCTTGTCCTCCAGCATGATGAAGAACTGCGAGTTGGCCGAGTTCACATCGTTGCCGCCACGGGCCGCACCGACCATGCCGCGCACCATAGGCGTGCGCGTAAACTCCTGTTCCAGATCCGGCAGAGACGAGCCGCCAAACCCTGCCTGCGGGTTGGCCGCGCCGTTGGCGTCCAGCTTGCCGAACTGGATATCGCCGGTCTGGGCCATAAATCCTTCGATGACCCGGTGGAAGGCGATGCCGTCATAGGCGCCCTCGCTAGCCAGTTTCGAGACGCGCGCCACGTGGCCGGGGGCGAGATCCTCCAACAGATCGATCACCACGCGGCCGGATTTAAGTTCGATCACCAGGTGCTCTTCTGCCTGGGCGGCGGGCGCCGCGGCCAGGAACAGCGCCTGGCTGAGGCCCAGCAACAGGGCCAGCACCCGGGCAGGGGTCGCAAACAAACGCGTCATCTCACCTCCCACGTTTCGTTGGCATCTCCCGTAGCGGCTGGTGCGATCGGGGTCAAACGTGATCGGTATCACAACTGAAAGGCGTCTCAGGCTGACGGCATCCTACAAATTGGCGATCAAACATTGGTCCTGCTTGGCGGGCGTGGGTCAGGGCGTTAGGCTGGCGTCCATGAGCCATGCAACTTCTTTTATCACCGACGAGGCTGCGCTGCGCGCCCTCTATCCCGAACCGATGAGCCGGGCCACAGACAAAGTCCTGCCGGCGCTGGATACCCACTGCCGCCAGATCCTGGCGCTGTCGCCGTTCTGCGTGATCTCGACCCAGGGGCCCGGCGGGGCCGATGTCAGCCCACGGGGCGATCCGCCGGGCTTTCTGCGGGTCCTGGATGACACGACGATCCTGCTGCCGGACCGGGTGGGTAACAATCGGCTGGACGGGATGGCCAACGTGCTCAGCAATCCGCGCATCGGGCTGTTGGCCCTGGTGCCCGGCATGAACGAGACCTTGCGGGTGAACGGCACGGCCCAATTGACCGATGATGCCGCACTGCTGGAAGGGTCCGCCGTGCAGGGGCGGGCGCCGGTGCTGGGCGTGCTGATCATGGTCGAGGAGGCGTTCGTCCATTGCGGCAAGTCGCTGACGCGCGCCAAGCTATGGCAGGCGGAGGCGCAGATTGAGCGGCGGCAACTGGCCAGCTATCCGCAGATGCTGAAGGACCATGTGGCCGGGCTGACCGACGCCGAGAACGACCGCCAGTCGCAGGTGATGGCAGAGCGGGGATTGTACTAGCTGGGGATGGCCCGCCGCGCGCTCCCCTGCCAGCTTCGCGCTGGGTGGCGGGCGTCTCGGGTTCCCACCCACCCGCGCGCGGCGGGCCGCACCATCGCGGCGGGGGTAGAGACGTTTTGACGGAGGATCTGGTTTGCCTGTCTTTTCGCTGTTGGCCTATGACGGGATCGAGCCCATCGACATCGGCGCCACCTTCGGCGTGCTGTCCATGGCCAAGCGGGTGGCGCCGGATCTGGGCTTCTTCGTGGTGGCGCCCGAGGCCGGACCGGTCGAGATGTCGAACGGTCTGGTCTTGCAGGCGCCCTACGGCGTCGGCGACATGCCGGCGGCGGACGTGACCATGGTGCTGGGTGGCCCCGGTTGGGAAGCGGCGACGCAGGATACCCGCATACTGGATCACCTGAGGGGGATTGCAGATGATCAGATCCTCGCCTCGGTCTGTACCGGGGGCATGATCCTGGCGGCAGCGGGCCTACTGGAGGGGCGTAAGGCCACCACCAAGGATCAGATCCTGGAGGGCGAGACCCGGCCCCTGGACCTGCTGGGCCAGCACGCGGGCGTCGACGCAGTGAGCGCCCGGATCGTGGATGAGGGCGCCATTGTCACCGGTGGGGGCGTGAGCCTGGGTATCGACATGACCCTCTACCTGTTAGGCCGGCTCGAAGGCTCCCACGCCCGGGACGAGACCGCGCGTATCCTGGAATACGGCGCAGCCTACGAAGTGAACGGGGGGCGGCTGCCGGATCTGGTGGGGTGACAGTTTTACACTCTTGGTTAGACTGTTAAATCTCAGACGCGGATTCCGCCGCTCGGCGCACCACTGACAGTCGTCCACCGTTTCAGTATGAGCTAAAACTCACGATACTCCTCAGTTGGATCGCCGTAGGCAAACCGTGTGACGTCCAAGCCCTTCATGACAGCAACATCATTTATGAAGGGGACGATCATCTCTCGTTCATCAGTTTCAAGAAGCCCGCTGCCGTGTGCTTCGTTGATGGCGTTTAGTTCTTCACAAATGTCCTTAACGAATGAAAGCAACGTTGCATCATCGGTATCATCGTCGAGCAAGGCCATCGTATCTCTATATGTCTCCAGAGCTTTGAAAACCTTAGCGTGACTTTCTTCAGTGTGCCCATCCAACGGCTTGTTCATTTCCAAGATCCCGCGCCAAAAGGGCCTTAAACACGCGACCATTCTCGACCAGCTATCAGAGATTGATTTGAGTTTAGAATTTTTGGACATCTTCCTCCCGATCGCCAGCCGCTTTATCTCGCTATGATGCCATCTCTGAACGAGGCCGACCGCCTCCATGTCGTACCGAGCCGATCGAGAGCGGCATTGATGACTTCATGCTCTGGGATTTGCGATCCCACAAGTTTGAGCGATAGGCATTGCGGTTTTGATCTTTTGCTGTCCTGGTTCGAGGATGAGATAAAACGCGCGCTTAAGATCGACGACCGCACTGATATTGCCCACGCTATTTCGACTGGCGGGTTCAATCTCAAGAACCGTTTGAAACCAGACAGCAGACGTCAATTTTGGTTGCCAGAACAAATTTTACACTTTGGGGAAAAGTATAAAGCCTTGCGGCGTCCGCGCATGTGAAAAACGCGAACGAGATCCGTCGGACGCCCTCTCACCGGCACCATAGAATTACCACGTCTCGCGATAAGCGTAGAACGCGTGCAGGCTGGCCTCCGACCCCCTGACCCCAAGTTTCGCAGGTGCGGCCACTGGCGCTACTTTGCGTTCCGGGGTATGCGCGCTGCAAAGGAGTCCCGATGCCCCGCACGCCCATACGCATTGACAATGCTGACCACCTGCCGCGCTGGCGGAGGCCCGAGGCCATGCTGCTGGTCATGTCGGCCACCGTCTGGTTTGGCCTGTCGCTGTGGATGGTGCTGATCAACAACTTCGCGGTCGAGGTGGTGAACTTCGACGGCTCGGACACCGGTTGGCGCGAGACGGTGCGCGAGATCCCAGGCTTCCTGGCCTTTCTGGTGGTCTTCGTCATCCGCTGGTTGCGCGAGCAGACGCTGGCCGTGCTGTCGATCTTTGTGCTGGGCGCGGCGACGGCGGTGACCTCGAACTTTCCCAGTTTCTGGGGGCTGTTGATCACGACCTATATCGGCTCGATGGGGTTTCACTATTTCGAGACGGTCAACCAATCGCTGCAGCTGCAATGGCTGAGCAAGGACGAGGCGCCCCGCAAGCTGGGCTGGATCGTGGCGGCCTCGTCCGCGGGCTCGCTGATTGCCTATTCGGCGGTGCTGGCGGCGCGTGAGATCCTGGATGCGGATTTTGATGCCATGTTCGTCGTGGGCGGCGGGGTCGGCATGCTGATGGCGGCCTTCTGCTGGCTGGCCTATCCGCAGTTCCAGGGCAACACAGTCCAGCGTCGGGACATGGTGCTGAAGTGGCGCTATTGGCTCTATTACGCGCTGGTCTTCATGGGTGGGGCGCGGCGGCAGATCTTCATCGTCTTTGCCCCCTTCATGATGGTCGAGAAGTTCGGCATGGAGGTCGAAGGCCTGGCCGCGATCTTCCTGATCAACTATGCCGCACAGATGCTGATTGCGCCGCTAATTGGGCGGATGATCCAGCGCTATGGCGAGCGGCTGGCCCTGATCATTGAGTATGTCGGGCTGTTCGGGGTCTTCTCGCTTTACGTGGGCGTCTACTATTTCGATTGGGAGTGGTGGGTGGCCGCGGTGCTCTACATCGTTGATCACTTGCTGTTCGCGATTGCGTTCGCCCAGAAGACCTATTTCCAGAAGATTGCCGATCCTGAGGATCAGGCCCCCACAGCGGCGGTCGCCTTCACGATCAACCACATCGCGGCCGTCTTTCTGCCGGCAGCACTTGGCTATCTGTGGCTGGTCTCGCCGGCCTCGGTCTTCAGCCTGGCCGTGGGGATGTCGCTGATTTCGCTGGTCTTGGCCACGATGGTGCCGCGCCATCCGCGGGACGGACACGAGACCGTCTGGACCCGTCCGCGCCCGGCCCCCACGCCCACGACCACACCGGCGGAATAGGGGGCAGGGCCGCACATGGCGGAGGCCCGTTTCACCAAGGGTTCGCTGCTGCGCCACGTGGTGGTGATGGCCTCGACCTCGTCGGTCGGGCTGTTCGCGCTGTTCTTCGTGGACGCGGTGAACCTGTTTTACATCTCGATGCTTGGGGTGACGGAGCTCGCCGCCGCGATCGGCTTCGCGGGCACGATCCAGTTCTTCATCATCTCGGTCTCGATCGGGCTGGCGATTGCGGGGACGGCCACGGTCAGCCGGGCCATTGGCGCCGATGACGAGGCACGGGCGAAGAGCCTGGCAACCTCGTCCCTGGTAATCAGCGTGCTGGTCCTGGCGGTGGTGGCGGCCTTTGTTTGGGTCTGGCGCGAGGAGGCGCTGCGCCTGCTGGGCGCCAGGGGCGCGACGCTGGAGCAAGCCTCGTTGTTTCTGGCCATCGCCCTGCCGTCGGTGCCCCTGATCGGCATCGGGATGGCCTGCGGCGGCGCGTTGCGCGCGGTGGGCGAGGCCAAACAGGCGATGTGGGTCACGCTGGGCGGCGGGGGTATCGCCGCGGTGCTGGACCCGATCATGATCTTTGCCCTGGATCTGGGGCTGGTGGGTGCGGCGCTGGCCTTGGCCCTGACGCGCACGGCGATTGCCATGATCGGCCTGTGGTTCGTGGTGGCCAAGCACAACCTGTTGATCCGGCCGCGCCTGGGTCAGATTGCGGGCAATCTGCGCCCCATCCTGACCATTGCGGGCCCGGCCATGGCGACGCAGCTGTCGACGCCCTTTGGCATGGCCTTTCTGGTCAGCACGGTATCTGTCCACGGCGAGGCGGCGGTGGCCGGCTGGGCGGTCGTGGGCCGCCTGACGGCCCTGGCCTTTGGCGGGATTTTCGCGCTGTCGGCGGCGGTTGGCCCCATTGTCGGCCAGAACTATGGCGCCGGTTTGCCGGACCGGGTGGTTGCCACCTTCCGGGACGCGCTGCTGGTCGCCGTGGCCTATGTGGCGGTGGCCTGGCTGTTGCTGTGGCTGGCCACTGACTGGATCGTCGCGGGCTTTGGCCTGAGCGCCGAGGGGGCCGAAGTGCTGGCAGCCTTCACCCATTTGGGCGCTGGGGCCTACGTCTTCACGGGGGCGCTTTTTGCGGCCAATGCCTGTTTCAACAATTTGGGCCGGCCGCTCTGGTCGACGCTGTGCAACTGGTCGCGCGACGCCGCGATCATCCCGCTGCTGGCCCTAGTCGTCACCGGCACCTTTGGCCCGGCGGATGCGGTCTATATCCAGGCGACGGCGGGCGCACTGGTCGGCAGCTTTGCGGCCGTCCTGGCGCTGCGCACGGTTGGCCGGCTGGCCAGTACGGCCAAGCCCAAAGCGCCGACGGTGGGCGTGCCGGAGGTGCCTGCCTATGCCTCTGGCCGGGCGGCGCAAAGCCTGGCGGTGGACCCGACCGCCACCGAGACATCCGATCCAGCACATCCGATCAACCGAGCTTGATTGGCAGTTGATCGCCCTTTGCCCCAAGTTCCCGTGGGCATAGTGGGAGGATGACCATGCTGACCCGGCGACACCTGTTGGCCACAACTGCGGCCATGGCCGCCACACCCGCCTGGGCATCGACGGAAACGGTCGGCTCGAACTTCCGCAGCCTTCTCTACGGTGAGGATGACGAGCAGACCACGGCGCTGGACTGGCTGGCGTCGCGAGGCGGCGTGGATCTGGTCGCGGGCCTGATTCTCGCGATGCGCTTTGCCCACTGGCAGGATGTGCGCATCTCCAGCGTGTTGCAGGATGTCACGGGCGATCCCGCCCCCCGGACCTGGTTCGACTGGATGGTCTGGCAGGAGCGCCACCCCGAGGTCACGCCCCACCCCAGCTATCTGGAGATCAAGCGCGAGCTATACCTGCGGATTGACCTCCAATTCGAGATCTTCTTCCGCGACGAGCACATGGCCCGCGACCAGATGAAGATCCGCCTGGAGGAGATCACCTGGGGCGGTGTGAAGAAGGACGGCATCCCCTCGCTGGACGGCCCCAAGATGATCCCGGCGGCAGAGGCGGACTATCTGGTTGGCTCGGACCTGGTCTTTGGCGTGGCCATCGACGGGGACATCCGCGCCTATCCGCTGCGCATCATGGGCTGGCACGAGATGTTCAACGACGTCGTCGGTGGTGTGCCGCTTGCGCTGGCCTATTGCACGCTCTGCGGCTCGGGTATCCTGTTCGAGACAGACATCGGTCGCGATGCGCCGTTCATCTTTGGCTCGTCAGGCTTTCTGTACCGCTCGAACAAGTTGATGTTCGACCGCGAGACCCACTCGCTCTGGAACCAATTCACCGGCAAGCCGGTGTCCGGGCCGCTGGTCGATTCTGGGATCGAGCTGCGCCAACGCCCGGTGGTTATTGAACCGTGGGTCCGCTGGTTTGCCCGCAACCCCAACAGCAAGGTCCTGTCGCTGGAGACCGGCTATCAGCGGGACTACGGATCAGGCGTCGTCTACAGCAAATACTTCTCCAGCCCGAAGCTGATGTTCCCCGCCCAGGTTGACGAAACCCGCCTGGCGCAAAAGGACTATGTCTTCGGAATCCGAACCTTCGGTGCGTCGAAGGCCTGGCCCGTGACCGCATTTGAAGGCGGACGCGTGATCAATGACCGCGTGGGCGATCTGGACGTGGTGCTGGTGGGCGACCGCCTGGGTCGCACCGTGCGGGCCTATGACCGTGGGGGGCGGACCTTCCAAGCAGGCCAGAGTTCGGCCGAAGTCCGGGACAGCAGCGGCACCTGGCAAGTGACCGAGGAATTTCTGCTGGGCCCGGATGGGCAGCGCGCCCCCCGCGTCGCCGGCCACATCGCCTTCTGGTTCGCCTGGGACGGCTATCTGGGCGCCCGTTCGGAATTCTACGAGGGATGAGATCTGGAATCGCCTGCGCCGTGCCGCTACATAGCCCCCGAAACAGGCTGCGAACGGGTGCCAGAGCGATGCCGAAGATTATCTTTGTCGAACACAGCGGCAAAAAACACGAAGTCGATATCGACGAAGGCATGACCCTGATGGAAGGGGCTGTGAAGTACAACGTGCCCGGTATCGACGCCGATTGCGGCGGTGCCTGCGCCTGCTCGACCTGCCATGTTTACGTTGACCCGGATTGGGTGGAGCGTTTGCCGGAGAAGGACGACATGGAGATCGACATGCTGGACTTCGCCTATGAACCGGACGAGGCGACCTCGCGCCTGACCTGCCAGATCACGGTCACTGCCGAGCATGACGGCCTGGTCCTGAAGATGCCGGAGAAGCAGATTTGAGACGCGCTGCCCTGGCCATTCTGTGCTGGGGCTTGTGCTCCGCCACCGCGTCCGCCGGTGCCGTCGAAGTCTGCTCGAAAGAGATGGACGGCGCCTTCGTCATTTGCCTGCACGACGCTACTAACCGCTACGGGCACCGGGTGCTGGGGCGCTATGGCGAGTGGGCGTCGCTGTCCGCCTATGCCGTCGACCCGGCGACCCAGGAGATGCACCTGGCCGGGCGGGTCACGCTGCCCCCATCGGCTGTCTTTGAAGATGTGGGCGCACGGCTGGGGGATCTCACCGGCGATGGCTGGCCCGAGATTGTCACCGTTGTCTCCACCAAATCCGGGGGCGGGGCGCTGACCGTCTACGCGCTGCCCCAGGTGTCGGCGCCGCTGCCGGTTGTGCCGTCCACAGAGGATTTGCCCGGACTGGATCTGGTTGCTGCAACACCCCCAATCGGCACGCGCAACCGGTGGCTGGCACCGGCCGGAATTGCCGACTTTGACGGCGACGGGCAGAACGATGTGGCCTATGTCGATCGCCCCCATCTGGCCGGTGTTCTCAGGGTCTGGACCCTGCGTGACGGCCAGCTTGTCGAAATTGCAAGCAAAAGCGGCTTTTCCAATCACCGAATTGGTCAACCCTTCATCACCGGGGGTGTGCGCGACTGTGGCCAGGGCGCCGAGCTTGTGTTACCCGACTTTAACTGGGGCGGGGTGATGCTGGTACATCTGGTGGAGGGCCGGATTGACGTGAAAGCAGCCGGTTCCTTTGACGGCGCCAACTCGATCGACAAGGCGCTGCGGTGTGAAACATGAGCGCGGTCTCCGCCTAGGGGCCGCCGATACGGAGAGAGCATGACCCGCCCGCTGATTGGCATTGCCTGCAGCCATCACAAGGCCGAAGATTCCTACGATGTGCAGATGACCGGCCGCCGGACCATCGACGCTGTGGGCGAGGTCTCGGGCTGTCTGCCGATGCTGATCCCGGGCATCCCCAGCGCGGTGGATATTGGTGATCTGTGCCAGACGCTGGACGGGGTGGTGCTGACCGGTGGACGCGCCAACGTGCATCCGAAGTTCTACGGCGAGGAATTGACCGAAGCGCACGGCGCCATGGACGAGGACCGCGACAATGTGATGTTGCCGTTGATCCGGGCGGCGGTGGATCTGGGCATCCCGATCCTGGGCCTCTGCCGCGGCATCCAGGAAATGAACGTGGCCTTTGGCGGCACCCTTTATCACGAGGTGGGCGATCTGCCCGGGCGGCATCGCCACCGGATGCCCAAGGGCTGCAAGGACCACGAGATCATCTTCGAGCTGCGCGAGCAGGTGCGACTTCGGCCTGGCGGCGTGCTGTCGCGTATGCTGGGCACCGAGAACATCGTCACCAACTCGCTGCACGGCCAGGCGGTGCGTGAACCCGGTCAGCGGGTGGTGCTGGAAGGTTGGGCGGCGGATGACACGGTCGAGGCGATCTCGATCGCCGGGGCGCCGTCCTACGCCATCGGGGTGCAGTGGCACGCTGAGTACGAGCCGCAGTCGGACCCGGTCAGCCGCGTGCTGTTCACGGAATTCGGCGATGCGGCGCGGGCGCGTCAGTCGCGGCGGCGGGGTGCCAGCGCGGCCTGAGGCGTCTTTGGCCGTCTAGACTGGTCTTCAGCCTACAACCAATCACGCAGGATAGGGATAAGCGGCAGATCCGCCGCTGGCATGGGATACTCGCGCATCCGGTTCGGTGCGACCCAGGCCAGCTTTTGCCCCTCGCGCCCCTGGGCCATGCCTTCCCATTTGCGGCAGGCATAGAGCGGCATCAGCAGGTGAAAGTCCTCGTAGGTGTGCGAGGCGAAGGTCAGGGGCGCCAGGCAGCTTTCCCAAGTGCCGATTCCCAGCTCTTCGTGCAGCTCGCGGATCAGGCAGGCCTCGGGCGTCTCATTCGGTTCGACCTTGCCGCCGGGAAATTCCCAAAGCCCGGCCATGGACTTGCCCTCGGGCCGCTGGGCCAGCAGGACGCGTCCGTCCGGGTCGATCAGGGCCACGGCCGCGACCAGGACGATCCTCACGACCGGTAGTCCGCGTTGATCGTGATATAGCCGTGGGTCAGGTCGCAGGTCCAAACCGTGGCCGCACCGGCGCCGATCCCGACATCGACCGAGATGTCCAGCTCGGCCCGCTGCATGTAGGTGGCGCCAGCTTCCTCGGTGTAGCTTTCGGCGATCCACCCCTGGTCGGCGACCAGGATATCGCCGAACCGGATGGACAGCTTGTCCCGATCGGCCCGCTCGCCCGATTTGCCCACCGCCATGACGATGCGGCCCCAGTTGGGGTCCTCGCCTGCCAGGGCGGTCTTGACCAGGGGCGAGTTGGCGATGGCCAGCCCGATCCGCCGGGCGGCGCCTTCGTCTGCGGCGCCGGAGATATGGATGGCCGCCAGCTTGGTTGCGCCCTCGCCATCGCGCACGACCTGCAACGCCAGATCGTGCATCACGTCGCGCAGGGCCTGCTGGAACGCCGGATAACGCGGGTCTTCGGTGCTTTCGATGACCGCGCCGCCGGCCTTGCCCGTGGCTGCCACCAGAAGGGTGTCCGATGTGGACGTGTCGCTGTCGACCGTGATTGCGTTGAAGGTCTTGTCGGTCAGGGCCGCGACGGTCTGTTTTAGCAGGGGCTGGGTGATGGCGGCATCCGTGAAGATGAAGACCAGCATGGTCGCCATATCGGGGGCGATCATGCCGGAGCCCTTGGCGATCCCTGCGATATTGATCGACGTGCGGCCCAGATCGTAGGTGCCCCCGGCGCCTTTCGGGAAGGTATCGGTGGTCATGATCGCCTGGGCAGCGTTTTCGATTGCGTTGGGGTCCAGCCGCACGCGCAGGTCTGCCAGGTGGCGGGTGATCCGCTCTGCCGGCAGCGGTTCGCCGATCACGCCAGTCGAGGCCATGAAGCACGCCTCCGCCGGGATGCCCATGACATCGCCCGTGGCTTCCATAACGGTTCGCACCGAGGTTACGCCGTTGTCCCCGGTGAAGGCATTGGCGTTCCCAGCATTGACCACGATGGCCATGTCGGTTGACGCGGTCCCGGCAAGCGCCGCAATACGCTCCTGACACCAAAGGACAGGGGCGGCCCGCGTCTCGCTTTTCGTGAAGGTCCCGGCCATGGCCGTGCCCGCGGGCATAGCGGCCAGCATGACATCCAGGCGGCCGGTCTTGTAGCGCACGCCCGCCGCTGTGGCAGCAAAGCGGACACCGTCCACGACGGGCAGGGCCGGGAAGCTGGCCGGCGCCAGCGGTGAGCGGCCCGGCACCTCGCCCAAGGCCCGGCGGTGGCCGTCAATCTCGGCCTCAAGCTCTGTAATCCGGGCGCGTTTGGCCGCGATCTCGGCCTTGTGATCGGTGTCGGACACTGTCGTTTAATCCGCGATCAGCGCATCCTGGCGCACGCTGTCAGGGCTGACGTCCGTCTCGCCCTGCGAGATTTCGGCAGCGGCGCGCAGCTCTGCCAGGATCGCGTTCTGCGCCGCTTGCGACAGTTCGGTGATGATCTCTCCCTGGACCTCTTCCAGCGGCGGCAACGCTCGGTCGCGGCGCCCGTCCAGCCTAATAAGGTGCCAGCCATAGGCTGATTGCACAGGCGCCGATATCACCCCGTCGGCCAAGTCAAACGCGGCCTCGGCAAAAGCCGGCGCCATCTCGTCGCGGGCGAACCAGCCAAGGGCGCCGCCCTGGTTCGATGCCTCGTCCAAGCTGTGCTGGCTGGCGAGCGCGGTGAAGTCGCCGCCTGCATCCAGTTCCGCCTTGATGGCCAGGGCTTCCTCTTGGGTTTCTACAAGGATGTGGGCGGCGCTGACCTCCTCGATCGGCTCGGCACCTGCGTATCTTTCTTGGTAGACGCGCTGGATTTCCGCCTCGCTGACCCGGCGCAACATCTCGTCGGCCATATAGGCGTCGGCCAGAATGGCACGCTCCTGGTTACGCAGAGCGATCTCCATCAGGCGGGATTCCTGCAGGTCGCGGGCCCTGGCGGCCTCGGCCAACAGCTGTTGGTCGCGCATCTGTTCCAGCAGAACCGACATCAGGAATTCGTCGGGATAGCGCTGCAGTTCGGCCGGCAGTGTCTGGCGGACTTGGATAATCTCACCCAAGGTGATCGGCACCCCGTTGACGGTGATCAACACTGTATCGGCGTCCACCGGGGGCGCGTCGCCTGTGGCGAGTCCCGGCGTTTCGGCGCCTGTCTCAGCAGCCGTCTCGCCAGTCGTCGCGGGCGCAGTTTCCTGCGCGACGGCGGTAGCGACCATGCCGGTCAGGGCCGCGGCGGCCAAAAAACACAGGGGGGTGCGGATCACTCGCGTCACGGAAGGCTCCTTGGGAACGGTGGGGCGTGGCGTTGACAGTCCACATACCCCTCAATACATCACCACGGACGGGACGTCCGACGCCGTTCACATACGGCCTGTGCCTTAGTCGGGCAAGCGCCCATCGGGATTTTCACGGCCCTTTGCGCGGGGTCAATTGGGTCGCGCAGCGGAGCCGCAGGCCGCAAAGGGCGGCCGTCACAGGAGACGTTGCCTTATGCTGGGTTTGGGCTCGATTGCCAAGAAGGTCTTCGGCACGACGAATGACCGCAAGGTCAAGGGCATGCGCAAGACGGTCGAGACCGTGAACGCGCTGGAGCCGGAGATGGAGGCGCTGTCCGACGAAGCGTTGACCGCCAAAACCCAGGAGTTCCGCGACCGCGTGGCCCAGGGCGAGAGCCTGGATGATCTGTTGCCAGAGGCCTTCGCCGTCGTGCGCGAGGCGTCGAAACGCACGCTGGGTCTGCGCCCCTTCGACGTGCAGATCATCGGCGGGCAGGTGCTGCACGAAGGCCGGATCGCCGAGATGAAGACGGGTGAGGGAAAGACCCTGGTCGCGACAATGCCGGTTTACCTGAATGCCCTGGAGCAAAAGGGTGTGCATGTCGTCACCGTCAACGACTATCTGGCCCGCCGTGACGCGGAATGGATGGGCGAGATCTATACATTCCTGGGCCTGACGGTCGGGGTTGTCGTGCCAGGGATGGAGGACGCCCAGCGCAAAGCTGCCTATGAATGCGACGTCACCTACGCGACGAACAACGAGCTGGGTTTCGACTATCTGCGCGACAACATGAAGTTCCGCCTGGACGACATGGCGCAGCGGGGCCACCGGTTTGCCATTGTCGACGAGGTCGACAGCATCCTGATCGATGAGGCGCGGACGCCACTAATCATCTCGGGCCCCGTGCAGGACCAGACGGAGATGTATGTCTCGATCGACAAGCTGATCCCGTCGCTCACGGACGAACACTATGAGATCGATGAAAAGATGCGCACCGTCGTTCTGAACGACGAGGGCAACGAGGCGATCGAAGAGATGCTGCTGAAGGGCGGCATGATCGAAGACGGGACGACGATGTACGACCCGCAGAACGTCAGCTACGTTCACCACGTCAACCAGGCCCTGCGCGCGCACAAGCTGTTTCAAAGGGACCGCGACTACATCGTCAAAGGCGGTAAGGTCATCATCATCGACGAGTTCACCGGCCGCATGATGGAAGGGCGCCGCTATGGCGACGGTCTGCACCAGGCGCTGGAGGCGAAGGAGAGCGCGGCCATCCAGCCCGAGAACGTGACGATGGCGTCGATCACGTTCCAAAACTACTTCCGCCTATACCACAAATTGGCCGGCATGACCGGGACCGCGCTGACCGAGGCGGCGGAGTTCATGGACATCTACGGCCTGGACGTGGTCGAAGTGCCGACGAACCTGCCCGTGGTCCGCAAGGATGAGGATGATCAGGTCTTCCGCACCGTCGAGGAGAAGGACAAGGCCATCGTCGAGGAAATCCGCGATGGTCAATCCCGCGGCCAGCCCATTTTGGTGGGCACCACCTCGATCGAGAAGTCCGAGCATCTGTCGGCCATGCTGAAAAAGGGGGGCGTGCGCCACCAGGTGCTGAACGCGCGCTTCCACGAGCAAGAGGCGGGCATCGTCGCCCAGGCGGGTGTGCCGGGTGCAGTCACCATTGCCACCAACATGGCGGGCCGGGGCACCGACATTAAACTGGGCGGCAATGCCGAGTTCCGCATCGCCGAGGAGACGAAGGACGTCACGGAGGAGGCCAAGATCGCCGCGATCACGTCGAAGATCGAGGCGGAGGTCGAGGCCGGTCGTCAGAAGGCGCTGGCAGCCGGGGGGCTGTGGGTCATCGCTTCGGAACGCCATGAAAGCCGGCGCATCGACAACCAGCTGCGCGGTCGCTCTGGCCGACAAGGCGATCCGGGCCGCACCAGCTTCTACCTCAGCCTCAAGGACGATCTGATGCGGCGCTTCGGGTCAGACCGGATCGATAACATGCTGGGCAAGCTGGGGCTGGAAGAAGGCGAGGCGATCATCCACCCATGGGTGAACAAGGCCATCGAAAAGGCGCAGGGCAAGGTCGAGACTTTCCACTTCGACGCGCGCAAACAGATCCTGAAATTCGACGACGTCATGAACGATCAGCGCAAGGCCATCTTCGGTCAGCGCCGGGAGTTCATGGAGGCCGAGGATCTGTCCGAGTCGATCCGCGACATGCGCCACGAGGTGATCGACAATCTGGTGTCCGAGCACATTCCGGAACGCGCCTATGCCGATCAGTGGGACACGGACGGCTTGCAGGAAGCGGTGCTGACCCAGTTGGGCGTCGATCTGCCGGTCAAGGATTGGGCCGAGGAAGAGGGCGTCGACGACGAGCAGATCCGCGAGCGTCTCTACGACGCGACCGATGCGGCCCAGGCCGAGAAGGAAGAGAAGATCGGCGCAGAGGGCATGCGCGAGATCGAAAAGAGCCTGCTGCTGCAGATCCTGGACAACCAGTGGCGCGAGCACCTGGTGATGCTGGAGCATCTGCGCTCTGTGGTCGGGCTTCGGGGCTATGCGCAGCGTGACCCGCTGAACGAGTATAAGCGCGAGGCGTTTGAGCTGTTCAACGGTCTGATTGGGCAGTTGCGCTCTGACGTTACCCGCAACCTCGGCATGATGCGGCCGCTGACCCCCGAGGAGCAGGAGGCGCGCCAGCGCCAGATTGCCGAAGCGGAAACCCGCATGCGCGCGCAACTTGAGGAACAACTTCGCCAGCGCGAGGCGGCGGCGGCCATCGGTGCTGCGGCCCTGGCCGGTGCGCCCGAGGCCGAGAACGTGGCCGAACAGGCGGCGACGCTCGCCCAGCGGTCAGCTGCCCAATCGGTTGCTGTCGTTGATCCTGATGATCCCGACACCTGGGGCAAAATTGGGCGGAATGCACCTTGTCCCTGCGGATCTGGCAAGAAGTTCAAACACTGCCACGGGCGAGCCGCTTAAACTGCTCGGCTGAGATTGGCGCGGACGCCAAATAGGTGTGTGCGTTGGCCATAGGATCTTCCGCGTTCGGAGAGTTTGTGCTTGCTCCTGGCCAGGTGGGCTCAATTACTGAATAGGATCGTGATTTAGTCAGCCATCGAATTTGACTAATGTCCTTGATGTCGCCACATCTACAATTCACACGCCCAAGGGGAACGGTTGGGTGATGTCCGCGCAGGGGTTGTCTGAATGACCTGCAAGGAAGTGAGAACGGCAGGAGCGCTTGGCGCGTGTTCAAAGACGATAAAATGATATCGGTCTTTACGGTGGTCGTGCTGTTGATCGCCTTCGGCACCCTGCTGCAACGCGCTGACGGAACTGGTTGGTTTTCGGGCGAGGATAGCGCGCCGGACCCACCGCCGACCTCGGCTGTTCGCGTTGTTGCGCTATTCGACGAGCAGGTGCGGGCAACCGCCGGTCAGTTGGTCCGCATTCCTGTTCTTGAAAACGATCTTGGCATCGGGCCCGAGCAAGAAAGAGCACTCACGATTGTTCGGGAGCCGTCTTGTGGCCAGTTGTTTGTGCAGGGCGGTGCGCTGCAATACCTGCCAGATGCCGGCTGCAGTGGCCGACAGAATATTTCCTATACAGTGCCAGGGGCGCCGGACGGCGTGATTGGCACTACCACCGTCGTGGTTGTTGCTGCGGAAACCGAAACCGCACCACCTGGTGGCTCGCTTCCGCCCCTGGCCGGCGTTGAACCTTCGGACGTCGCATTGCAGCCGGCACCTGCTGGGACTGACGCGTCGGTCGAAGTCACGGCGGTTGAAGCGGCCACGCAGTCTCCGCCGACACCATCTGCCGATCTGCCCGGTGCCGAAGCGGCCAGAAACGCGCCCGTCGTTGCCAATCCAGAGCTTGCGCCAGGCACGCAAGCCGTCCCGTCGCTGCCCAGCACCTCTGCCCCGGCGATCCCGGATGTTGCGCCGGAAGATGCTGATCCCGATTTGGTAGCGGTGCCAGGACCAGCTTCCGGACAGGCACCCAATGCTGACAGTCTAGGCCCTGTTCCCGCGGCGCCGACGCTGAGCAGTCAGCCGGTGCCCGAGATCGACGTGGTGGAACCGCCAGAAATCACCGGTGTTGCTCAGAGTGACACGCCGCTGGATAGCCCACCTGGCGCCGAAACAAGTGATGGCGCCACACAGTCCGCGCCCATTGCACTGCAGGGACCGGGTTTGGGCGCCGCCGGCGGCGAGCCTTCATCTGCGGCACCAACCCAGCAGGCATCGGCACCCGCGACCGAGCCGACTTATACTGAGCCCGCCCTGGGCAACCCTTCGGAGGAACCCATCGACGTTGGAACGCTTGCTGCGGCGGGATCTGCCCCTCAAGCTGCGGCGCCGTCCACCGAAGCGCGTACAGGATCTTTGAGCACCGCACCGACGACTACTGGAACCTTGCCAGCCAATCCGACAGTCCCGGCACCTGATCCGGTGCTCAGTTTAAACGATCCGGCTTTCCGCCGTGCGCCCACTGGCAGCCAAGTGAGCGGCTCACCCCGTGAATGGATGCGGCGCATTACTCGGGCGGCCACACCGGCCGACACGCGACCGGTTCTGCGTGACGGTGGTGTACTGGCGCTTGCCGAGAATGATGCGCCAGCGGCCGATTTCATGGTCGTCGTCTTCGAGCGACGCGAACCTGTCAACGTCGCGCCTGCGCCGCCAGCTGGCAGTCTGTCACCTGATCGCGATGGGTTAAGTGTCTTTGAGGCCGCGCCGGGCGGCCAAGGCACGCTACAAACCATAAGCCTGCCGCAACCGAGCGGAACGATTGCCGGCAGTGTGCTAGGTGCCGCGTTGCCTGTCTTGCCGTTAGATGGGGCTCAGGGACCCTTAGTGACGCCGACACCGGAAGAAGACCAGCCGTTGCCCCCGCCCGCGCCACGCGGTGTGGCCGCCAGCGGCACACCGGAGAACGCGGCGGACGTCGACGTCGCAGCACTGCCTGCGCCGGACTTGGAATGCACTGTCCCGCCATCGATGACGTTGGACGTGCGACGCGCGGGCCGAACGATCGTCAGCATCGTTGCGCCTTGCCAGGCCGGTTCGGTGGGTGAACTCACGTACTCCCAAATGAAGATTGCGATGCCGCTGGATCGTGACGGTCGCGGGCAGATCACTGCCCTTGGCTTCGAGCCAAACGCCCCAGCGGTGTTAGACCTGCCAGGAGCCCAGCCAATTGATTTTGACCTCCCGTTCAAGGGGATGAACCGTGTTTCTCGCGTGGCATTGGTCTGGGATCACCCGATTGATCTGGAGCTGAATGCATTGGAGTTCGGCGCAACTCTGGGATCAACTGCGCACGTCAACCCGTTGAACCGGCGCGATTTCGATGTGGTGCGTCGTGACGGTGGTGGCTTCCTGACCAGCTATCGCGGCGAAGCGGGTCGGGGACAGAACATCGAGATCTACTCCTACTACAAACGCCCTGGCGGTCCTGTTGGCGCCGTGCAGCTTTTGGTTGAATTCTCGAGTCGCAGCCGGGACCGTCTCGATACGGCATGCGGCGACGGCCCGTACGCAGCGCCGGGCTACCGCGTGCTTCGGACTGATAAAGGAGCGTTTGACCGACCGACTCAAGGCCGGCTGGCGGCGATTGCATGCTCAGATGTTGCGCCAGAAGTTGCAGATAAGCAGTTGATTTCCGGTGCAGTTGCCGATTTACTCGTCATCCGAGACTGAAGTTTCGGCAGATGGGGTAGCTGCCGAAATGCCGGGGGGCGAGAATCGCATGAATGTGTGGCGCACAGCGAGATCGATGCTGTTTGGTGCGGCATTGTCGGTGACAGGTGCTTCAATAGCGCAACCGGTGATTGCGCAGGGTAGTCCGGAAGGCACGATCGGGGGCGAGATCACCCTTAAGTCGTCTGATGGATTTACCCAACTACGCGGCAGGCTTCAGGCCTTCGACGGGGCCGTCTATACGATAGAGACGGTGATCGGGACGATCCAGGTGGACGCGCTTCAGGTGACTTGTGAAGGGGACGCCTGTCCACAAGACTTCTTATTCGGCGCAGAGTTCGGCATCCATGGCTCCAACACTGTTGGGGCGGAGTTGATGCCCGCGTTGATCGAAGGTTACGCCGATACGCTTGATGCAAGCGTGGTCATCGAAGTCGGCCAAGGTGCCCTGCAGCGCACAGTTCGCATCATTCACGACGACGGGCGCGAGATGGCCGCAATCGACCTGATGGCAGAAGGCTCATCCTCGGCGTTTAGAAGTCTTGGCGAGTCTGTGGCCGAGATTGGCATGTCGGCGCGCCGGATGCGTGATCCCGACCTGGGCGCCCTGTCGGAGGCAGGAATAGGTGAGCTTCGCGATACAGAGCAGGAGCACATTCTAGCCCTGGACGGCCTGATTGTGATCGTTCATCCGGACAATCCGGTGCGAGCGTTGAGCCTTGAAGAGATCGCGCTTATCTTCGGTGGCGTCGTGACCAACTGGGCGCAAGTTGGCGGCCGCGATGCGCCGATATCGCTTTATGCTAGGGATGAACCGTCCGGTACGTTCCAGACATTCGGGTCGTTGGTCCTAGCGCCGTTCGGCGTTGGGATCGACGGCGCGGCTCAGCGCTTTGTTTCGAACATCAGGTTGTCAGACTCAGTTGCTTCGGACCCGAATGGAATTGGCGTAACCGCTGCGGCTTACGCTCGAGCGTCGAAGGCGCTGCCCATTCGGCAAGATTGCGGGATCCTGTCTTACCCGACCACGTTCGCCATGAAGGCCGAGGAGTACCCGCTTTCCCGACGCCTATATCTCTATGCGAAACCTGGTCAGCTGACCGCCCACGCCCGTCAGATCATCGAGTTTGCGAAATCAGAGGGGGCGCAGATGCTGATTGCCGAGGCTGGGTTTGTGAACCAGGAGGTGGAGCGCTTGGCCATGAACGCCCAAGGCGCCCGCCTCGTGCATGGTCTGACCAACGAACCTGAGGTGCCGTTCAGCCAGGTCCGACAGATGTTGTCGAACCTGTCGGACGGCGAACGGCTTTCGACGACCTTGCGGTTTCAACGCGGAACCACCCAGTTGACCCCCAAAAGTCAATTAGATGTGGAGCGGCTGGCCGCGGACATTGCGGCGGGGGTTTTTGGGCAGAAAGAGATCGTCCTTGTTGGGTTCACTGACTCGGTGGGGCAGTTCAACCTAAACCTGGGCCTTTCAATTCGTCGGGCCGCGGCGGTCGAGGGCGTATTGCGGACATCGGTCGCGCCAGGCGCCTTGGATGGCGCGGCGATCTCCGTCGAAGGATACGGCGAACTGCTGCCAGTCGGCTGCAACACCAATCCACAGGGCCGCGGCGCAAACCGCCGGGTCGAAGTTTGGGTGCGCGACCCCCGTTGATCTTCTGCCGATGAATTGACATGGATCAGAGTGTTCGAACGTGGCTCTGACCTATAGGGTTGCGTCAACGAAACACGCGGGTTGCAACGCTACACCCAGGGGTCGGGCGGCCCACTGCGGGGAGAGGATGAGGACATGGCAAGAGACATCGTGATTTTGGACGGTGCACGTACAGCGATCGGCACCTTTGGGGGCACGTTAGCGGGCACTGCGCCCATCGCTCTTGCCACCCACGTCTCGAAAGAGGCTCTGTCGCGAGCGGGAGTTGAGGGCGGACAGATCGGGCATGTGGTGTTCGGTCATGTGATCAACACCGAGCCTCGTGACATGTATCTCAGTCGCGTGGCGGCGATCGGTGCGGGCATTCCGGATTCGACGCCTGCGATGAACGTGAACCGCCTGTGTGGCTCAGGCGCCCAGGCCATTGTCAGCTGCATTCAATCGCTGGCACTGGGGGATGCGGACTTTGCTTTGGCCGGAGGGGCCGAGTCGATGTCGAAGAGCCCGCATGCGATGCAGACTGCGCGGTTTGGTCAGAAGATGGGTGACACCAAGATCGTCGACATGATGATCGGCGCGCTCAACTGTCCTTTTGGAACGGGGCATATGGGCGTGACGGCTGAGAACGTTGCCGCCGAGCACCAAATCACCCGCGATGATCAGGATGCGTTCGCATTGGAAAGCCAACGACGGACCGGCGTTGCCCAGGATGAAGGTCGATTTGCCGGTCAGATCACGCCATTCACGATCTCGACCCGCAAGGGCGACATCGTCTTTGACAAAGATGAACACGCAAAGCCTGCGACAACGCCTGAGGACCTGGCAAAGCTGCGCCCCGTCTTCAAAAAGGACGGCACGGTAACCGCAGGCAACGCGTCCGGTATCAATGACGGCGCGTCGGCCATTGTACTTGCTGAGGCTGGCGCCGCGGAAGCGGCTGGCGCCAAACCACGCGCGCGGGTTCTGGGCTATGCGCATGCTGGCGTACGTCCAGAGGTGATGGGCCTTGGCCCGATCCCGGCGGTTCAAAAGCTGTTGGAACGGACGGGGCTATCCGCGGACGACTTCGACGTCATCGAATCGAACGAAGCATTCGCAGCGCAAGCCTGTGCCGTGAACAAACGCTTGGGTCTTGATCCATCCAAGGTGAATCCGAACGGCGGCGCGATTGCCTTGGGTCACCCTATCGGGGCAACGGGTGCGATCATCACGTTGAAGTGCCTGGCCGAACTGGAGCGCACGGGCGGCTCTAAAGGCCTTATCACCATGTGCATCGGCGGCGGTCAGGGGATCGCTCTGGCAATCGAGCGGGTCTAAGCTCGGTTATTCGGCCACGGTCCTGCTGGCTTTCGGGTGTTTTTTCCCCGAAGGCCGATGCGCCAGCTCCGACATCGTAAAGACTTCAAGCCGCCGGTCGAAGTCGGGTAACTCCATCTCGCCGGCGGAGATCCAGTTGCCGGGTGCGGCCTCGGCGAACTCGGGCGTCGCCAGGACAGGGATCTCCAGCACCTTCGTGTGTGTCTCGATCCGTTGAACCTTGTTGACCACCCGGCCGATGCCGGAAAAGGCCAGGCGGTCCGGCACGCCGATATTGCCGAACATCACATCGCCCACGGCCAGTGCAATCCCGAATGAGAGGGGCGCACCGCCGGGCGTGCCCGTCTTGTTGGCATCCGCTGCGGCCTCGATCGCGGCGCGCGCGGCCTTTTCTGCCTTTGCCGAAGCGCCAAGCGGGCAGGATTCGTGCACTGGGAAGATTGCCAGCACGCCGTCGCCGATGAAGTTGAGAATCTCGCCGCCGTTCTCGATCACCTTACTGGCGGTGCAGGCGAAGTACTGGTTCAACAGCTGCAAGTAGCTGTCGGGGTCCATCGTATCCGACAATCGGGTCGAGCCCCGCAGGTCAGAGTACCAGACAACGGCCGGGATCCGGGCGCCGTCGCCCAGTTTGATGTCGCCTGTCAGGACGCGGTGCCCCGCCGTGGGGCCCAGGTAAGCCGAGCCCAGGTTGTCCATGACGCGGCGCTGGATCGACGCGCGAACCGCAACCGAGAGCAGTTTCTGGATTCTGCGCAGCGCGTCCAGATCGTCATCGGTGAAACCGCCGTCGCGCTTGGTGGTCCAACTGGCCATCATGCCAGTGCGCCCGCCGGAGAACTGTTCGACTTCGGCAATGCCGAACTTCGTTGACGTCAACAGGTAATCGGTGAAGCCCTGGGTCTGAAAGTCCTTCAGGACATCGAAGTCCAGCAGCGCCCCAGGGCCGGTCAGCCGCCGGCGAATGTGCGACAACTCGTGCGTGATCATGTGATAGAATGGGCTGGCCAACCATTCGGCGCTGTAATCGGAGCCATGGGTGTATTGCTCCAGCGTCACACCCTTGTCGCGGTGCCAGAAGACGCGCTCGGCCCGGAACAGCGGGTGTAATGTCGGCCAGCTCATGGCTGTGCGGTCAAGGGGTATGCCTAACCCGTGCAGCCGATTGCACAAGTTCTCGAAGAGCACGACAACGTCGGGGTCGCCGAGGGCCTTGCCGATCAGCCAGTCTTCGATCTCGGTGATCAAGGTCGCGTGTGACATCCGGGTTAAGTAGTGCGCGCGCGGGGCTGATGCCAGACCCCGTCCATCAGGCGCGCTGAACCTTCGCTGCGATGTCGTTAGTGACCAGCTTGTCCAGGGCCATCTGCAGTGTCGGCCGCTGACGGGCGAGGGTGCCGAGTTTCTTGCGATTCCAGGCGACATAGGTGCTGCCGGGCGTCAGACGGACGGTCGCGCTGGCGGGCTCCCCGGTCACCATCGCCAGTTCGCCGATGAACGAACCGGCAGGGTATTGAAGCAACCGCGCCCCCTTGTCGATGCGGATATCGCCGTAGATGACATAATAGAGTTCATCAGGGTGCGTGCCCTTGGTGGTCAGAACGGTCTCGGTGGTGGCTGTGCGGAATTCGGCCACACTCATCAGGCGGCGGAACTGTCCGGGCGGCATGCGGTCGAAGGCGCGGTAAAGCAACTCTTCCTCCAGTGACATGCGGAACCGGGTTTTCTCCTTCAGGATCAGGAAGATCGAGATCAAGTTGGCCAACCCAAGGGCCATGCCCCAATAGATCGCGTCCCACAGTGGTTCGGCTGGGTGCAGCCAGTAGTAGGCAACGTAGAAGCCCGTTCCGGCCAGAAGAAGGGTCCGAAGGCAGAGTTGGTTGCGAATAAGATAGCCGATGACCTGGGTCAGCGCGGCGATGTGGACCAGGAAGGCCCAGTCGGTCAGTCCAAGGCTTGTCGGCAGGTGTTCCATCGGTGTCATCCTTCTGATCGGCACGGGCATCGTGGCTTCAGGCGGGACGTCTGGATGCGATTTTTGTCACAGTTTTGCTGATCGGGCGGCTGACCAGAAAGTGGTCAGCCGATGTCATTACGATGCCCCCTCCCGACCTCCCCATGGGGGAGGGGCGCTTGGGGTAGCCGCCAAGTGAAAATCTAAACCGTGCGGTCTTTTGGCGGACAAACGTTCATTGGGCGCCGCGCGTTTCGCGCGACGCGTTTGGATCGTTGGGTTGTGCTAGGCCGCCCCGGCGAACTGTTCGGCCAGTTGCTGGCGCCGGCTATCCTCGATCTTGGCGAAGAGGTTTTCGGGCACCTGAAAGGCGCGCCCCGGTTCCAGCGCATGCATCGCTGTTCGCGCGTCGTCCGGCCAGGCCAAGGCGTCGCCTTCTGCATACAACGCCGCCAGCATGGTGTCGGAAGCATCTGGAATGAACGGCCGGGAAATCACCGCATAGAGGCGAATGAGGTTGAGCGCGCAGCGGATCTGGCCGCCAGCTTTTGCCGGATCTTCCTTGAAAGTGGCCCAGGGCTGTTCAGCTTGAAGGTATTCGTTCCCGGCGACCCAAATCGCCCGAAGCTCGGCTGCCGCCTTTCGGATCTCGATCGCCTCCCAATGGTTCGCAAGCGCGGCCAGCCGGGTCTGAAGGTCGCCGATCAGTGCTTCTTCTGCGGGGCCGTAGGGGCCGTCTGGCACGGCCTCGCCGAACTTTGAGCGGCAGAACTTGGTGACCCGGCTGACGAAGTTGCCGAGCACGTTCGCCAGATCGGAGTTCACCCCTTGCTGGAAGCTCTCCCAGGTGAATTCGGTGTCCGATGTCTCCGGGATGTTCGAGAGCAGCCACCACCGCCAGTAATCGGCCGGCAAGATCTCGAGCGCCGCGTCCATGAAGACGCCGCGACCCTGGCTGGTCGAGAACTGCGCACCTTCGTAGTTCAGCCAGTTCGTCGATTTGATATAGTCGACCAGCTTCCACGGCTCGTTGCCGTCGTGATTGGCACCCACGATGGTCACGGGGAACGACAGTGTATGGAATGGCACGTTGTCCTTGCCCATAAACTGCAGATAGCGCACGTCGCCGGCGCCTTTGTCTTCGCGCCACCAGCGCTGCCAGGCGGCATCGTCCAGACCGTTGGCGTCAGCCCATTCCGCGGTTGCGGCAATGTACTCGATCGGGGCGTCGAACCAGACGTAAAAGACCTTGCCCTCCATCCCCGGCCATGGCTCTGACCCGCGCTGCACCGGCACACCCCAGTCCAGGTCGCGGGTGATCCCCCGATCCTGAAGACCGTCACCGTCGTCCAGCCACTTCTTGGCAATCGAGGTCGACAGAAGCGGCCAGTCGGTCTTTGTGTCGATCCAGTCGCGCAGGCGGTCGCGCATCTGAGACTGGCGGAGATAGAGGTGCTTGGTCTCGCGCACCTCAAGATCCGTCGATCCTGAAATCGCAGACCGCGGATTGATCAGGTCGGTCGGGTCCAACTGCTTAGTACAGTTCTCGCACTGGTCCCCGCGGGCTCGGTCGTAGCCGCAATTGGGGCACGTACCCTCGATGTAGCGGTCTGGCAGAAACCGGCCGTCCGCGTTCGAGTAGACTTGGCTTTCCGAGCGTTCCTCGATCAAGCCTGCATCCGCCAGGCGGCCCGCAAAATGCTGCGTCAGCGCGTGGTTGCGCGCAGAAGACGAACGCCCGAAGTGATCAAAGGACAGGCGGAAGCCGTCGCCCAAGTCCTTTTGGATGGCCCACATCTCGGCGCAATACTCCGCCACAGGCTTGCCGGCCTTCGCGGCGGCCAGTTCGGCAGGTGTGCCGTGCTCGTCCGTGGCGCAGATCAACATCACCTCGTGCCCGCGCGCCCGCATGAAACGCGCATAGGCATCGGCTGGCAGCATCGAGCCGACCAGGTTGCCCAGGTGTTTCACACCGTTGATGTACGGGATCGCCGAAGTGATCAGGATACGCGCCATATTGCTCTCCGGGTTTTGGATGGCGCCCCCTCATATCGCCGTGTTAGGCGTGCGTCACCCCTGACAAGCGCGGTTGGCACTTGCCAATGTCACGCTGCGTTGCATCATGTCAGGTGCCGCCAAGAAGGACCCGCCCATGGCCGCACCCGGAGCCGACCCGTTTTTGCTGGATGTTGCGACCTATCTGGGCGCAGCGGTCGTTGCAGTGCCGATCTGCAACCGACTGGGGCTGGGTTCGGTCATCGGCTATTTGGTGGCCGGGGCGATCATCGGGCCGTACGGCTTGGGCTTCATCGACAATGCCGAATCGGTGCTGCACTTTGCCGAGTTCGGGGTCGTGCTGCTGCTGTTCGTGATCGGTTTGGAGTTGCAGCCGACAAGGCTGTGGCGACTGCGAACCGAGATCTTTGGGCTTGGGCTGCTGCAGGTTGCGATCACCGGGATCGTTTTGGCAGCGATCCTGGCCGGCATGGGATGGATGGCGACCAATCCGGCGATCGCAGTGGGCAGTGCGTTGGCGCTGTCGTCGACCGCCTTCGCGATCCAATTGCTGCGCGACCGAGGGGATCTGCAGAAGCCCTACGGCGACAGGGCGTTCTCGATCCTGTTGTTCCAGGATCTGGCCATCGTGCCGCTGCTGGCGCTGATCGCCGTGTTGTCGCCCAGAGGGGGAGAGGACGGTGGGGACCCGACCACGCAGGCCTTGATCGCCTTTGGCGCCGTTGCCGGGTTGATCGTGGTTGGCCACTTTCTGTTACGGCCGCTGTTCCGGATCATTGCCGCGACCAAAGCAGATGAGATTTTTACCGCGGCGGCGTTGCTGGTCGTCGTCGGCGCGGCGCTGCTGATGCAATGGGCCGGGCTGTCCATGGCGATGGGCGCCTTCCTGGCCGGGGTTCTGCTGGCGGAAAGCGAATTCCGTCACCAGTTGGAGACGGATATCGAGCCGTTCCGAGGTTTGCTGCTCGGGCTGCTTTTCATCGCCGTTGGCATGTCGGTGGTGTGGCGAATCATCGCCGAAAACTGGATAATCGTGCTGTTCGGGGCCTTCGGGTTGGTCGCGCTTAAGGTCGGCGTGCTGGTGGCGTTGGCACGGGTTTTCGGCTCGCCCTGGCCCGATGCTCTGCGAATTGGTGCCGTGCTTGGACAGGGGGGCGAGTTTGGCTTTGTGATGTTCACGGTGTCCGTGACGGCCGGGTTGATCTCGCGCGATGAATCGTACCTTTTGACCGCAATCGTCACCGCAACCTTGGCACTGACGCCGCTCTGCCTTGCTGGTGTCGATCGGATGTTGCGCACTGGTAAGCCGGACATGGAGGGCATCGATACCGCTGATGATGTGGGCGATGATGCGGGCTCTGTGATTGTCGTGGGCTTCGGGCGGTTTGGTCAAATCGTGGCCCGCGTGCTGAAGCTGCGCGGTTATGACGTGACGCTACTGGATTCGAGCCCCGAGCGCATTCGGATCGCCCGGACCTTTGGGAACAAGGTATTCTTTGGCGATGTCCGGCGCGGCGATATCCTGCGGAATGTCGGCGTGGAAAAGGCGCGTGCGATCTTTCTGTGCGCGGATGATCCGGACGCCATCATGGGCGCTGTGAAGGCCCTGAGGATGCGGTTTCCGAACCTGATGCTGTTTGCCCGTGCGCACGACCGTGTCGCGGAACTGGAGTTGAAGAAGGCGGGCGCCGACGTGGCGGTGCGCGAGATGCTGGAGTCCGGGGTCGAGATGGCGCGGATCGCGCTTGACAAGTTTGGCGACGGGGGCATCGCCGAGGAGACTATCGAAGAGTTCCGCCGCCGCGACGCCGAACTGCTGCGTTACCAGTCCGAGTTTGGTGCCCTGAAGGGCTATGAGAAGATGCGTGAAGACTTCGACCTCAAGGGCAGCTGAGCATTTAAGCTGCGCGCCTAGTCGCTTGGCGCTTCAACGGCCTTCATCAAACGCGCCATTTCCTGCTGGCCTTGGCCGATCGGGGAGGTGGCCACCATATCCGCCGCGGCCGCGCGGGCATCAGCTGACTTGTTCTGATTGAGCTTCCAGGTCGCGTCGACGTCTTCGACCGACATCGCAACCGGCACGATCCCCCGCATCATGCGCTCCATGAGGCCGTCGGTCATCTTTCCATAGGTCCAGGGTTTCTTTGGCAGCAGCTGGGTTTCGTTGTGCTCGGCGATGGCCTCGAGATGCGCCAACAGTTCCGTGTCTTCCAGCAGCCGCAGCGTGCCGCGAATGTGCACGGCAACGTAGTTCCATGTCGGTACCTGATCGTCCATTTGGTACCAGTCGGGCGAGATGTAAGCGTCCGGCCCCGACACGATCATCAGCGCGGTCACGGGACCTTTTCGCAGTACCCGGGTCATTCGGTTCGAGCGCACCAGGTGCGCCTGCAATTCGTCGCCCTCCCGCACGAACGGCACATGGCTTGCCAATACGCCATCCGGCCCGGCCAAAGTCAGCACGCCGAAGCCGCGATTATCGGCCATGGTCAGAGCCTGATCACGGTCGTCCGGGCGGAAAATCGGATTGGGATGCATGATGGCGGCCTCAGTTGCTGACGAGTTGCTTGGCGACGCGGGCGTTGAACTGGCTGTAGCCTGGCGAGGTCTCTCGCAGGTGCGGCGCCATGACCCGGTGCAGATCCGGCAGACGGTGAAACGGCACCGCGGGATAGGCGTGATGTTCGGCGTGGTAGGGCATGTTCCACGCCAGCCAACGGATCGCGCGGTTGGTGAATGTTGTGCGCGTGTTGGACAGCATGTCGGCAACATGCGGGCACAGGTGGTGTTCCGCCAACAGATAGGCACGCAGGAACGGTGCGCCCAGCAACATGGGCAGCAGCCATGTCCAAAGCGCGGCCTGCCAGGCGGTGATCCCTATGACGGTATAAAGGGCGATCAGCAGCAGGGCCTCCCGTCGGATGCGTGGCTTGGCTCTGTCCGGAACGAAGGCGTCCTGATTGCCATGCAGCGCGTTGGAAATCAGGGTCGTCAGTCGCCACCGCCAGTCGGGTAGACCGCTGAGGTAGAGCGCGTATTGCCAAGGCGTCTCGGGCTTGCCGCCGGCCAACTCGGGATCGCGCTCTGGATCATGTGTGAAACGATGATGGGCAAGGTGGAAGTAGCGGAACTGGCTGGGCGACAAGATGACGGCCGCGCCGGTCAACCAGGCCGTGGCCCGATTGATCCAAGTGGTCCGAAAGGCCGTCTCGTGGGTGACCTCATGCAGGGTTGTGAACAGAAAGACCCAGAGCCCCCCCTGAACGACCATCAGCGCAGGCCAGCCCCAACTGCTTTGCCAAACGGCGACCCCAAGCGTCGCGATGGCGCCCAGATGGAGGCCCAGGCGTAGCAGGCCCGGCCCATCAGACTGGGCGCAAAGCTCTTTGCGCGTTTGGGCGGGCAGTGCGTTTAGCACGGCGCGGTGGGTGTACTCCCGTTCCATCGCATGAACCTATCATCGCCATGTGGGAGGAGCTAGCCGCGGAGCTGCCTGAGCTTGCGACGCCGCGCCTAGGTGCCCGCGCCGCCGACGGTGAGCCCCTCGATCAGCAGGGTCGGCTGGCCCACCCCGACCGGGACACCTTGGCCCTGCTTGCCGCATGTGCCGATCCCTGGGTCCATCGCACTGTCATTGCCGACGGCGGTGATCTGGCGCAGTGCCGTCGCGCCGTCGCCGATCAACGTCGCACCCTTCACTGGGTGCAGGATCTTGCCGTCCTTGACCCGGTACGCCTCGGTGCAGCTGAAGACAAATTTGCCGTTGGCAATGTCGACCTGACCGCCACCGAAATTGGTCGCGTAGATGCCGTCTTTGACATCTTTGACGATGCTATCGGGGTCTGCATCACCCGACTCCATGATCGTGTTTGTCATGCGTGGCATCGGGATGTGGGCATAGCTTTCGCGGCGCCCGTTCCCGGTGGGCTCCACCCCCATCAAACGTCCGTTCTGGCGGTCCTGCATATAGCTGACCAGCGTGCCATCCTCTATCAAGACGGTGCGGTTCGTGGGGGTGCCCTCGTCGTCCACCGTCAGCGAGCCCCGCCGGTCCGGGATTGTCCCATCGTCCACCACTGTGATGCCCTTGGCGGCGATCTGCTTGCCCATTAATTCGGTAAAGGCGGATGACCCTTTGCGGTTGAAGTCGCCTTCAAGCCCGTGGCCGATGGCTTCGTGTAGAAGAATGCCGGGCCAGCCCGGTCCCAGCGCCACCTGCATAACGCCACCGGGCGCATCCTCGGCCTCCAGGTTCACAAGCGCGATGCGCAGCGCCTCGTCAGCCAGGGCCTTGCATGCCGATGGCGTGATCAGCCGGTCATAGCCGTGGCGCCCGCCTGCACCGGCCGAGCCTGACTCGCGGCGCCCTGCATGCTCGACAATCACCGAGACGTTGATCCGGGTAAGGGGCCGGTGGTCGCGCACCCGGGATCCTTCAGGCCGCAAGATCTCGACTTCAGAGACATTGGCTGAAAGCGCGGCCGACACCTGCACAACGCGGCTGTCTTTCTCGCGGAGATAGGCATCGATTTCGCGCAACAATTCGATTTTCACGGCAACAGGATCGGCGGAGACAGGATCGACGTCCCCATATAGCCGCCGATTGGTGCCGGGCGGAGGTGGCGCCATCACCCCGCCACCGGATCGCGCGGCCATCCGCGCGGTTTCTGCGGCGCGTTTTAACGCGGCTTCGCTGAGCTCCGAAGCGTGCGCATAGCCCGCCGCAGGTCCCAGCACGGTTCGCAGGCCGAAACCCTGGTTCGAATCGTAAGAAGCCGTGCGCAATCGCCCGTCATCGAAGGCCAATGTCTCTGACCTTCGTCGTTCCAGATACAACTCGCCGTCATCGGCGCCCGCGACGGCGTCACGTAGAATCGTCAGCGCGCGACCTTCGTCCAGGTCCGTATCGAAGGGGGCGAAGGCGGCTGTATCTGACATTCACTGGGCTCCTTTGGTCGGCTGTGGGCAGGGATGACCGTCGCCTGAACATGCCAAGGGCGGCGACATGCCGCAAACGCGATTATTGCGTTGTCATAACTCCGTGGAGATAGATGGCGCGTACCAACAGTCAATGGCGGAGATGATCCGTCGCCAGCCACGGGGCAGCCGATATGCGTCTTCGTTCCCTCCTCGCCGCAAGCCTGGTCTTTGCGCCCGGTGTCGCACTGGCAACGCCGGACGGCGCAGGCCAACCGATTGATCGAGGGCACCATTTTCAGGAAGCCGTGACCCCAGTGATGGAGAATATCGTCTGGCTGGACGGTTTCATGCACATCATGATGTTTGGCATCGTGGTCTTCGTCACGGCCTTGATGGCGATTTGCATCTTTAAGTTTAGTCGTAAGGCAAATCCTAACCCGTCAACGACCACGCATAACACGACGATCGAGGTGATCTGGACCGTCGTGCCCTGTATCATCCTGGTGGTGATCGCGGTGCCGTCCGTACAGCTGTTGTTCCTGCAGTTGGAAGTTCCGAAGCCCGATCTGACGATCAAGGTCACGGGCGCACAGTGGAACTGGATCTACGAGTATCCTGAAGAAGAGATCGAGATCTTCTCCTACATGATCGGGTCCCCAGGGACGGCGATCCCAGAGGAGTTGGAAGGCACGTTTTCCGGCACTAACGGGAACCCGGAGCTGACCTACGCCTACAACAAAGATGTCCAGACCCTACTTGAACACTATGGGCACGACCGCGAGCAGTTTCTGCTGGCAACCGACACCCGCGTCTATGTGCCGGTGGATGCCAACGTGCACCTGCTGATCACTGCCAATGACGTGATCCACAACTGGGCCATTCCGTCTTTTGGCGTGAAGATGGACGCCATGCCAGGCCGCATCAACGAAACATGGTTCCGCGCGACCGAGATCGGCACCTACTATGGCCAGTGCTCGGAGCTTTGCGGTCAGGCGCATAGTTACATGCCCATCGTCGTCGAAGTTGTCAGCCAGGAAGACTATGACGCCTGGGTGCAGCAGACGCAGGCCGCGCAGCACGGCGAGGCTGCCGTGCAAACCGCGGAGGCTGACCAGCCAGCCCAATAATCGTCATCTAGGCACCTAGGACGGCACCGAATGACCGATATCTCAGCGCCAGCGCCCGCAAACGCCGCCTCGGAAGAGGCGGGCTTGGGCGACTATGTCAAACTTTTGAAACCACGGGTGATGTCGCTGGTGGTCTTCACCGCGTTGGCGGGGATCATGGCAGCCCCGGGTGATGTGCACCCGATCCTGGGCTTCGCCATGCTCCTCTGCATTGCCGTGGGGGCCGGCGCCGCGGGCGCTTTGAACATGTGGTACGATGCCGACATCGACGCGCAAATGGCGCGAACAGTCGGGCGTCCTGTCCCAACGGGGCGGGTGGAGCCGGGGGAGGCCCTGGCCCTTGGCATTGGACTCAGCCTGATTTCTGTGCCGCTGCTGGCGCTCTTTGCTAATCTGCTGGCCGCGTTGTTCCTGGCGTTCACCATCTTCTTCTATGCGGTGGTCTACACGATCTATCTGAAGCGTTCGACGCCACAGAATATCGTAATTGGGGGCTTGGCTGGTGCCTTTCCTCCGGCGATTGGCTGGCTGGCCGTGACGGGTGAGTTGAGCGCGGCGCCGGTGCTGATGGTTATGATCATCTTCCTGTGGACGCCGCCGCACTTCTGGGCGTTGGCACTGTTCAGGACGGGCGACTATGCCCGCGTCGACGTGCCCATGATGCCGGTCGTGGCGGGCGCTGCCTCCACGCGTCGGCAGATCTTCTGGTACTCGGTGCTGATGACGGTGTTTGCAATCCTGCCAGCCTTCACTGTCGCCGGTGGGCCGATCTACTTGGTCGTTGCCAGCCTTGCCAGCGCCCGCTTTCTTTTAGAGGCATGGCGCGTCGGACGCCGGACCGAGGAGATGGCCAAGGCCGACAGCCACGCCAGAGAAAAGCGGCTTTTCGGCATCTCGATCGCCTATCTCTTCGCCATCTTCGGGGCTATGATCGCGGACGCGGTACTGCGCGGATTGATCGGCGATTTTGGCTGGCCGGTTTGGCTCTAACGAGGACTTTAGATGGTTGAACGTCAGCACGAACTGCATGGACGCCGCCAGGGGCGGAACCTGGGGGTTGTGTCCATTCTGGCCGGGGTGGCAGTCCTGTTGTTTGCCGTCACGATCATCAAACTGGGTGAGAATGTCGGCAACCCCACCAGCGGCGCATCCTGGGGCGAAAGCCTGCAGCAGTGGATGAGTGAGTGAGCGAGCATCCCGACACTCCAGTGACGCGGTCACACCGCAAAACGCTGATCCCGATCATCGGCGTCGTGCTGGGCATGACGGCAATGGCCTGGGCGGCCGTGCCGCTTTATGACCTGTTCTGCCGGGTAACCGGGTATGGTGGCACGACACAGCAGGTAGCCAGCGCCTCAGACCGCGTACTGGATCAGTCGGTAACGGTACGCTTTGATGCGTCGCTATCGAACGAGATGGCGTGGGAGTTTTCGCCCAGCCAAACGTCGATGGAAGTGCGGATTGGTGAAACGGGCCTGGCGTTCTACGAGGCGTACAACCCAACCAGCCGGCCCATAACCGGTACGGCCAGCTTTAATGTGACCCCGCTGTCGGTCGGTGGCTACTTTGCCAAGATCGAGTGCTTCTGCTTCCAGGAGCAGACGCTGCAGCCCGGCGAACGGGTCCAGATGCCGGTCACTTTCTATGTCGATCCCGACATGGTCGATGACGCGACAACCGCCCGGGTGCACACGATCACCCTGTCCTACACCTTCTTCGAGACCGAGCCCGCAGAAGCGGCGGTGGTCCCGTCAGAGACGGCCGCGAGGGGCGGCTGATACCGGAGGCAAAGATGGCCCACGAGAAAAACCACGACTATCACATCATCGACCCCAGCCCTTGGCCGCTTCTGGGGTCCTTCGGGGCGGTGGTGATGTTGTCGGGTGCGGTGCTGATGATCTCGCCCAATGCGGGGGAGATGCAACAGCCCTGGATGTTCATCACCGGGCTGGCAATCGTTCTGTTCACCATGTTCTCGTGGTGGCGTGCGGTCGTTGCCGAAGGCGAGGGCGGTATCGATCACACCCCGGTCGTCCGGTTGGGACTGCGCATGGGGTTCATCTTGTTCGTCATGTCCGAGGTGATGTTCTTTGCCGCCTGGTTCTGGGCATTCTTCAAATTTGCGATCTTCCCAATGGTGGACGTCAGCCTGACGGCAGGCGAGTTGTCCGCGATGGGCATTGATCCGGTGGCGTTAACGATGCCGACGGCGGACGGGCCCAGCGCCGTTTGGCCGCCCCAGGGGGTCGAGACCTTCGATCCCTGGGACCTGCCGCTGATCAACACGCTGATCCTGCTGCTGTCCGGCTGTACCGTGACGTGGGCGCACCATGCGCTGATCGAAGACGAGCGTCCGGGTTTGGTGATGGGCTTGCTCTGCACCTGCCTACTGGGTGGCGTCTTCACGCTGTTCCAGGCCTACGAGTACACCCACGCAGCGTTTGCGTTCAGCGGCAACGTCTACGGCGCTGTCTTCTACATGGCCACCGGCTTTCACGGCTTCCACGTGCTGGTCGGCACCATCTTCCTATTGGTCTGCCTGATCCGCGCCCGAATGGGTCACTTCAAGCCTGACCAGCACGTCGGCTTCGAGGCGGCTGCCTGGTACTGGCACTTCGTGGACGTGGTCTGGCTTTTCCTGTTTGCCTGCGTCTACATCTGGGCCGCCTGATCTACAGTCGGTGAACTTTGTGCCGCCGCGCCCCAGGCGCGGCGGTTTCTATTTCGGAGGACCATCTTGGCCGGTCGGAAAGGTGCCATCGCCCCCATCGTGATCGGCGTGGTTGGTTGCGCGATCTTGGTGATTCTGGGCACCTGGCAGGTCGAACGCCTGGCCTGGAAAGAAGGTTTGATCGCTGAGCTAGAGGCCCGTCTGGCCGCTGATCCGGTGCCGCTGCCGGCGACACCTGAAACCGAGCGGGACCAAAACCTGCGGGTCGGTGTCACCGGCACAATCCTGCCCGAAGAGCTTCACGTGCTGACCTCGATCAAGAATGTGGGCCCGGGCTTTCGCGTCATCTCTCCAATGGAACTGGACGACGGGCGCCGCATCATGGTCGACATGGGATATGTGCGCGAGACGCTTAAGGACATCGCGACGCGTTCCGCTGACCCCAGGGCTTCCGGTGACGGCCTGCTGGGCGAGGTCGTGGGCGTCCTGCGCTGGCCCGAGCCGGATAGCTACGCGCCCCCACCCGACCAGAACCGCAAGATCTGGTTCGACCGTGTGGTGCCGGATATGGCGGCCGCCCTGGGGACAGAACCGATCCTGGTGATTGCCGAGCGCCATCCGCTGGATCAGGTGCCGCTACCGCGTCCGCCCGGGGTCGATCTGCCGAACCGGCACTTGGAATACGCGCTAACGTGGTTCGGCCTGGCCCTTGTCTGGGCGATCATGTCGATCGTCTGGTTGCGGCGCGAACTGCGCGCCCCGCGCAGCGCCTAGGCGACGCACCCGAAACCCGCGAAAGACCCTTTGCCAGTGCCCGACCGCTGCGCTAGGGACGGGGGCCAATCAATGGGGCAGGCATGCGCTACATCTCCACGCGCGGCGAGGCGCCAGCGCTGAATTTTGAAGAGACGATGCTGACCGGGCTGGCCCGGGACGGCGGCCTTTACGTGCCCGAGACGGTGCCCGTCCTGCCGCCAGACCAGATCGCAGGGTTTGCCGGTCAGTCCTACGAGGCGGTGGCGGCAGCGGTGATGCAACCCTTCATCGGCGATACGTTCACACCGGACGCGTTTCGCCAGTTGATCGATCAGGCCTACCAGGGCTTCGGCCATCCGGCGCGCGCGCCCATGGTTCAGACCGACAACAACGAATGGATCCTGGAACTGCACCACGGGCCAACCCTGGCCTTCAAGGACTTCGCCCTGCAGCTGATCGGGCAGATGTTCGACCGGGTGCTGGCCCGGCGGGGACAGCAGATCTGCATCGTGGGGGCCACCTCGGGCGACACGGGCTCCGCCGCGATGGAGGCGTTCCGCGGGGCCGAAAATGTCGATGTCTTCTTCCTGCACCCGGCGGGCCGGATCTCGGAAGTGCAGCGCCGCCAAATGACGACGCCCCGCGAAGACAATGTCCATGCCATCGCGTTGGAGGGCGACTTCGACGACTGCCAAGCCCGCGTAAAGGACATGTTCAACGACTTCGCCTTCCGCGATGAGATTGGGTTGGCCGCCGCCAACTCGATCAACTGGGCCCGGGTACTTGCGCAAGTCGTCTACTTCTTCACCTCGGCCGTGGCGCTCGGCGCCCCGCACCGGCCGGTCAACTTCACCGTGCCGACCGGCAATTTCGGGGACATATTCGCAGGTCACATCGCGCGGCGGATGGGCCTGCCGATCCCGCAACTGGTGATCGCGACCAATGAAAACGACATTCTGCACCGGACGCTGCAAACCGGCCTCTCGCAGAATACCGGTGTCACGCTGACCGTGGCACCGTCCATGGATATCCAGGTCAGCTCGAACTTCGAACGCCTGATTTTCGAGCTTTACGATCAGGACGGCGGCGCGGTTGCTCAGCTGATGGACGAACAGAAAACCGCAGGCTCCTTCCACCTGTCCCAGGGGGCGTGGCAGCGGTTCACCGATGGCTTCGGTTCCGGTCGTGCCGACCGCACGGAAACCCTGGCCATGATCCGCCATGTCGTAGGCGAGGGCGGGCCGCTACTCTGTCCGCACACGGCCATCGGGGTCGCGGCTGCGCGCGCGGCCAATCCCGATCCGTCGGTGCCCATGGTCGTGCTGGGAACGGCCCATGCCGCGAAGTTCCCAGACGCCGTCGAAGAGGCCAGCGGCATCCGCCCGGCCTTGCCCGCGCGCATGGCCGACCTTTATCAGCGGACGGAGCGGTTGACGACGCTGCCCAACGACCTCGCCATCCTTGAAGATCACATTCGCCGGACCAGACGCACATGACAGTCCAGATCCACCGCCTGCCAAACGGGCTGCGCATCGCCACCGAAAACATGCCCGGGCTGGCCTCGGCCTCGATCGGGGTCTGGGTAGACGCCGGGACCCGGGACGAGACGGCACCCGAAAATGGCATCGCCCATTTCCTGGAGCATATGGCCTTCAAGGGGACCGGGCGGCGCACGGCTCTTCAGATCGCCGAAGAGATTGAAGACGTCGGTGGTTACCTGAACGCCTACACTTCGCGCGAGCGCACGGCCTATTTCGCCCGTGTCCTGGGCGAGCATGGGGGTCTGGCGCTGGACATTCTGGCCGACATTCTGCGCAATCCAAGCCTGGAGCAGGGCGAGATCGAGACCGAGCGCGGCGTGATCCTGCAGGAGATCGGTCAAGTTCTGGACACCCCCGACGATGTGATCTTCGACTGGCTGCAGGAAACCGCCTATCCCGACCAGCCCATGGGCCGCGCCATTCTGGGTCCGCCCGAGCGGGTGCGCGCTTTCGGGCGCGGCGATCTGGTCAACTTCATTGGCCGCCACTACACGCCCGAGCGGATGATCCTGGCAGCGGCAGGCGATGTTGACCACGACGCGCTTTGCCGTCAGGCCGAGGCGCTGTTCGGCGATATGACGCCCGGGGCAGCCCCCCACAAGCAGCCCGGCGCCTATCGCGGGGGCGAGCGGCGCGAGGTCAAGGGGCTGGAACAGGCACACATGGCCCTGGCCCTGGAAGGGCCCAGCTATCGCGACCCTGACTATCACGCCGCCCAGATCGCCGCGTCCGTGATGGGCGGCGGCATGTCCTCGCGGCTGTTCCAGGAAGCGCGGGAGAAGCGCGGGCTCTGCTATACGATCTTCGCCCAGGGGGCGGCCTGGGCCGAGACCGGCGTGATGATGGTCTATGCTGGTACAGGCGGCAAGGAGATCGGCGGCCTGGTGGACCTGACCGCGGCCGAACTGGCGCGGGCAGCCGGTGATTTCAGCGATAAAGAGGTCGACCGCGCCCGGGCGCAGACCAAGGCGGGTCTGGTAATGGGCCTGGAAAGCCCGTCGTCGCGGGCCGAGCGCATGGCCAATCAGATGGCGATCTGGGACCGCGTGATCCCCCTGGAGGAGACACTGGCCCGCATCGATCAGGTCGATGCCGCGGCGGCGCGGCGCGTGCTGGGCCGCATCCTGACTTCTCCGCCGACGCTGGCGCTCTACGGTCCGGTGGCAGGGGCGCCCAGCGCCGGGGCTCTGGCCGAACGGTTGGCCGCCTGAACGCATGTTTGCCCGCCGCAGCCGACCCCGGATCGAAATCGTCACCGATCGCCTGGTCCTGCGGCCCCCGCACCTCAAGGACTATGAAAGCTGGGCCGAGCTGCGCCGGACCAGCCGCGACTTCCTAGTGCCGTGGGAACCCGGCTGGTCGCGCGATCACCTGAGCCTGCGGGCCTTTCGCAACCGGGTGGTCTGGGCGGACCGTGCCATTCGCCAGGGCGACGCGATGCCCTTGCTGCTGGTCGAACGCCAAAGCGACAAGGTCTTGGGCGGTCTGACGCTATCGAACATACGGCGCCAACCGGCCCAGGCCGGGACGCTGGGCTACTGGATCGGCCAGACCGTCGCGCGCCAGGGCTATATGTCCGAAGCGCTGCTGGCGTTGCGCGACTATGCCTTTAGCGAGCTGGACCTCTCGCGGCTGGAGGCCGCCTGCCTGCCCGAGAACGATGCCTCCCGCCGCCTGCTGGAGCGTTGCCACTTCAAGTATGAGGGCGTCGCCCAGGCCTACTTGCAGATCAACGGGCGCTGGCGAAACCATGTGCTCTATGCTGCGCTGCGCACCGATCGCCGTGGCCGGGTGGAAGGCGAGCCAGCCGGCGCTTAACCGGCCCCAAAAAATCCCTCAGGCGTGACCGCCGGCACCCAGCAGACGCGGATCCACTCCCAGCTTGGCCAGCGCGCGGTCCCACTTGCCCTTTTGGTCGCTGCCGTAGAGTAGGTCGTCATCGGGGGCACAGTGCAGCCAGCCATTCATCTGCAGTTCGTTCTCCAACTGCCCGGGCGCCCATCCGGCATAACCAAGCGCGACAATGGCCTGGTTCGGTCCCTGGCCCGCGGCAATCGCCTGCAGCACGTCTAGCGTTGCCGTCATCGACGTTCCCTGATCGACGCAGAGCGTGGCCTGTTCGGCAAAGTAATCGGCCGAATGCAGCACGAAACCGCGCCCGGTCTCGACCGGGCCGCCAAAATGTACGGGCCGTGGCGCCGCGGTGCCCGCCAGCGGGATCTCCAGCTTCTGGAACAGATCTTCCCAGACCAGGTCCTGGGTCGTCTTGTTCAGGATCAGGCCCATGGCCCCGTCTTCCGAATGTGCGCACATGTAGACCAGCGCGCGCTGAAATCGGCTGTCCTGCATTCCCGGCATGGCGATCAGGATCTGACCGTCCAGAAACTGAGTCGTGTCGCCGTCGGAAGCCTCTGTCATTGGTTAAGTTTGCCTTTGCTGCGCCGCGCAATCAAGAAGTCGCGAGGGTGGTTGCACCGGGTCGGCGAATTTCAGATATGGTGTCGATGAACAGCACCGGCACATTCAAATCCCTTGCGGCCGCGGCCCTGGTCGCGCTGACCCTGCCTGCGGTTGGGATGGCGCAAAGCATCGTCTCAACGGGGCAGTCCTTTGTATCGGCCCATCTGTTGCCAGGCAGCCGGCAGGAGGATGGATCGCGCCTTGCCGGCCTGCGCCTGACCATGACGCCGGGGTGGAAAACCTATTGGCGCACGCCCGGACAGGCGGGCATTCCGCCCAAGATGGACTGGACGGCCTCGCGGAACGTGGCCACGGTCGAGGTGCTGTGGCCGCGGCCATACATCTTTATGAGTTTTGGCATGCGCACGGTCGGCTACGAAGACGAGGTCGTCCTGCCGCTGCACGTGACGCCCGTGGACCCGGACCAGCCCATTCACCTGTCTCTGACGGCTGAGTTGGGCGTGTGCGAGGAGATCTGCGTGCTAGAGGCCGTCACCGTCGCTGAGGATATCGCCGCCGATCTGCGGCCTATCGGGTACCGCCAGATCCGCCGGGCCATGCGCGCCGTGCCGGTCCCGGCGGCGACGACCGACGTGCACCTGGTGGCCTGCAGCATTACCGGGCAGGGCGATCGCCGGCAGCTGAACGTGCAGCTGAGCTCGCCCCATTTCGATGACATGCCTGAAGTACTGGTCGAAGGCTCGAACAAGGTCTGGGTCTACATGTACGAGACGTCGATGGACGGGGCGGACGTGACCATCAGTGCCGATTTGCAATTGCCAGGCTCGATATCCTGGGTGGATCGCTCAGCGCTTCGGTTCACGGTGCTGGGGGCAGACTACGCCGCCGACATTCAGGGCTGCATCCCCACCGCGGGTTGAGCCGCGCGGGACAACCGCTCCGCCGCTAACCGGGCAAACCTCAGCAGGATTGCCTTGCGCCGCGCGGCGGCCAACCCTTCCTCGGGCGCCTCGCGCAGGATCTCACCGCCCCAGGCATCGGCCCGGATCAGGCCGTGGTCCCAGGGCAGGATATCTTCCGGAAAACTGTCCGGCACGGCGAAGAACAGCCGGTCGCACCAGTCTAGATACTCCGGCCACTTGGCGTCTGCATGAAAGTCGGCGCGGCTGGACTTGACCTCGACGCACCAAATCTCGCCGCGTGGACCCAGGGCGCAGACATCCATGCGCCGCCCTGTGCGCACGGGAAATTCAGTCAGGGTGGCAAAGCCTAACTCGCCCATCAGGCGGCAGACGCCACGGGCCAGGAGCACGCCCGGCTTTTCAATCACTGCAGACATGGCGCCAGACTAGAACAAATACCGAACAAATGCTAACGATTCGACAGCGTGTGCGCCCAGCCCATCTGCTTAGTCGGCGACGCCCGCACGTACTTGCATGTCAAAGGCCGCCGCCATCAGGGCCCGGGCATAGTCCGTCTTTGGCGCGTCGAAGACCTGGTCGGCGGGGCCGGCCTCGACCACCTCGCCCTGGCGCATCACGATCAGCTTGTGGGCCATGGCGCGCACGACCTTCAGATCGTGGCTGATGAACAGATACCCCAGATTATAGCGCTCCTGCAGCAGGCGCAGCAGATCGACGATCTGACTTTGCACGGTCATGTCGAGCGCCGAGGTCGGCTCGTCCAGCACGACGAACCGCGGCTTCAGGATCATGGCCCGCGCGATGGCGATGCGCTGGCGCTGCCCGCCCGAAAACTCGTGCGGGTAGCGGTCCATCACCGCGGGTTCCAGGCCCACCTCGGTCAGCGCGGACGCGACGGCGTCGCGCTGGTGTCCGGCATTGCCCGCCCGCGTGTGGACGCCCAATCCTTCGGCCACGATCTCGGCCACCGACATCCGCGGGCTGAGCGAGCCGAACGGGTCCTGGAAGACGAACTGCATGTCGCGGCGCAGCGCGCGCAGCTCGCGCCGGGGCAGGGCGGCGATGTCGCGGCCTTCGAACCGGATCGCCCCTTCCGAGCCGATCAGTCGCATCAGCGCCAGCGCCAGCGTGGTCTTGCCCGACCCGGATTCGCCCACGACGCCTAGCGTCTCGCCGCGTTTCAGGTCGATGTCGATATCGGTCACCGCCTTGATGTGGCTGACGGTTCGCCGCAGCAGGCCCTTTTTCACTGGGAACCAGACCCGCACCTTTTCCCCATGCAGCAGGGGGTCGGCGCCTTTGGCCAGCGGGGCGGGGCGACCTGTGGGCTCGGCCGCCAGCAGCTTGCGAGTATAGGGGTGCTGGGGATGGTCGAACACGTCTGCAGTGGCGCCCGTCTCGACAATCTCGCCCTTCTGCATCACGGCGACGCGTGCCGCGACCTTGCGAACGATGCCCAGATCATGGGTGATGAACAGCATGGCCAGACCCTGCTCGCGCTGCAGCTTGGCCAGCAGTTCCAGGATCTGGGCCTGAATGGTGACGTCCAGCGCGGTTGTCGGTTCGTCCGCCACCAGCAGTTCAGGCCCGTTCGCCAGGGCCATGGCGATCATTACGCGCTGGCGCTGCCCGCCCGACAGCTGGTGGGGCCAGGCGTTCAGGCGTTCCTCGGGGTCGCGGATGCCGACCTGGTGCATCAGCTCCAGGGTGCGTGCCCGCGCGGCCTGTCCGCTGAGGCCTTGGTGCAGGGCCAGGCTTTCGCCGATCTGCTTTTCGATCGTGTGCAGCGGGTTCAGCGAGGTCATCGGCTCCTGGAAGATGAAGCTGATATCGTTGCCCCTGACCTCGCGCAGATGCGCGGGCTCGGCGCCGATCATGTCCTTTCCCTTCCAGGTGACCGAGCCCTGGATGTGTGCGGCCTCGGGCAGCAACTGCACGGTCGAGAGGGCCGTAAGCGATTTGCCCGACCCGGATTCGCCGACCAGTGCCAGCGTCTCACCCGGCGCCACATCCAGCGAAACGCCTTTGACAGCCTCAACTGCGCCGTCCTCGGCATTGAACGAGATCGACAGATCCCGGATCGAGAGCAGAGGGGCGGCCACAGGGTCCGTCACGTGAATGTCTTGCGTGGATCGAAGGCGTCGCGCACGCCCTCGAAGACGAAGACCATAAGGCTGAGCATAATGGCGAAGGTGAAGAACGCGCTCAGCGCCAGCCAGGTGTCCTGGATGTGTTTCTTGCCCTGCAGGGCAAGCTCGCCAAGCGAGGGGTAGCCCGGCCCCAGCCCAAAGCCCAGGAAGTCCAGCCCAGCCAACAGCCCGATGGACGAGGTCAGCAAGAAGGGCAGCATCGTCACGGTAGCCACCATGGCGTTGGGCAAGAGGTGGCGGAACATGATCGTCCAGTCGCCGACCCCCAGCGCCCGGGCGGCGCGGACATATTCGAAGTTCCGCGCCCGCAGAAACTCTGCCCGGACCACGCCGATCAATTGCACCCACCAGAAGGCGACAAAGATAAAGAACATCACCGTCAGCGACGGCGCCAGGACGGACGCCACGATCAACACGACGTATAGCAGGTTCATGGACGACCAGACCTCCTCGACCCGTTGAAAGGTCAGGTCCACCCAACCGCCGAAAAAGCCCTGCGCGGCCCCGGCCACGATGCCGATCACGGCGGCAACGAACGTGACCGAGAACCCGAAAAGCACGCTGAGGCGGAAGCCGTAGATCACGCGCGCGGTCACATCGCGCGCCTGGTCGTCGGTGCCCAGCCAGTGGTTGGCATCCGGCGGCGACGGCGCGCGTTCAACGTCGTAGTTCACCGTGTCATAGGCATAGGGGATCGGCGCCCACAGGATCCAACCCGGCTGCAACCCCTCGACATCTGGGGTCTCGCCGCGGTCCAGCGCGGCCATCAACTCCCGGGGAATGTCGAAGCAATCCTCGACCCCGCCGGTGCGGATCAGGCATTGCAGGGCCGGGTCGGTGTAGTCGGGCTTGAAGCCTTCATCGCCGCCGAAATCTGCTTCGTCATAATCGGTCAGCAGCGGCGTGCGCCACTCGCCCTGGAAACTGACCAGCAGCGGCTTGTCGTTCGCCACCAGTTCCGCAAACAGCGAGATGACGAACACCCCCATGAAGATCCACAGCGACCAATAGGCCCGCCGGTTTGCCCGAAAGTTCCGAAGACGCCTGCGGTCCAGCTCGCTCAGCTGCATCATCCTTCGCGCGCCTCAAAGTCGATGCGCGGGTCGATCCAGACATAGACGAGGTCCGAGATCAGCTTGACCACCAGCCCGATCAGGCCGAACAGGTAAAGCGTGCCCAGCACCACTGGGTAGTCGCGGTTCTTGACGCTTTCGAACCCCAGCAGCCCCAGCCCGTCCAGCGAGAACACGGTTTCCACGAAGATCGAGCCGGTCATGAAGATCCCGACAAAGGCCGCTGGCAGGGTCGAGACGACGATCAGCATGGCGTTGCGGAAGACATGACCGTAAAGGACACGGCGCTCGCTTAGGCCCTTGGCGCGCGCGGTCATCACGTACTGCTTGCGAATCTCGTCCAGGAACGAGTTCTTGGTCAGCAGCGTGATCGTCGCAAAGCCCGATATCGTCATGGCAAAGACAGGCAGGGCGATGTGCCAGAAATAGTCGCCGATTTGGGCTAGGATCGACATCTCCTCGATGCCGTCGGAACCAAGCCCCCTCAGCGGGAACCACTGCAGGTAAGACCCGCCCGCAAACATCACCAACAGCACGACAGGCACCAGAAAGCCGGGCAGGGCATAGGCCGCGATGATCAGGCCCGAGGTCGCCGTATCAAAGGGCGTGCCATCGCGCACCGCCTTGCGGATGCCCAGGGGTATCGACACCGCATAGGCAATGATCGTGGCCCATAACCCCAGCGAGATCGAGACGGGCATCTTTTCCAGAATGATGTCGATCACCGGTTCGGCGCGTTGAAAGCTTTCGCCGAAATCAAACCGGGCATAGTTCCAGATCATTAGCAGAAAGCGTTCGTGGACGGATTTATCCAGGCCGAACTGCGCCTCTAGTTCCGCGATCAGTTCGGGGTCGATGCCCTGGCGGCCGCGATAGGCACCGGCCCCCCCGGTTGTTTGACCGGACTCGCCGGCCTCTGCCTCCAGCTCCGACAGGATCTGCTCGACCGGACCGCCGGGGGCGAACTGGATGATGACAAAGTTCAACAGCATGATGCCGAGCAGCGTCGGCACGATCAGCAGGATCCGGCGGAGGATATAGGCGGCCAAGATCGGTCCCTAGTGCGGCATGAACCATGGGCCGGACGCGTGACCCTGCGGTTGGATGAGGCCCCGGCTTAGCAGTCTTCGGTGGGCGGCTCGCACTACAGCTTACCCTTGGCACGCATCGCTGCCATCTTGTCTGCGTCCTCCCACCAATAGTGCACGACGCCGCGGTCATAGGTGGGTTTGACCTCGGGCCGGCCGAACACATCCCAATAGGCCACGTGGTGCGAAGATTTGGTCCATTGCGGGATCCAGAGGTGCATCGAACGCATCACCCGGTCCAGCGCCTTGACCGTATCGGTCAGCTCGTCGCGGTTTTCGGCCCGCTCAACCCGTTCGATCAACGCATCGATCACCGGGTGGGACACCCCGCCATAGTTCCGTGAGCCCGGATCTGCGGCGCTGGAGGAGTGGTAGTAGCCGCGCAACTCGACCCCTGGGGTTAGGCTCATCTGGACCCGGGTGGTGGTGATGTCGAACTCGAACCGGTCCATCCGTTCTTCGTACTGCGTGTTGTCCACTTCGCGCAGCGTGGCCTGGATGCCGATACGCTCGAGGTTCTTGATGAAGGGTTGGACGATGCGCGCAAAGCCCTGGCTGGTGATCAGGAACTCGAACGCCAGCGGCTGGCCGTCTTTCTGGCGCACGCCGTCGACCAGGGACCAACCGGCCTGGTCCAGCAATTGCCCAGCCTGGCGCAGCGTGCGGCGCGCCCGGCCCGAGCCATCGGTTGTGGGCGGCACGTAGGCGGCATCATCCAGCACGCCGTCGGGCAGTTGATCGGCAAACTGCTCCAGTATGGCCAGCTCCCCCGGCGTCGGCTTGCCATCGGCCATCATCGGTCCGCCCTGGAAGAAACTGACCGTGCGTTCGTAAAGGTCGTAAAACAGCGCCCTGTTGGACCATTCGAAGTCGAACGCCATGCCAATGGCCTTACGCACGCCTGCGTCTTGGAAGACTGGGCGGCGATGGTTGAACCAGAAGCCCTGCACGCCGGCGACGCGCTGGTCAGGCAAAACCTCACGGATCACTTCGCCAGAGCCCACCTCCGGGAAGACGTCCGGCTCGTAGGCGGTGGCCCAGACCTTGGACCAGTATTCTTCGTTGAAGCGGAAGACCCCGGCCTTGAACCCTTCAAAAGCCGCGATGCGCTCGCGGAAATAATCGATGCGGACGATGTCGAAGTTATCGCGACCGACATTCACGGGTAGATCCTTGGCCCAATAGTCCGGCACACGTTCGTATTCGATGTAAGACCCCTGGTCGAACCTGCCGATCTTATAGGGGCCCGAGGTCAGGAAGGGCGTCAGGCCCATGCGCTCGAAGTCGACCTCCTCGAACTGTGCTTTGGACAGGATCGGCAGCGAGGCGACCAGCATGGGCAGGTCGCGCTTTGGCTCCTCTTCCTTGAATTCGTAGACGACGCGATGCGGCCCCTCGGCCCGCAGGCTGGATACCGGATCCAATAGAATGCGGTAGAACGGCTTTGCCTTGGTGCGCAGCAGATCGATCGTGGCCAGCACATCGGCCGAAGTCAGCGGCGAGCCATCGTGGAACCGCGCCTCGGGCCGCATGTTGAAGGCGATCCACGATCGGTCCTCGGGCATCTCGACCGTTTCGGCCACCAAACCGTACCAGCTGTCCGCCTCGTCCAGTGCCTGGTCCATCAGGCTGTCATAGATCAGCCGCCCATAGATCACGTCGAAGATGCCCAGCGCCCAATTGCCCTTCAGCGCGAAGACGTTGAAGCTGTCGAAGTTTCCCTCGTGCCCGGTTGACCAGATGCCGCCCTTGGGCGCGTCGGGCTTCACATAATCGAAATGCGGGAAGGCGGCGGGATACTTCAGGTCACCGAAAGCCGAGATGCCGTGCAGGGTGCTGACCGGATTGGCGCCGGCCGGCAGCAGGCCCGCACCGGCAGATGCACCCACCAAGGCGCCGAAACTGCGCCGGGTAAGGCCGGTGCGCGTCAGTTGGGGGCGGGTCAATCGGGGGCGGTGCATCGGCATCTCCTTCTGATCCTACTGAGAGGGCTAGGGCCGAAGGGCGCCGCTTTCAAGCGGCGGCCACCGATAGTTGACCGGTTTGGCTCAGTTCGCGGGCTGGGCCTGGGCGTGCTCGGTGTCAGCGGGGGCTTCCCCAAAATCAACCGGTGTGCCGTCAATCTCGTTCAGATAGGCGATCACGTTCGCACGGTCTTCAACATCGCGCAGGCCTTTGAAGCTCATCGAGGTGCCCTTGGCAAAGCCGCTGGGGCTTTCCAGGAAGGCATCCAGCGCGGCCAGATCCCAGACACCGTCCATGCCGGACAGGGCGCCGGAATAGTTGAAGCCATCGGCGGCGGCGATGTCACGGCCCACAATGCCGTAGAGGTAGGGGCCCACGCCGTTGTCGCCCTCGACCAGTTTGTGGCAGGCCTTGCACTGGTTGAAGACCTTTTTGCCCTGGTCGACATCGGCATCCAGGATCGCCTCGGCGATGGTGATCACGACTTCCTCTTCGCCGCCACCTGTGTCTTCAATCTCGACAGCAAACGCCAAAGCGTCGCCGTGATGCTTCATTGTGGGGTGCGTGCCGTAGAGTTTACTGGCCGCCAAATGCAGCAACAAAAACAACAACACTGCGCCAATGAAGGCGCCTGCAATCTTGTTCAGCTCGGTAGAGTCCATCGGACAGCCTCGTGTACCTGGCACGCCCGCACACCCGGGCAAATCGTGTTTTCGTTTAGCGCCTTCCCACCCGCTACGGCAAGATGTAGAAGCGCGACTAATCGCCGTGCGAGACGGATTTTCGGCCTGAGGGAGGGGCCAGCCATGGGGTTCTCATCTTGAACGGAGCCAGCGGAAAGATCGCCTTTCAGGGCGAGCCTGGCGCCTATTCGCATCAAGCCTGCCGCGAGGTTTATCCCGAGCTGACGCCAATGCCGTGCAAGACGTTCGAAGCCGCGCTGGAGGCGGTGCGGACGCGGGCGGCAGATCTGGCGATGATGCCAATCGAAAACTCGACCTATGGGCGGGTGGCTGACCTTCATCACCTGTTGCCTACCTCGGGTCTCTATATAATTGGTGAGCATTTTGTGCCCGTCTCGATCACGCTCTGGGGCGTGCCAGGGGCCAAGCTGGATCAGGTCGTCTCGGCCCAGTCGCACCCGGTGCTGCTGGGACAGGTGCGCCGCTTTCTGGGCCAGCACGGGATCGATGCGATCATCGGCGCCGATACGGCTGGGTCAGCCAAGGAGGTTGCCGAGGCGGGCGATCCCACGCGCGCGGCCTTTGCCTCGCCGCTGGCCGGTGAGCTGAACGGTCTGGTACCATTGGCCGAGGGGATCCAGGACAACGCGCACAACACCACGCGCTTTCTGGTCATGGGGCGCCAGCGGATCGAGGCCGAGCCCGGCACTGGCGACGCGATGACCAGCTTTGTCTTCGAGGTGAAGAACGTGCCCGCAGCGCTCTACAAGGCGATGGGTGGTTTCGCGACGAACACCGTCAACATGGTCAAGCTGGAAAGCTACATGACCGATGGCAGCTTCACGGCGACGCAGTTCTATGCCGAGATCGAGGGCCATCCCGAAGATGCCGCCCCCGCCCGCGCGCTGGAGGAGCTGCAGTTCTTCTGCAAGCACTTCAAACTATTGGGCGTCTATCCTAAGGCGCCGTTCCGCGCGGGGCAGTGACTGGCGGCCTTCGGGCAATCAACACTTGACGGGACGGAGAAACCATTGCCGGGACGCACCCGGCAACGGTCGCTTGTGGCGGTCGCCTAGCCGCTCATTGCGTCTTTGGTACGCTGAAGGCCGCTGCCAACGGGTCGGCCGTTGCCGTGGCCACCGCTTCGGGCGCGCCATCGCCACGCGCTTTTTTGCAGGCATCTTCCCAATCGGCGATCCCCTGCGCCTTGTAGTTGACCGGGTTTCCGCCGTTTCGGATGACCGTGCCATCGCACTTGATCTCCAACCCGATGTCCTTGAGCCCGGTGCCAAAGCTGATCACGTTCCCGTCATCGTCCAGAACATTGCCATCGGCGCGCAATCGGTAGGTCTTGCCGTCTGTGCCCCGGTGGAACAGCAGGATCGGTTGATCCTTGGGCCGCAGCGTGGTGATGCTGGTCTCCTGCAGGGCCGCATTCACCATGAAGTCCAGATGCGCCGGCGTGCACTGGCGGATGTAGTCCTGCACCTGTTGCAACAGTTGCGCCTCGTTCGCGGGCGTGTTGGCGCTGAACTTGGCCCGCACGGCCGCCTGCCCCTGGCTGACCAGGTGACGGACGCTGCTGGGCTCCAGCCCGTAAAGGACGCTTTCATAGTAGTTGTCGACCAGGGCGCCGCTCAGACCGAAGGCGGCGCTGACAATGCCGATCACGTTGGTGGCCGCACCGGTCGCCGCCAGGATCGTGGTGGCTGCCGAGTTGGCCGCGTCGTTGCCGCGGTTCAGGCCGCCCCGGGTGCGGTTGGCCCAGAAGATCGCATCCAGATAGGCATCGCAGCGCGCATCCACATAGGCGAACAGCAGGGTGCGTGCTTCGGACGGGTTCTGGATCTTCGCCTGCTCGGGCAGCGTGTTCGGCGCCTTGGGCAGGAAGGTTGTCGTGCCCGTCTCCGCCCCGTGCACAACGGAGCGCATCACGTTTAGGGCAGACAGGTAATCGTTGCCATACGGCACCGTGAACGATGGCCCCTGAGAGTTCAGAAGGTCTGTGCGTTCACGGGTGCGGGAACAACTGGCCAGTATTGAAATGGCACATAGCACGAGCAAAGCGTTTGAGAGAATTCTCATCGTAATATCCAATCGTCAGTTTCAATCCGAACTGGATACCACAATTGGGCGTTGCATGCGAATCGCGTTGCACAGGGGACGCCGCCGCCCCGGCAGCGGCCCCGCGATACGTTAAGGCACATGAATTCACCCGATGACCGCGCGGTCGATCGTGCGCTTCCAACCCGCCAATCGACTAGGAGGTGTCCGGCCGGATATTTCCGACGGGTCCATTGGCGCATGGGCCGGACCTTTGAGGCCCGCCCGCCGGCTGGGTCAACTGGACGCGCGCGTCGGGCTTAGGCGGGTTTGGTGACCACTGCACCCTTGGCCGGCGCCACACGTGCGCCTGGGTTCACGACCAGTACATCGCACGGCGGCGCAGACAGCAGGTTCTCGGCCAGGCTGCCGACGATTGCCCGGGCCAACCCGGTTCGCGCATTGGTCCCGATGGCGATCAGGTCCGGCGCCAGTTCCTTGACGCCGTCGCGCAAGATCCGCACTGGGTCACCCTTTACCAGGTGCGTGACGATCCGTTCGTGATCGATCTCGTTGCTAAGCAGGGCCTTCAGCGCGTCTGCGTGCGAATCGTGCTCTTGCGTCAGCGCAGCGGCACCGGTCTGAAAGCCGGCAAAGGGCACGTCGTAGGCGTGCATCGCGTGAACCTCTGCCCCGGGCGCCAGGCCTTTGGCCACCTGCAGCGCGGTCAGCGACCCGATCGACAGGTCGATCCCGGCCAGCACCTTGCTGTAGCCGTCCACAACCGGGTCCGCGGCCAGCAGCACCGGGATCGTGGCAAACCGGACCACCCGGTCCAGCGTCGTCCCGCCCAGGGGTTTCGTGCCATCCTCGTTGCGGTGACGGCCCAGCACCAGCAGGTCTGCGCCCAAGGCATCTGCAGCGGCCAGGATATCGCGATAGTCCTCGCCCTCGCGGATCACCAGTTCGGCCTGATCCGAGGTGGGGCTGGCCTCCAGGCAGGCATTCGCCGTCTTTATGGCGGCGGCGCGCGCCATGTCGGGTAGATCAGCATCGATGATGTGGGCGACGGTCAGTTTGGCTCCCAGATCTCGGGCCAGCGTCGCGCCGCGCGCAATCGCGCGGTCCGATCGCGCGGACAGATCTGTCGCCACCAGGATGCGCCGGGGCGGTGTGGCGGGACCGGCGACAGGCGCAGCTGGCGACGGTGACGTGACGTTGTTCATGACGACCTCCGAGTTTCCCGTAGAGTCTTACGTGTGCCGAGCGATCTGCGCCGCGTTGAGCACGTTATGCACATAAGAAACCCCGGGCCCGGTCCAACGGGCCGGGCGCCGAAATCGGCCTGAAACCGGTGGGATCGAACGATTTTACCGACAATGGGCCGTAGTCCGCGCTATCGCGCGCCACGGGCTATCGACTAAGGATTTGGTCCAGTCGGAAAAGGGGATGCGTTCGGCCCCGCTCAGGTGCCTGCACCAGCTATGCGCCGCTGCGGGCTGAAACGCGGCTAAAACCTCACTCGCGCAGCAATACCACGGCCAGGCCGAACATGCTTTCCCCGGCGGCGCGGACCACATGGGCGTGCCCGCCCCCCGTTTCCTCGAACCAGATGTTGAACGGGAACGTCGGGCGCTCTTTCATCATCTTCGGTTTGAAGCCGGCGATGCGGCGATACACGGCCGGGCAGCGCAGGCGTTGGCCGTCCGCCACAGGCGCACCCATGTCGATGGCATAGCGGCGGCGCCCGTCAAAAACTTCGACCGACTGGTTGCAGATCTCGCCAACCGGACCGGGCGCCAGGGCCAGCAGGGCCGCTGTGATCGGGTCCAGGGCGCCGGTCTGCTGGGCGGGGTCGACCTGCCAGGGTTTCGGGACAAAGGCGGGATCGGCATTGACCTGTTGCGGTGCGCCAGCGCCATAGATCATCTCGACATACTGGCTTTTCTCGCGCATCCGGCTGTCGGCGGCGAACCGGTCGGGCGCCAGGCCGTCCCCGTCCAGGCGGCCCTGGGTCTCGGCCTCGAACGCGGCCTTGTAGAAGAATCCGACGATGCCGGCTGTGCGCATCAAGGACCGCGCGGTATAGCCCTGGTCTTGAAAGTTGGCCTCGATTTCCAACTCACCGGCTTTGATGCCGCCCAGATAGAGGTCATAGATCGTGTCGACCGCCGCGCGTTCGGGCGCGGCACGCTCTGGCGCGGTATCCGCCGCCAGACCTGCCCCCGCTGACATCGCCATGGCCGCCGTGGCGCCCAGCGCCCATTTTACTAACCTGCTCACGCGTCGCCTCCGTTGAAGCCGTGCCGCACATGGCCTATGCAGAGTGCGTCGAGCCAGCGTCCAGATCTACTCTGCATTGGCCTTTCCCTTCGTTACCGGCCTGCGTCCCATGCCCCAGCCCGAGAAATTCGACCTTGATGCGTCGCTCGACACTCTGACCCGGCGGGTGCTGGGCGGGGAACGCCGCGCATTGGCGCAGGCGATCACATTGGTCGAGTCGACGCGGGCCGATCACCGCGTTCGGGCGCGGGCCCTGCTGGAACGGCTGGGCCGGCCCGCTTCCGTCGCACGACGGATCGGATTGTCGGGCACGCCGGGCGTGGGCAAGTCGACCTTCATCGAGGCGTTGGGCGTGCAGTTGTGCCAGGCGGGCCACCGGGTGGCGGTGCTGGCGGTTGATCCGTCGTCGGCGCGGTCCGGCGGGTCCATTCTGGGCGACAAAACCCGAATGGAGCAGCTGTCGCGCCAGCCCCAGGCGTTCATCCGCCCCTCGCCCTCTTTGGGCACCTTGGGCGGTGTGGCGCGGCGCACGCGCGAGGCGATCCGCCTGGTCGAGGCCGCGGGTTTCGATACGATCCTGGTGGAAACGGTTGGGGTTGGCCAGTCCGAGACCGTGGTCGCCGAGATGACGGATGTTTTCGTGCTGCTGCTGGCGCCGGCAGGCGGCGACGAGTTGCAGGGCGTCAAACGCGGCATCATGGAGATTGCCGACCTGATCGTGGTCAACAAGGCCGACGGCGATCTGGCCGCGCAGGCCGAGGCGACGCGGGCCGACTATGCCTCGGCGCTGCATCTGATGCGGGCGCGGCCCGGCGATGCAAAGGGCTTCCCCAAGGCGTTGAAGGCGTCCGCGATTTCGGGGGCAGGGCTGGACGATGTCTGGGGGGCGATCACCGAATTGCACGACTACCGGACAGCGGCGGGCCTGCTGCAGGAGGCTCGGGCCGCCCAACGGGTCCAGGCCATGCGCCGCGCGCTGGAGCGTATGGCGCTGGACATGCTGGCGGGCGATGCGGCCAGCCGTGCCCTGCTGGCTCAGGCCGAAGCAGAGGTTTCCGCGGGGGAGACGGACCCCGAAGAGGCCGCCGAACGGGTGATCGCGGGCTTCCAGCGCTAGCAAACCCCACGATCAGCCTATCGCTTTCACGGCGCCATCCCGCTAACCTCCCCGCCCAAGGGAGACCGCCATGCTTGATCTGACCAATGTCGCCAGCACCTACGACCGCGATGGCTTTGTCTTTCCGATCCGCGTCTTCGGCGAAGACCAGGCCGCCCGTTACCGCGCGGATCTGGAACGCGCCGAAGCCATGGCCGCCGACATCCCGGAAGGCAGCTCGTTGTTCCGCGAATATGCCAATATCGGGCTGGGCTTCGTGGGCGACATCATGTCCAGCCCTGCCGTAACCGACCCCGTCGCCGCGGTGCTGGGTGAGGACCTGATCGTCATGGCATGCTCGTTCTTCATCAAGCCCGCCAACTCCACTGCGTATGTCAGCTGGCACCAGGATCTCCACTATTGGGGGCTGGAGGGCGACGACGAGGTCACCGCCTGGGTGGCTTTGTCGCCCGCCACCCGTCAAAGCGGTTGCATGAAATTCGTCGCGGGCTCGCACCGCCAAGTGGCCGAACACCGCGACACCTATGCCGACGACAACCTGCTGACCCGCGGGCAGGAGATCGCCGTGGAGGTCGACGAGGCCGACGCTGTCGCCGTCGAATTGGCCCCCGGCGAGATGTCGCTGCACCACGGGCGTCTGTTCCATGCCTCTGACCCCAACCGCTCGGACGACCGCCGGATCGGCCTTGCGATCCGCTATGTGCCGACGCGGATGGCCCAGATGTCGGGGGCGCGCATGTGCGCCACGCTGGCCCGGGGCAAGGACACGTATGGCAACTTTGAGTTGGTGCCGTCCGGGCAGGGCCTGCTGGCACCAGAAGACGTCGCCCGGCACCGCGATATCCGGGATCGGCGCCGCCAGGTGCTGATGCGCGATACCGCCGGTTCCTAAACGGCACAGGCTTGACGCCTGGGCCCTCTCCGGCTATGCGGCGCGTCTCCGAACATGACGGCTATGCGACGGATCTCCGGCGCCGCCAATCAAACAGAAGGACGCTGCCATGTCGCGTCGTTGCGAACTGACCGGTAAGGGCCCGCTGGTGGGCAACCGTGTGAGCCACTCGAACATCAAGACCAAGCGGCGCTATCTGCCGAATCTGCAGGCTGTGACCCTGCAGTCGGACGCGTTGGGCCGGGCATTCCGGTTCCGCATCGCCGCCAGCGCATTGCGCACGGTCGATCACCGGGGCGGCCTGGATGCCTTCCTGATGCACGCCAAAGACGCAGACCTGTCGCCCGCCGCGCTGAAGGTCAAAAAGGACGTGGCTGCCGCTTTGGCATAACAGCCCGCGTTACTGCTTTGGATTGGGGCCGTCCTTCGGGGCGGCCTTTTGCTTTTGTGGAACCATCAATAATTGCGTTTTGTGCAACAATAAGTTCTGATGAATTCCAATTATCTTCCTGCGTGCAAGGTGTATCTGTTGGCCCAACGCAAACACCGGTCCACAGGAGGACACCATGACTGACCTGACCGCAAACACCCAAGCCGCCAGCCTAAACGACACCATTGATCGCGCGGGCGAGATCGCAACCCCCCTGGCCGAGACCGCCCTGCGCATCGGTGCAGGCCTGTTCCTGGTGCCCCACGGCGTGCAAAAGCTGTTCGGCTGGATGGGCGGCTACGGCCTGGAGGCGACGGGCCAGTTCTTCGAAACCCAACTGGGCTTTGCCTATGGCTACCTGGCGGCCCTGGGCGCTGGCACTGTCGAGACGGTCGGCGGACTGCTGCTGGCGCTGGGTCTGGCGACACGGACCGCTGCCCTGGCGATCGTTGTACTGCTGGTCGTCGCCGCCAGCGTCCACATTCCCGCAGGTTTCTTCTGGACCAACGGCGGCTGGGAATATGCGGTGCTCTGGGCGCTGGTCGCTGTCTACTTCCTGGCCAAGGGCGGCAACCGCTATTCGCTGGATCGGGTCTTGGGCCTGAAGATCTAAGCCCGGCGAATGCCACCCACCCAAGGGCCTGTCCACCCGGACGGGCCCCAACCGCGCTCACCCCGCCAATACATCAGCGACCCAGGCGGGCACCGTTTCGGTCGCCGGTCCCAGGATCTGGCGGTGAAAGCTGCCCGCGGTGTCGCTGGGCTCCAGATTGATCTCCAGACATTCGGCGCCGGCCTGGCGCGCTTCGGCCACAAAACCAGCCCCCGGGTAGACATTGCCCGACGTGCCGATAGCCACGAACAGATCGCAGTCCTGCAGCGCGTCGTAGATCCGCTCCATCTGATAGGGCATCTCACCGAACCAGACGATGTCGGGCCGCACCCCGCCGGTCTCGCGGCAGGCGGGGCAGGTATCGCGGCGGCTCATGTCGCCCTGCCACGACCAGCGATAGGCGCAGAACGAACACGAGGCCCGCAGGATCTCGCCGTGCATGTGTAAGACGTTCCTGGCGCCGCCGCGTTCATGCAGATCGTCGATGTTCTGGGTGACCAGCAACAGGTCATCGCCCAAGTGCTGCTGCAGGCGCGCCAGGGCCTCATGGGCCGCGTTGTGCTGGGCCGCGACACAGTTCGCCCGCCGCGCATTGTAAAAGCCCAGCACCTTGTCGGGATCGGCTGCGTAGCCCTCGGGCGTTGCGACTTCGGCCAGATCGTACTTGGTCCACAGCCCGTCGTTGTCGCGGAAAGTGCCCAGACCGGACTCGGCCGAAATGCCCGCCCCGGTCAGGATGACAATGCGCTGCATGGAAGCCCCTTTCGCGCCGCGCGTTAGGAATTTTCCAACTTGTAGCGTATGCTACAGCCAACCGCACGGGGGGCGTGGCAGGTTTCTTTTCAGCGGCGGGGAGCCGCCGACGAACAGGAGACCAGGGATGACCCAATCGAAGAATTCGAACGGTCGCGTTGACGCGGCGGGCCCGGCGGAGATCGCCGACCAGGGCCTGGAGGGTGCGCAGGGCGGGCTGAGCTTCGCCGGCCTGATGCCGGACAACACCGTCAAGCCGGAATACCAGACCCAGCCGGCGCCGACGCTGCGCGGCGATGTGTTCTATGGCGGCTACGGCCACGACAGGCTGGACTACAGCAAACAGAACAAAGACGATTGAGACCGACCGGATCAGAGGAGATCACGATGAGCGACGACAAAAAGAAAGATGCCGGCACCGAAGAAAAGGACGTGGTGGCACAGGTCGATCCCGAGAACCTGAGTGACGAGCAGCTGGAAGGCGCCGATGGCGGCTGGAGCTGGGGCATGAGCCAAAGCCTCAAGACGTCCTCGGTCAAAATCCCGGGCGGCGACCAGTTCGATGTCGGGATCGATCCCGACACCATCAATGCCACGGGCGGCAAGGACAGCCTGACGATCGATGCCAAGGGGTCGGGCGACTTGACCGGCGAGTCGACCAAATTCCTGCGCGTCCGGCCGGGTCGGATCGGTCCCTCGACCTTTGGCGGCGGCTGACGCCGTCATCTCGCGCCTGAAACTGACGAGAGGCTACCAAGATGAACGACCCAAAAAAAGAAAAGCAGTCAGACGATATCGTGGCAACAGAAGCTCAGGAGGCCGAGCTCGTTGGCGACGGGGACCTTGACGAAGTCGAGGGCGGCTGGAGCTTTCTGTCGACGAGCTCAACCTCGACAGTCAAAGTCAGGCTATCGACCCAATTCGCTACCAACTATGGCGGTGGGTCCCCAGAGTCGATCGACGACTTGAGCGACGACAGCGTCATCGACGACACCAAATTCCTGCGTGTCCGCCCGGGTCGGATTGGGCCCTCGACCTTTGGCGGCGGCTGAGGCTTGCCCAATCCAAAGCGGCTGAGGCCCGACCACCACATCCTGCTCGAGGCGCGCGAGCTTCTGGAGGAGGCGGAGGAACAGGGCCTTGTCCAACCCGGCGCCGGTAACACGGCCGAGGTGTTGGACGGGTCCGCCTACGACATCGCGTGGGCGGACGACGAAGCCGAGAAGATCGTGGCGCGCCGGGGTAACCGGCCGCCGATCGTCAAGAAACCGGCCGCTGACGACTGAGTGCGCCATAGAGTTCACCCTATGGCGCGAGCGATAAAACCGACGGGCATCCTGCCCACCAAAAAGGAGACGACTATGAGCGATGACAAAGACAAAAAGGCCGCTGGTGAAGACAAAGACGTGGTGGCGCAAGTCGACCCACAAGATCTGACCGATGATCAGCTGGAAGGCGCCGATGGCGGCTGGAGCTGGGGGATGTCGCAGGGCGGCAAGAACCTGAAGTTCTCGACCGTGAACATCCCGGGCGGCGACCAGTTCAATAAGAACATCAACGCCGACACGATCTATGCTGGCAGCAAGGACGATCTGGTCAAAGGGCCGGAGGCATTCCTGCGCACGCGGCCGGGCCGTTTCGGCAACATCTGAGTTGTTGTTCTGTTGGCGGCCGGGAAACCGGCCGCCAGCCAGGCGCGCGGCAGGCATTCTCTGCCAGATCGCCGCGACCTGGCCCTGCACCGCCGCGATGCCGTTCCCAGAAGGAGATCGATGATGACCGATGAGAAGAAACCCGACCCCCAAGCCGAACCGATCGCCGATCAGGACCTGGACGCTGCCAATGGCGGGTTCAACCTCAAGGACCTGGGCGCGCCCCTCTCGATCCCGGGCGGTGACCAGTTCATCGCGAATGGGGGCGGACTGCCGCCCGTGGGTGTTCAGGATGTCCAGGGTATGAAGATCCCCGGCGGGGACCAGTTCATCGCGAACGGGGGCGGTCTGCCGCCCGTCGGCGTTCAGGATATCGGGTCGAAGACCATTCCGGGCGGCGATCAGTTCAATCGCAAAAAACGCTGAACGCCCGCCGACCTAAAGGGTCGCGCTGACCGGACTGGCGTGCCATATGCACCTGCCAACTCTGGTCAGCCCACTAAGACCGTACCTACTCAGCCGCAGATACAGCCGCCGCCTCTGCCTCCGGCACCACGCGGCGCTGTTTTGACGTCTTGCCGATCCCGGGGTTGAAGCTGTTGGTCGGGTCCAGCTCTTCGTAGAAGGCCGACAGGGCGGGTTTCGCCTCGTAGAGGTGGCCCACATTGTGCTCGGCCGGATACTCGGCCCCGCGTTGGTCCAGTAAGGCCAGCATCTTCGCCTTCACGGCCTTCGGATCGGCGCCCTTCCGCACCACGTAGTCCTGGTGAAAGACGTGGCAGAAGAAGTGCCCGTAATAGAGTTTGAGCGTGATGTCCTGCTCGATCTCAGGCGTCAGCTGCTCGAACCAGTCGTCGTCATCGCGGCGCAGCGCGATATCCAGCGCCAGGATATCCTCGACCTCGCTGGCATGGCAGACACCATAGCGCGCCGCCGCCCCGGCCGCGGCAAAGCGGTGCAGGCTGGCCTTCTTCGCCTCCTTCGCGTCGCACAGGAACCAGGCGTCGGCCCCGAAGATCTCGTTCAACAGGCTCTCGGTCCCGGCGGCCATTTTGCCGCCGACCTTCAGGATCAGGTGATGTTCGAACCGGTCGCGGTACTGCAGCAGGCGTTTGGGTAGCGCTTCAGGCAACAAGCGCGTCAGGCCCTGCATCACCCGGTCGGCCAGGTTCTTCGGCAGAAACGGCACCCGGTTCAGAACGCCGTCCGTCTTGCCCTTCCACTTGAAGATCACCGGCAGCCAGTCCGTGCCCAACCAGTGGATCAGCAGCAGTGTGTCCTTGCCATATTTGTGCGCCACATCGAACAGTGGGCGGTGCACATACTCCCCGCAGATCGGCAACTCGTCCATTTCGCTCAGCATGCGCCGGCGCAAGGCGGTCAGATCGGCGGGGTCATTGGTGCCCAGATAATAGACGCGTTCGCCCTCGATGGCGGGATAGGTGTCCAGCCGGACGGCGAAAACCACGACCCGGCCGGCCGAGCCCGAAACCTCGAACAACCGGTCGGGATCGGCGTTGTAGCGCGAGGGGGTCGAGGCCGTCACATCGCGGACCTTGGCACCATAACCGTCGTCCGATGCGCGCCCGACGCCGTCCTGGATGTCCGCCTCGGTGAATTGGCCGTTCTCCAACCGGGTCAGGATCTCCTCGGGGCTGTCGCCCAGCGCGATCCCTAGATGGTTGACCAGGCGCAGCACGCCGTCCCGGCCCACTTGGGCGTAGATCGCAAGCTCGGTATAGGCGGGGCCGCGCTGGGTCAGCGAGCCGCCGGAATTGTTGCAGACCCCGCCGATGATCGACGCGCCGATGGTGGACGAGCCGATGACCGAGTGCGGCTCGCGCCCCAGCGGTTTCAGCAACCGCTCTAATTTATATAGCGTCCCGCCCGGGTGGCTGATGATCTGCTGGCCATTCTTCAGCACCTGGATCTTGTCCAGGCGCAGCGTGTTGATCACCACCACCGGCCGGTCATAGCTGCCCTTCGGGGTCGACCCTTCGGTCAGCCCGGTATTCGCCGCCTGGGTGATGACGATGCGGTCGTGTTCCACCGCCGCCTCGACAACGAACCACATCTCCAACAGGCTGCCAGGCTCCACCGCCACTTCGGCCTCACCCTCGCCCGATCGCCAGCCCTTGCGGAACCGCGACAGCGCGGCGGGTTCGGTGTGGACATACTTGTTGCCGCAGATCGATTTTAGTCGGTCGACGAATGCCCCCTCCGGCATGGCGTCTCTCCCGTCACATGGCGTTGTTTTGTGGACAGAATACCCGGGTTCGGCGGCTGCGCAACCGTCACCAATTTCCTAACGCCGATAAGGGCGATCAGCCGCGCCCGTCTTTGCTTGACGCCCGCCGGGCCGCACCGCATATCCCGCGCCATGACCGAGCTTTCGCGCATTCGCAACTTCTCGATTGTTGCCCATATCGATCACGGCAAGTCGACGCTGGCCGACCGGCTGATCCAGTCGACCGGCACCGTGGCCGAACGGGACATGAAGGAACAGCTTCTCGACTCGATGGATATCGAGCGCGAGCGGGGCATCACCATTAAGGCGCAGACCGTGCGCATCCTCTACACGGCCGAGGACGGGCACGAATACACGCTGAACCTGATCGACACGCCAGGCCACGTGGACTTCGCCTACGAGGTCAGCCGCTCGATGCGCGCGGTCGAGGGATCGCTGCTGGTAGTGGATGCCAGCCAGGGGGTCGAGGCGCAGACGCTGGCCAATGTCTACCAGGCGATCGATGCCGACCACGAGATCGTGCCGGTGCTGAACAAGATCGACCTGCCGGCAGCGGAACCCGACCGCGTCTCGGAACAGATCGAAGATGTGATCGGCATCGACGCCACCGATGCGGTGATGATCTCGGCCAAGGCGGGCCTGGGCATCCCCGAGGTGCTGGAGGCGATCGTCACCCGCCTGCCCGCGCCGGAAGGCGTGCGTGACGCACCGCTGAAGGCCATGCTGGTCGACAGTTGGTACGACGCCTATCTGGGCGTGGTCGTGCTGGTGCGCATCATCGACGGCGTCCTGAAGAAGGGCGACCGCATCCGCATGATGCAGACGGGCGCGATCTATCCGGTGGACCGGGTGGGCGTCTTCACGCCGAAGATGCTGCAAACGGACGTGCTGGGGCCGGGGGAGCTGGGCTTTCTGACCGCCTCGATCAAACAGGTGCGCGACACCCGCGTCGGCGACACCATCACCCACGAAAAGAAGGGCGTGGAGGAACCGCTGCCCGGCTTCCAGCCCGCGCAACCGGTGGTGTTTTGCGGGCTCTTCCCCGTCGACAGCGCCGATTTCGAGGATCTGCGCGAGGCGGTCGAAAAGCTGGCCCTGAACGATGCCAGCTTCAGCCATGAGATCGAAAGCTCCGCCGCCCTGGGCTTTGGCCTACGCTGCGGCTTCCTGGGGCTGCTGCACCTGGAAGTGATCCGCGACCGGCTGGAGCGCGAGTACGACATCGACCTGATCACCACCGCGCCCTCGGTGGTCTACCATGTCTTCATGAAAGACGGCGCAACGATCGAGATGCACAACCCCGCCGACATGCCCGACGTCATGAAGATCGAGCGGATCGAGGAGCCCTGGATCAAGGCCACGATCCTGGTCCCCGACGAGTTCCTGGGCGATGTGCTCAAGCTCTGCCACGACCGGCGCGGCGTGCAGCTGGACCTGACCTATGCGGGCACGCGCGCCATGGTGGTCTATCGCCTGCCGTTGAACGAGGTCGTCTTCGACTTCTACGATCATCTGAAATCGGTGACCAAGGGCTATGCCAGCTTCGATTACCAGATGGATGGCTACGATGCCGACGCGCTGGTGAAGATGCAGATCCTGGTCAACGAAGAGCCCGTGGACGCGCTGAGCGTGATTGTCCACCGCGACAAGGCCGAGGCCCGTGGCCGCGTGATGTGCGAAAAGCTGAAGGGCCTGATCCCGCAGCACCTGTTCAAGATCCCGATCCAGGCCGCGATCGGGGGCCGCGTGATCGCGCGCGAGACGATCTCGGCGTTGCGGAAGGACGTCACGGCGAAATGCTATGGCGGCGACATCACGCGAAAGCGCAAGCTGTTGGACAAGCAGAAGGCCGGTAAAAAGCGCATGCGCCAGTTCGGCAAGGTCGACATCCCACAAGAGGCATTTATCAACGCCCTCAAAATGGACGGATGATCGGCAGGGCGCGCCCGACCCTGGGTGGGCGGACGCGGTGGGGGTTCTAAGCGCCGCTGTTTAAGCCCGAAACACCAGTCGATCTGCGTGCAATGTGCCAATGCGCCCTCCCGCGGGGAGGGTCGGGCGCGCTCGCTCCGCTCGCAAGGATGCGGCAAGTTCTCGGATCGCGCGTTTGGCTACGGTACCAGGCTTACGGGTCGGGCGCTCGCTGCGCTCGCAAAAGCGTGGCACGTCTACGGATGGGCCTTTCGGCTACGGTACAAGGCTTACGGGTCGGGCGCGCTCGCTCCGCGCCCAAAGGGTCGGCAAGTCTACGGATCACTCGTTTGGCTGGATTGCCAGGCTGAAGGGTCGGGCGATCCGTCGTCGCGCTCCCAGCCCTCAGTCAAGCCAATAAATTTCTTTTTGACATGTAACATACGATACAGCGGCGAGTCGCTCGGCTGGCTAGTGTCCCCTCATCAGATCAGACGAAGGAGACAGACAATGACGATTAAGACCAGCACCCCCGCCGAGATCATGGACGCCGAACTCGAGCATGTTACCGGCGGTGACGGCGACCTACTGTTTGGTGACAGAGGCTGGGACCTTGCCGGCGGCACCCAAGACGACGACTTCACCCTGAACGGCGGCACGCTGTCTGGCGCCCGCTCGACCAGCGGCCACTACACCCAGGTCGTTTGGGCAAAGCGCTGATTTCAGGCTAAACTGGGCCTTCCAACCCAAAAGGCGAAGCAAAAACCAAAGGAGGAAAGTGATGACCAAAAAGACCCAAAAACCCGCCGAGATCGCCGAAACCGAGCTGGAAGACATCAATGGCGGCCCGCACTTCCGTAACTTCCATCGCGCAAGCTCCGACTTCCAAGCCGGTTGTGACGTGGTGCTGTCGAAGAACGACAATATCGAGATCCACGCCCGCCTCGCCAAGCAGACCAAAGACTGACACCAAAGGGGAGATGAGATCATGACCAAGAAAACTGAAACGACCACCGCGCCCCTGACGGACGAGAGCCTCGACCAGATCTCGGGCGGGCCGCACTGGCAGACCTGGGATCCGCCGACCTATCTGCGTGCCCCGGACGGTGAGCCCGCACGTGGTGTCCAGACCACCCGGGTGGTCGCTGGCAAAACCAAGACCTGACCCGGGTTCAGGGGCGCACACAAGCGCCTGTATCAAAGGAGACGCCCGATGACCAAGAAGACCAGTCACAGCAAAGACCCCACCGAAATCGCCGAGCGGGCGTTGGACGACATCAGCGGCGGCCCGCACTTCAAGACGTGGCACGGCGAGATCTACGCCTACCAGGCGATGCCAGAGCTGGACGCAAACGTGGCCGCCCAGGCCACCGGTGAAGCGCAGCGGAAGGACCGACGCAAGACTTGAAATCTCGATCCGGCCCGCTGGTCCGGGCAGCCAACGCCGCGGTGTGTGACGACCCTCACATCCCGCGGCGTTTCGAGTCGGTAAGGTCGTCTCAGACAGCAGAGGAGACGACCATGACGCTCTCGATGCCGATCTTCATCCTGGCCTCCGCCGGGTGCTATTCCATCGCCATGGTGGCGATGAAGTTCTGGGGCCAGGGCGCCACACCTTTGATTATTGCTGTCACCATCGCCGCCGTGATCGTTGGCGTCGGCCTGGAGATAGAGGCGCTGCGGACCGAGCGCTTGGGCCTGATCTATGTCGGTATCCTGGGGGTTGAGTGCATTCTGATCGCGGCCGCGTCGTGGTGGCTGTTCGGCGAGAGCTTCACCCTGAAGGAGATTGCCGGTGCGGCGCTGATCGTGGTTGGAACGGCAGTGGCCTGGGCGTGATCCTGGGCAACAGGCCGGCCAACCGGCGCTGCCGATATCACATCAAATTTTGTGATATGAAGTGATATTATTCTGAATAATATCCTGAATATCGCGTTAGCGACAAGTTAACGATACATTCTCATGTGGGAAATCATCAGCCGACGATGTAGGATGTCATAGTGGTTAATATGACTTCGATCCGCCTACTTCGCGCCAACTTTACGGCGAAAACCTGGCGCTGATTTGACGATGCCCGAGTCTTTGAATTGGCCGCGTTGCCGAATCTTTTGGCCCGGCACGCGTCCGAAAAGGACAGCGGGGCGCCCGTAACTCCCGGTATTGGCGAGCAAATTCGGGCCGTCGTTCAACCAAGGGCGTCGCCACAGGGCGTGTCTCGCCTTATGCGTGTGTGCAGCGTTTGCAGAATGGGGATTTCCCCTAAAATTCAATTGAAAGTCCAACCTCCGCCGTAATGCCTGTGTTAGCTTCAACGCGTGCAGGAATCTCCGGGGGGAGGTCTCCTCGCCGTCTGTGTACAGCGTGCAGAGCTGACCCGCTCTGCATTTAAGTGAGGAGCGGCATCATGCCCACGATTTTCGAAGAGTTCTTCAACGACCAGTCCGGGTCGGGCGGGACCAACAACAGCGGGTTCAGCATCACAGGCGACTCGTTCTTTTCCAACGGAGGGAACGATTACGCCGGTTTGACGGACGGACTCAGCGGGACGAACGGAGATGGGTTCGGCGACGACTTCGGCGGCGACAGCTTCCCCTCCGGCATCAGCGGCAGCACCGTTTCCGGCAACAGCGGCAACTACCTGATCGCCAGAGAGGTCAACGGGAACGATCGTTCAGGCAGTACGACTCTGGATTGGACAATCGATATCACGGGCCTTTCGAATCTGTCGTTCACCGGCCTTTTCGCCGGGACGAGCGTCGAGACGACCGAGGACTCGCTCATCCTCACCTACAGCATTGACGGCGGGTCAACTGTCACTCTCTTCGATTTCGACGGTGGATCTGACGGCACGAATACGCTGACCACGACCATGCAGTCGCTCTCGGCCAGCATTGCAGGTACCGGCAGCACGCTGACGCTGAGCCTGACGCTAGAGAACGACGACAGCAGCGACCTCTATGCGGTCGACTCGTTTGTGATCACGGGCGACGATCTCTCAAACGGCGCCCTGACCGTAACGGTCGATGACTCGACCCTGACCGAGTTTGGCCCCACTCAGACAACGGGTACGGTCACGCGCGTCGGCACGTCTGGCGACGAAGTGATCACGATCAACAGCAGTGACACCAGTGAGGTATCTGTCCCGACGACCGTGACCATTTTGGACGGTCAAACCTCGGCCGATTTCATCGTCAGCGCCGTTGATGACAACCTTGTCGACGGGGCGCAGACGGCAACGATCACGGCTTCGGGCACCGGATTCACTGACGGCTCGACGTCGGTCACGGTTCTGGACGATGATCCGGGCGGGCCCCGGGCGGTTCTGACCGAGCCCTTCGACGATGACAGCCAATTCTCCGGCGGCGAAGTGTTCTTTGCCGATGCTGGCGGCAGTCATGACGATGACGAAGATGATGACGACTCCAGCGCAGACGAGTTCCGCTATACTGGCATCTTTGACGGCGTTGACGACAACGCGGGCACGTCCGATTTCGGTAGTGATAGTGAAGCTGACTACAACCCGCGGTCCTACTCGGGCACGGTTGGCAGCTACCTGGTCGGCGAATTCACCACTTTCGATGGTACAGAACCAACAGTTCTGACGTGGTCTGATCTGGACATTTCCGGTCTGGAGAACCTGTCATTCTCCGGGTTCTTCGGTAACTCGCAAAATGGACACGAGGCCGGCGATTTCTTCTTTATCACGGCCTCTATCGATGACGCTCCTGCTCAGACACTGTTGAGCTTCATTGGCAACGGGTTCCTGCAGCAGGACACCGATCTGAACGGCTCGCCCGACGGCACATTCCTGAGCAGCACGCTTCAGGAGTTCACGTCGAGCATCGCCGGGACCGGGTCTTCGCTGGATCTGACGCTGACGTTCAGATCGGGCAATCAGCAGGAAGACTTTGTATTCGACGAGTTTGCCATTTCGGGCGACACCCCGGCACCGAATACGCCGACCTTGGGCATCAATCTGCCGGACTCGGTGGATGAAGGCGGTTCTGCGGTCGGTCAGGTCACACTGTCGGGTCCGGTCGACGGCGATGTTGTGATCGTTCTGAGCGACGATGATGGTGATGATACCGAAGTGTCCATCCCGTCGACGGTCACGATCGAAAGCGGTGAAACCTCGGCTGATTTCACGATCACAGGTTTGGACGACAATCTGGACGATGGCGACATCACTGTCGTTGTCACTGCCACGGGTGGTGGCCAGACCGTGAATGACACGATCTCGATCTCGGACCAGGATACGGCGTCAGTCAGCGGAGTTTCGTTTAACGACAACCCAATCGATGAGGGCACAACCACCACTGGTACTGTGTCGCTGGCGGCGGCGTCGACGACGGATGTCGTGGTGACGCTGGTCAGCTCTGACACGACCGAGGTGACGGTGCCGGGCTCGGTGACGATCGCTGCGGGCGACACGTCGGCCACATTCACGGTGACGGGCGTCGAGGACAACCTGGACGACGGTGACCAGACGGTGTCGGTCAGCGCCTCGTTCGGCGGCGACACGGTGACGGAAGAGATCACGGTGGTCGACGGCGATGAGGCGACGGTCAGCGGTGTCTCGTTCGACGCGGGTCCGCTGGACTCGGTCGACGAAGGCTCGAGCGTGACGGGCACGGTGTCCTTGGCGGCGGCGTCGACGACGGATGTCGTGGTGACGCTGGTAAGCTCTGACACGACCGAAGTGACGGTGCCGGGGTCGGTGACGATCGCTGCGGGCGACACGTCGGCCACGTTCACTGTGACGGGCGTCGAGGACAACCTGGACGACGGTGACCAGACGGTGTCGGTCAGCGCCTCGTTCGGCGGCGACACGGTGACGGAAGAGATCACGGTGGTCGACGGCGATGAGGCGACGGTCAGCGGGATTTCACTGACCGACGGTGCAATCGACGAGTTGGGCGGCACGACCACCGGCACGGTGACGATTGCGGCGCCGTCCACGTCGGACGTCGTGGTCACCCTGACCAGCTCGGACACCGGTGAGGTGACCGTGCCAAGCTCGGTCACGATCTCGGCCGGTTCGACGTCAGAGACGTTCACGGTGACAGCGGTCGACGAGGCAGTCGACGATGGTGATCAGACGGTGACCATCACGGCAGCGACCGGCAGTGACAGTGTCACGGGTACGATCACCACGATCGACGACGAAGACACCCTGACATTGCCGGACACCGGTGGCACGACAGCGACCGGCACAGGCTTTGACACCATCACCGACGGGGCGGGCAACGACTCGATCTCGGCCGGGGACCAGGATGACTCCGTCACACTTGGTGCGGGCAACGATACCGCCGATGGCGGCAACGGCAACGACACCGTCAGCTACGAAGGGGTCGGTACCCTGAACCAACTGGGTGTCCGCGTATCTTTGGCAGAGCAAGGCGCCGCGCAAAACACGCGTATCGCTGGCCAGGATGTGTTGACCGGGTTCGAAAACGTTACCGGGTCGGACGCTGTCGACAACCTGTTCGGCGATGCAAACGACAACATCCTGAGCGGTGGGCTAAGCGCTGACGCCCTGACGGGTGCCGGGGGGAATGATACGCTCTTCGGTGGTGCTGGTTCGGACATCCTTGTCGGTGAGCAAGGCGTTGACGTCCTTTACGGCGGTGATGATGCGCCAAACCTGGACCGTGCAAGCTGGCGGACCGAAACCCAAGACCTGTTCTTCGACTTCACGTCGGACTTCACTGCCGTTGGAAACCGTACCACGGACGTCATTGAAGAAGACATCCTGTTCGGGATTGAAGGCTTCGAAGGCTCGCGCTCGAACTTCAACGAGTTCGATGCCACCGACCAGACGGAGAGCTTCAACTTCTTCGGTGGCAATGGCGGTAACCTCATGTACGGCGGCGATGGCGGCGATGGTGGGGCCGCAGGTCAGGGTGACGGGCTCATCGGCTTCAACGGAAATGACACAATCTTCGGCAACGAAGGGGGTGACATCATTTGGGGCCGCCGCGGTGACGACATCTTGGATGCGGGTCGTACCACGGACGGCAGCGCCACAGATGGGGATGAAGACCAGTTCAACTTCGAATTCGCATCGGGCAACGATACGATTTCGAACTTTGAGGTTGGAACGGACATTCTGTTCTTCAACATCCGGAACTTGGATGACACGTCCGGCGATGGCAGCTTCAACACGGCTGACTTAGTCTTCGACACCAGCAACGGCACCGACACTGTCATGACATTCACGGCGTTGGGCGGCACGGCTGTGTCGACCGTCACGTTCCTTGGGGTCGATGCCGCAGATGACCTGGAGAACAACGGGGTCTTCAACTTCGTGTTCTTCTGATCGCCGCTGTCTCAACGAAATGGCCCGCGCCGGGGAACTGGCGCGGGCTTTGCTTTTTGTGGGCTGTATGGATTGCATCTGACGGCTTAGCAGGGTAGCCGAACGCCCAAGATTTTCGAACGAGGTTCGCCCCCGATGTCCGTCACCGAAGACACCGTCCGCCGCGTCGCCCGGCTCGCCCGCATTGCTGTAGAAGACCACGAAGTTGCGCCACTGACGGGCGAATTGAATGGCATCCTCAATTGGGTCGAGCAATTGGGCGAGGTGGATGTCGACGGCGTCGAGCCGATGACCTCGGTGACGCCGATGGTCCTGAAACAACGCCAGGACGGGGTCACGGACGGGAACCGCCAGGAAGATGTGCTGTCCAATGCACCCGACGCACGCGAAGGTTTTTACGCTGTGCCGAAGGTCGTGGAGTGACGGACATGGCGTTGAACAGACTTACCATTGCCGCAGCCCGCGATCAGCTGCGATCCGGGGAGACGACGTCGCTGAAACTGACCGAGGCTTGCCTCGACGCGGTCACAGAGGCCGGCGCCTTGAACGCGACCTGTCACGGCGACAAGACGGCTGCCAAAGCGATCGAGATGGCCGAGGCGGCCGATGCGCGCCGTGCTGCCGGTGAAACCCACGATCTTTTGGGCATCCCGATCGCGGTGAAGGATCTGTTCTGCACTGAAGGGGTCGGCAGCCAGGCGGCGTCCAACATCTTGTCGGGCTTTTTGCCGACCTACGAGTCGACGGTGACGTCAAACCTGTGGGCCAAGGGCGCGGTGATGGCCTGCAAGACGTCGATGGACGAATTCGCCATGGGCTCGTCGACCGAGACGTCTTGTTATGGCCCGGCGATTTCGCCGTGGCGCCGGGCGGGAGATACCGCGCCGATTACACCGGGGGGCTCCTCTGGTGGATCTTCGGCGGCGGTCGCGGCCGATCTGGCGCTGGCAGCACTTGGCACGGATACGGGCGGGTCAATCCGACAGCCGGCTGCGTTGACCGGCACTGTCGGGTTGAAGCCCACTTATGGCCGGTGTTCACGCTGGGGGATCGTCGCCTTTGCCTCCTCGCTCGATCAGGCGGGCCCGATGACTAAGACGGTGCGGGATGCGGCGATCCTGCTGGGCGGCATGGCTGGTCACGATCTGAAGGACTCGACCTCGGCAGATCTTGCGGTGCCTGACTTCGAGGCGGCGCTGGATCAGGGCGTGGCCGGCAAGCGCATTGGAATCCCGGCCGAGTATCGCGAAGGTTGCCCGGCAGAGACAGCCAAATACTGGGACGATGGCATCACCATGATGCGCGATGCCGGCGCCCAGATTGTCGATATCAGCCTGCCGCACACAAAGTACGCTCTGCCGGCCTACTACATCATCGCGCCGGCGGAGGCGTCGTCGAACCTGGCGCGTTATGACGGTGTCCGGTACGGACGGCGCGCAGCGTTGGATGCGGGCGATGGGGTGACCGAGCTCTACGAGAAGACCCGTGCGCAGGGTTTCGGGGCAGAGGTCCGGCGCAGGGTGCTGATCGGTACCTATGTGTTGTCCGCAGGTTACTACGACGCGTATTATTTGCGTGCCCAGAAAGTCCGGCGCCTGATCCTGAAGGATTTCGAGGATGCCTGGGCAAGCTGCGACGCGATCCTGACGCCGACAACGCCCGACCCGGGCTTCGCGCTGGGCGAAGTCAGCGACCCGCTGTCGATGTACCTGCAGGACGTCTACACCGTCACGGTCAACCTGGCGGGGCTGCCTGGCATTTCCGTGCCTGTGGGTCTGTCCGCTTCCGGTCTGCCGTTGGGTCTGCAGCTGATCGGCCAACCTTGGGGCGAAGGCGATCTGCTGGCCGCCGCCCAGGTGCTGGAAGACCGCGCCGGCTTTTCCGCAAAGCCAGAGCGGTGGTGGTAACGCTGCTCGCTGCCCGCCTGGGTGTTCGCCCGGGCGTTAGACCGTCAGGATGACGCCGATGATCCCGGCAAAAACGGCAAACATCGCCATCTCTTTGCGTGCGCCCAAGGCGAAAGCAACGACGACGGCGAAGATAATGGCCGCGATGGTCAGCGTGGACTGATCCCACGTGGCTGCGCCAATGGTCAGCGGTGCTCCAATTGATTCCATAGTCGAGACCTCCAAAAATCCGGTCGCGCCTGGGTGCTCCCCACCCTTAACGATAGGTTAATTCTACACCCTCACCGGGTTCTGAAGAAGCATGCATTCGAAATTGTGAGCGTCCGAGCTGTAACGATCTGCGACAAAGCATTGTCAAATAAGAGATTCCAGAGATCAGACTGCAACCTTTAGTAGCAGTTCCCAGAGTAACGGTGACGCCATTACAGGCCTAGATCACCTCAGAAAGCCAGGAAACCGATTCGCATGCGGCGCTTAAACAAGCCGCCCGATCTGGGAACATGCGGTGGTCGTGATAGCCAATCTGACGCCAGCCGTGCGGATCCTCGGGATCGCGCCGATACTCCTCAAAGCCCCAGGACTCATCCCATCGGCGGAAGATATCGACGCAGACGTGACCACCTGGCGCCTCGATCGAGCTTTCTACGACCCACTTCTTGCGGGGCATGTCCTGGCCTCCTAGGGTTTTGGCGAACTACAGGAGAACGCCATCCGCTGGGCCATCCACCACGTCAACATCTGCTCACCCGATGTGAACCGCACCCGCCATTTTCTGGGCCACCTACTGGGCCTTCCGGAGGGGACGTGGACCTACCCCAACGCCGATCAGATGGGCGAGGTGCACCACGCCAGCGACACCATCGCCTATTATGGGACCGCGAACCGCGGCATCCACGCGGTCAAGCCGATTGCGACCTTTCCCCAGGATAACGGCTTTCTGCATAATCCGACCCTGGGCGGGCACGTCGCCATCCAAGTCGAGGACATCAATCGCGTTGCCCAGAACCTCGACAAGGCCGCGATCCCCTATTCCGATGCTGGGATCTACGCCATGAAGGGCGTGCACCAGATCTATGTCTACGATCCGTCCTGGAATGTCATAGAATTCAACCAGGTCGTGGATGAAGATATCCCGGCCGGCGTGCAGCCGTGGGAGAGCGCTTGGCCCTGGGGCATCCACCACGTGAACCTGCAGGCCAACGATGTACGCGAGACGGCGGCGTTCTTCGCCGAGATTGCGGAGATGGAGGAGGGGTCCTGGGACCGCGGCGGAACCCGGGGTGACTTTTCTATCGATCCGGCGGACCTTACGATCTTTCCCCTGGGCGACGGCAATCGCGGTCTGCACCTGATCAAGCCGGACCCGGAGTTCGGTAAGCGCAACGGCTTCTGGGTCAATCCGTCAATCGGTGGCCACCCGGCCTTCATGGTCGATGACATCCATGGCGTGATGGCCCGCATGGACGCCGACGGCTGGCATTACGACGACGCGGGCGTCTATGCGATGCCCGGGATGCA
>JBCCML010000007.1:0-126953 GCA_039026375.1 Pseudomonadota bacterium
CCGCCACGGATCGCGGAGCGATCCGTGGCGGCGGCGGGGGTGGGGGCGGGCCTGGACGGCATGGCAAAGCTGCCGCAGGCAGTATTGCCAGGGCGGAATGATGGCGCGAGGTTCGCTACCCAGCGCTACGGTCAGGCCGCGTCTGCTAGTGTGACGCGATTGCGTCCGCCGTTCTTCGAGGCGTAGAGGGCCTCGTCCGCCCGCTTGACGATCTCGAAAACCGACTCCGAATGCTCCAGCACCGCGAAGCCAATCGAGACGGTGACCTGCAGTAGTTGCCCATCGTCATCGATTTGGAAGGCTGGCGCTTCTGTTTTCTGACGCACGCGCTCAGCAATCTCGGCGGCAAGGTCAGGGCTGACTTCGGGCATCACCACCATAAATTCTTCACCGCCCATGCGGGCTACGAGGTCCATGGATCGAACATTCTCGCCCAATCGGTTTGCGAATTCTTTCAGGACCGCATCGCCAGCGGCGTGGCCGTGCGTGTCGTTCACGTCCTTGAAGCGGTCGAGATCCAGCAGCATTACCGCCAGATCCGTGCCTTTTTCCCGCGCCTGCTCGATCATCGCGTCAAGGTGAATGTTCGCATAACGCCGGTTGTAGACGCCAGTCAGCGGATCCGTCACAGCCTGCACCATGGTGTTGCGCATGTTCTCGCGCAGCCGGTCGCCATAATGCTTGCGCCGCAGTTGCGAACGCATGCGCGCCGTCAATTCCACCAAATCGACCGGGCTGGGGATGTAATCGTTGAAGCCGATTTCAAGCGCCTTTGATGCCAGCTCCATTTCGCCCTCGGGTACCAGCAAAACGGTTGCGGCCTGGCGTGTTTCTGGGCGCGCGCGCAGCACTGAGCCAAAGCGCAGCGGATCGCCGCCCGGTACCCCCGTCTCGATCAGCACGGCGTCGGCGCCGATAAACTCGACCACGGATGTGGCTTCGTCCATTGAGGTGGCAATCTCCACCTGGCAGCCGATCGAGCGCACGATGGCATCGCGGATCCCGCGAGCTGCTGTTTCCGTCGGCGATACGACCAGAACTTGGCTGTCCGGGAACGTGGTGGCCTTGGCGACCGCCATCAGATCGTCCGCCCCGAGTCCGCGCGACGTCTGGCCCCGCAACAGCATCTCGTCGACCATCATCTTCATGCGGGTCAACGAGGCGACGCGGCTCATCAGCGCCACCTCCTCGAAGGGCTTCGACAGAAAGTCATCCGCCCCGGCTTCCAGCCCTTTGACGCGGTCCTCACGCTTATCGAGCGCCGTCAACATCACCACCGGCACATGAACGGTGTCCGGCCGCGATTTCAACTGGCGGCAGACCTCGAAGCCGTCGATGCCAGGCATCATGACATCCAACAGCACGAGGTCGGGGCGCTCCGTCGACATCAACTCCAGCGCCTGTTCGCCGTTTTCCGCTTCGACGACGTCATAATAAGCCTGATTCAGCCGCGAGCGCAGCAACAGCCGGTTGGTGGCGCTGTCCTCAACGATCAAGACGCGGCCCGGCATTGTGTCAGCGTTCTCCCAGCAAACGTTTGGGGCAGGCATCTACCCCGCCCGATAGGCTTACCGTTGGCGACCTGAACAAAGGATGAAGCGCTGCGGCGATTTCCCGGCGATTGCGTCGCTTTGCCGATCGGTCGGATACTGCCATGCGCACCTTGCCGGCGCCCGCTGCCGGCCCTTGTTTGACGCGCCCTGTCCCAAGCGCCCTATTTCAACGCCCTGTGGTGAGCACCCCACCCATAGAAAGGACGCTCAACAAACCTGGGTGTTGCCAAGGCCGGAAGGTTTGGCAAATAGGTTAACGAACTCTTTCGAGTTTCGGCGTAACCGCCGCTGAAAGGATGTTACCCATGGCTCTGCCGGGCGAGATGACACCGTTGGCCAAAGACGCCGCCGAAGTGCTGGGCCTGACCGCATTGGGATGGGTCGCTGCGGACGAGCATCGGGCCGGCCAGTTCTTCGCCATGGCGGGGACAAACAGTGACGAGATGCGGGCCCGAGCGCAGGACCCGGAATATCTGGGCTTTGTGTTGGACTATGTTCTATCGGACGAGGCGATGCTGATGGCTTTTTGCGAGGCGGCCGACGTGCCGCCTGACCGGCCGATGCGTGCACGCGCCGGCCTTCCCGGGGGCGATCTGCCCCATTGGACGTGAGCAATGTCGGCCTCTGAACGCGATCATATCCCCGAAAAGGTGATGGTTGACCTGCGGCGCCTTGATCTGCAGCGGGGCCGTCCGCTGCTGGCCGTGGATGCCGACGAAGTGCTGGTGGTGTTCGTCGATCACTTGGACCGCTTCATGCGCACGATCGGCTTCGAGATGCGGCTGGTCCGCTATGAACTGGAAGGGTCGATGTTCCCGATCGGCTCGGATGAGGCGTTGCCGTTTCAGGAATGCATCCAGATGATCGACCGCTTCTTCCGACAGGAGACCCTTAACCAGACGGCGGTGCCCGACGGGCCCGAAGTCCTGGCCCGTCTGTCACAGGACGTCCAGGTCGTGGTGCTGACCAATGTGCCGTCCCATGCGGGCGCACTCAGGCGCCAGAACCTGGCCGCGCTGGGCATCCCCTATCCGGTGGTGGTGAACTCCGGAGGTAAGGGGCGCACGATGCGCTGGTTGGCCGATCAGGTCGACGCGCCCGTGGCCTTCATCGACGATTCGGTCAAACAGGTGGAAAGCGTGGCCAAGCACGTGCCCGAAGCGGTGCGCCTACATTTTGCCTGGGCGGACTTTATCCACCGTATCTTCCCGGAATGCGCGCACGCCACCCGCCAGGTTAGATCTTGGACAGAAGCGGAGCAGGTTCTGCGGCACGAACTCGGCCTCCCCGCCTGAGCCACTCGATCACGGGCGATGCGTGCCACTTGGCTCCGCGTGCGGGTGGGTGGGTATGCCCTTAGCGTGCCGACGGGTGCGACATCGACGGGGAGCACGCGGAGCCAAGTGGCGACTCCGCCGCCCCGCCAGGGTTATCCCCAGCGCGCATGTGGAAAAAGCGTTAGTATGTTGTGGTCTGCAGTCCGCGGCCCACAAGATCTTGCGCCAACCGCCCGCTCGGCTATGCTGTACTCATGGCATTACCACCGGGATTCTTGGACGAACTTCGCGGGCGGGTCACCCTTTCGGATGTGGCCGGGCGCAAGGTCATGTGGGACCAGCGAAAATCCAATCCGGCCAAGGGCGACTTCTGGGCCCCGTGCCCGTTCCACCAGGAAAAAACCGCCAGCTTCCACGTCGACGACCGCAAGGGATTCTACTACTGCTTTGGCTGCCACGCGAAGGGCGACATGATCACCTTCGTGCGCGAAAGCGAGAATGTCTCGTTCATGGAGGCGGTCGAAGTGCTGGCCCGCGAGGCGGGGATGGAGATGCCCGCGCAGACCCATGATCCCAGGGCCGCCGAAAAGCGCGACCGCGCCACCCGCCTGGCCGACGTGATGGAGCAGGCCGTGCGCGCCTATGGCCTCGCCCTGCGCTCGGGCCAAGGCAGCGCCGTTCGCAGCTACATCGAAAATCGCGGCCTCAGCGCTGACACCGTCAAGCGCTTTGAGATGGGGTTCGCGCCGGATGCCCGCCAGGGTCTGACAGCCAGCTTCCAGGAAAAGGGCCTGCTTGAGGAAGCCGTGGCCGCCGGCCTGGTGATCCGCGCCGATGATGGCAGCCATTTCGACCGCTTCCGCGGCCGCCTGATGTTCCCGATCCGCGACCCCCGTGGCCGGTGCATCGCCTTTGGCGGCCGGGCCATGTCCGATAAGGCCCGCGCCAAGTACTTGAATTCGCCGGAGACCGAGCTCTTCCACAAATCCCGCGTGCTCTACAACCATGGGCCCGCACGCGAAGCGGCCGGTAAGACCGGCCAGTTGATCGTCGCCGAAGGCTACATGGACGTGATCGCCCTGGCGCAGGCCGGATTCGACCACGCCGTGGCACCGCTGGGGACCGCGATCACCGAAGAACAGCTGGGCATGATGTGGCGTATCGCAGACGAACCGATCATCGCGCTCGACGGTGACAAGGCAGGGCTGCGCGCGGCCGAGCGTTTGATTGATCTGGCCCTGCCTTTGCTGGCGCCGGGCAAGTCGCTGCGCTTCTGTCTGATGCCAGAAGGCCGCGATCCCGACGACCTGATCAAGGCGGAGGGGGCGGGCGCCATGCAGAGCGCGCTGGACGCGGCCGTCCCCCTGATCGAGATGCTGTGGCGGCGCGAGACCGCCGAGCCCCACGACACGCCGGAGCGTTGGGCCGCGCTGAAGACACGCCTGCGGGCGGCCACCCGCCAGATCGCCAACCGCGACGTGCGAGACGCCTACGGGACACGCTTGGCCGAGTTGCTACGCGGCTTGTCCAGCCCAGCCGCCGGCGGCCCCGCACCGGGGCCCAATGGCGGGGGCTTTGGGCCGGGGCGTCCTGGCGCCCGCGGCATGCGTCGGGGAATGATCGCAGGCCCCGCGCCCTCGACCCGGACGTCTTCGGTTCTGCAAGCCAACAGCCCGGCCGCGGCGGCCCGCGTGCGTGAGCGCGAGATCCTGGCGGGCGTGCTGCTGCACCCCGATGTCCTGGCAACGATCAACGCGGCCCTCGAAGAGATGCGCATCACCTCCAACGATCTGTCCGGTTTGCGGGATGCGATGCTGGACAGCGGGCCGGGACCGGACTTTGAAACCCGGTTAGAGGGCACTTGGGCGGGCGCCCGCACCCTGTTGCTCAGCGGCTTGCCCGAGCAGTTGCACCCCCTGGCCCGCCCCAGACGAGATGCCGATCAGATGGCCCGGATCCTGCTGGACGCCATAGCCCGGCACGAAGCGACCCTGACCGCCGAAGCCGAATTGGCCGATGCCCCGCGCGAACTGGCCAATGCCGAGGCCGAGGACGAGCGTTGGTCACGTGCCGTCCTGCGGGCCCGTGCCGAGCAACGCGCGGCAGATGAAAGTGCCACCAAAGAACGCGAGCGCGACCCGAACGCTCATCCGGCTGGGCGTATTCAGGAGATGTTGGATTCGCAGGTCTGGCGCAAGAAGGGCCGCGGCTAACGCCCAATTCGGCGCATCTGATACCGGTCGCGCGTTCCAGCCGACGGGAAAGCTGGGGCGAATCAGTGCGTGGCAGGTTTGCATCAATTATTACGAAACGAATCGGTGATTCGATGTTCGCGCTGTAGAACGTCGGTCGGCACCTTGATCGGCTGTGGGCAGGGCCCATATAGCCGTTCTCAGCCGACATAGCCTGTGGGCGCCAAAGGGGTGTCCAACTGAAGTCAGCCCTGAAGGGATTTCGCATGGCGCCCAAGGACGAAGACCAGACCCAGGAAACCGAAGCCTCCGAGGGTCAGAGCCCTATGCTCGACATGAGCCAGGCGGACGTCAAGAAGATGATCGCCAAGGCTAAGTCCAAGGGATACATCACTTATGATGAGCTGAACCGGGTCCTTCCGTCCGACCAATTCTCGTCCGAACAGATCGAAGACGTCATGAGTCTTTTGTCCGAGATGGGCGTCAACGTCGTCGAGAATGACGGCGACAGCGAGGGCGAGGAGGGTGACGCCCAAGCGAAAGAAGGCTCGAAAGAAGTCGTCGCCACCGAGCAGCAGAAAACGGAAGTGGACCGCACCGACGATCCCGTCCGGATGTATCTGCGCGAGATGGGCACGGTCGAGCTGCTGAGTCGCGAGGGCGAGATTGCCATCGCCAAGCGAATCGAAGCGGGCCGCGCGACGATGATCGGGGGCCTCTGCGAAAGCCCGCTGACCTTCGAGGCGATCACGATCTGGCGGGACGAGCTGCTGGACGAGAAAATCCTGCTGCGCGACGTCATCGATCTGGAGACGACGTTTGGCCAGGCATCGGACGCCGATGACATGGCCGCGGTGACCCCAGGTGAACAGGTCGGCGAAGAGGCCGGTGCGGACGAAGACGGCGACGAAGAAGGCGCGGCGCCTGCGCCCGCCGCTGAAGCTGCCCCCGCCGCCAAAGACGACGATCGCGATACCGGTAACGATGAAGACGACGACGGCGACGGCGATCAGTCGGGCGAGGGCGCGACCGACGAGGCTGACGCCGAAGAAGAGCAGGCCAACCTGTCGCTTGCCGCGATGGAAGCGGCGCTGAAGCCCGCAGTACTGGAGACGCTGGCGGACATCGCCAAAGCATACCAGAAGCTGCGGAAAATGCAGGACGCCCGGATCGAGGCGGCGCTGAGCGAAGACGCTCAGTTCACCGCCCAGCAGGAGCGTGCCTACCAAAAGCTGCGCAAAGCGATCGTTGAACAGGTCAATGAGCTGCACCTGCATAACAACCGTATCGAGACGCTGATCGATCAGCTCTACGGCATCAACCGCCGTCTAATGACGCTGGAAGGCAACCTGATCAAGATGGCAGACCGCCATCGGGTCGACCGCCGTCAGTTCATCGAAGAATACCGCGGGGCCGAGCTGGATCCGGGCTGGACCGACCGTGTGGCCGGTTTGAAGGGTAAGGGCTGGGCCACCATGGTCGAGCGTGAGCGCGACAAGATCGACGAGGTGCGCGCAGACATTGGGGACGTGGGCCAGTTGGTCGGCGTCGACATCCCGGAATTCCGCCGCATCGTGCACACGGTGCAGAAGGGCGAGAAAGAGGCGCGCATCGCCAAGACCGAAATGGTCGAAGCCAACCTGCGCCTGGTGATCTCGATCGCCAAAAAGTACACGAACCGCGGCCTGCAGTTCTTGGACCTGATCCAGGAGGGCAATATCGGCCTGATGAAGGCCGTCGATAAATTCGAATACCGCCGCGGCTACAAGTTCTCGACCTACGCCACGTGGTGGATACGCCAGGCAATCACGCGGTCCATCGCGGATCAGGCGCGCACGATCCGCATCCCGGTCCACATGATCGAGACGATCAACAAGCTGGTGCGTACCGGGCGCCAGATGCTGCACGAGATTGGCCGCGAGCCGACGCCCGAGGAACTGGCCGAAAAGCTGCAGATGCCGCTGGAGAAGGTCCGCAAGGTGATGAAGATCGCCAAGGAGCCGATCAGCCTGGAGACGCCGATTGGCGACGAAGAGGACTCGCAGCTCGGCGATTTCATCGAGGACAAGAACGCGGTGCTGCCTTTGGACTCGGCGATCCAGTCGAACCTGAAGGACACGACGACCCGCGTTCTGGCGTCATTGACCGCCCGCGAGGAGCGTGTCCTGCGCATGCGCTTTGGCATCGGCATGAACACCGACCACACGCTGGAAGAGGTCGGTCAGCAGTTCAGTGTTACGCGCGAGCGTATCCGCCAGATCGAAGCCAAGGCGCTGCGCAAGCTGAAGCACCCCAGCCGGTCGCGGAAGCTGCGGTCGTTCCTCGACAACTGACCCTCATGTTGCCAAGAGATTCAATGCTTCTCCTGAGAAGCGTTGGATCCCCTGTTGCCTGAAGGTGCGCCATAGTTAACTTCGTGAGCCTTATTCGCACCCGATCCGCGCCTCGGTGAACACGCTTTCCCATACTGCTGAGCCGTTGAGAATGACGCGGCGCCGACCTTATCCTGGGTCGAGTAAACGCTAATCAATCGACGCCGGTAGTCGGCAGTGTCGCATGGCTTAGGTGTCAACATGAGAACGCGCTCTTGGAGCACTAGCGCGAAGCGTTGATTGCCCGGAGGCTAAAACAGGCAGTTTGTAGAACTTGGGAAGGCAAGTAAGGATGTTCTCACTAGAAGACAGAATGCTCCCTGTTTCACTATTGAGGGCGCCCGACCCTACGAAAGCGGTGGCTGATCACTTTGGCGTGCGGATTGGGGCTTGGGGTGAGGCGAAGTATGCCGTTGGAAACAAACACCTCGTCAGACACCTCGCAAGCATAATAGCAAGCCGATTGGCGGACGCAGATGATCTGAAGTTTGTAAAGCTGGATGTTGTCTGGGTTAGCGCAGAGAGCGCGGAGAGAGTGGCGGCGTTCAAAAAGCGTATTGGACTAGGTGTCAGGGACTTGCTGCGACGCCCCCTCGTAGCTGACGGTGTTCGCGTAGAGGATTGGGCTTCACTTTTCGAGTTTGCGCTTCTTTTCGGTTGGGACGCAGCCGCAATCTCTCGGAGGAAGAGAGCGCTCCTTTGGCTTAGTCACGATGAGTTTGTGCGTGCTACCCCGAAGAAGATACTGCGTGGGCTTTGAAGCCCGAAGCTAGGATAAGAGTTTACACGCTGATTGGCCTTGTAAGGCGTGGAGCCCTTTACCTCGCCACCAATCCCCGCCTCTTCATCCACCAGACCGCCATGTCGATGCGGTCCTGGCCGAAGAAGGGCTCGGGGCCTTCGGAACCTTCGACAACCAGGCAGGGGGCGCCCCAATGGCCGGCCTCCTCCTCGGCGGCCTGGTTGGCTTTGACCTCGGCGTCCAGCTCCGAGTCTCGCCCGGCAATCGCGGCCTCTAGTTCGGCGAGGTCGAGCCCCGCCCGCTCGCTCGCCTGGGCCACATGATCGCCCAGATGCCAGTCCTTGACGTGATCGCCCCAGAGAACTTTCCCAACGTTCGCGGCCCACTCCAGCCCACGGCCCCGGCGCGATGCCTCCAAGCCCAGCCAGGTTAACCGGTAGATGTAGGGCTGCTCTGCGGCGGCCTCGCCCGGCGCGGAAAACTGCACGGGATCGGGGTCGGGCCGCTTGCAGGGTACGCCGGTCATCTGGGCCACCCGACCGACGTCGCGCATCAGGTATGGGCTGAAGAGCGGATTGCGTTGTTTGAAGAAGTCGGGGAACCGGATTGCGGCCGGATAGACCGGGCGCAGGGTGATCTGCAGATCGTATTCCTGGGTCAATGCCAGATACCGCCAGGACCCAAGATATGAATACGGGCTGCGGAACGAGTAGTAGAGATCGGCATTTAGCATGGTCACCCCCGGCTTGGTGGCCAGCCAACTAGGCCAGCCCGTCCTCGTGTGACATTAAACCGGCGCGCACTCTAGTGCGTGCCTCCCGCGTTTTTTACGTTTAGCGTGTTTGGCACCGCCAGAACGAGCGACTCGCGAATGAGCATGATCGACAACATCACTGTGCTGATCCTCACCTACAACGAGGAAGAAAATATCGAGCGCACGTTGTCCAATCTGGTCGAGTTCCCGTCTGTGATCGTCCTGGACAGCATCAGCAACGACCGCACGGCCGAGATCGTCGCCAGGTTCGAGAACGCAGAGCTGCATGAACGCCCCTTCGATGCCCATGCAAAACAATGGAACCACGGGCTGTCGCTTTGCCCTGAAAGCCGGCCCTGGGTGCTGGCGCTGGATGCCGATTACCAGGTGACCCCAGAAGCGCTGGACGAGATAAAAGCGCTGGCGCCGCCCCCGGACGTCATGGGCTATTGGGTTAGCTTCCGTATGCTGGTGGCGGGGCGCAGGCTGTCCGGGGCGCTGTACCCACCGGTAGTCGCTTTGTTTAGACGTGGGCACGCCGCCTACGAGCAACATGGCCACACTCAGCGCCTGAAGCCCGAGGGCAGGGTCGAAAAGCTGCAAGCCCCGTTTGACCACGACGATCGCAAATCGTTGCCGCGCTGGCTCTCATCCCAGCTGAAATACGGCAAACTGGAAGCTGACAAGCTGTTGAGCACCCCCCCCAATCAGCTGAGGCGCAACGACCGTATCCGCCGCATGGCCTGGCCTGCGCCCTTCCTGGTCTTTTTCTACACGTTGATCTTCAAGCGCTGCATCTTGGACGGCTGGCCCGGCTGGTTTTACGTGCTGCAGCGCACTTTCGTCGAGTTCTTGTTTGCCATCGAGATAATCGACCGGCGGCTGAACTCTCCCTCGGGCAAAAGTTAGAACGGACGGGCACGTGGTAGCGACAGTTGCGATAGCTGGGGCGGGGATCGCGGGCGTGGCGGCCGGGCTGGCATTGGCCCGCGCGGGCTGGTCGGTGTGCATTGTTGAACAGGCACCGGAACTTGGGGAAGTGGGTGCGGGCCTGCAGATGAGCCCTAACGCCACGCGGGTGCTGGACTGGCTGGGTGTGCTGGATGTGGTGTCCGATGGCGCGTTCCATCCGCAGGCCGCTGTGATGAAAGACGGGCGGACGGGCGAAGAGATTTATCGTGCGGCGCTGGGCCAGGGGGCGCAGGACCGCTGGGGATCGGTCTATCTGCATGTCCACCGGGCCGACCTGCTGAATGCCCTGGCCCGGGCGGCCGAGCGCGCGGGTGTGACCCTGCGGTTGGGCACGCAGGTCGAGCGTGTGGTCGAACACCCCGATAGCGCCTCGTTGCATCTGTCGAACGGCACCGTGCTGAAGGCCGATCTGGTGATCGGGGCGGACGGCATCCGCTCACGGTTACGCCAGGCTTTCAATGTCGAGGAAGAGCCGCGTTTTACCGGCCAGGTGGCTTGGCGGGGGCTGATCCCAGCGGACAGGGTGCCGGCCGATCTGGTGGCCCCGGATGTCACGGTCTGGGCGGGCGATGCCCGGCATCTGGTGACGTACTATCTGCGCGGCGGCGATCTGATCAATTTCATCGCGGTGCAGGAGCAGGACGACTGGGTCGAGGAAAGCTGGTCAGTGCCAGGCGATCCCGACGGGCTGCGGGCTGCGTTCTCGCACTGGGACCCTAAGGTGCGGGCTTTGCTGGACCAGGTGGATACCTGCTATTTGTGGGGCCTGTTCGACCGGCCCGAACAGGTGCGGTGGGTCGACCACCGCTTTGCGCTGATCGGCGACGCTGCCCATCCGATGCTACCCTTCATGGCGCAGGGCGCGGCCCAGGCGTTGGAGGACGTGGCATCCCTTGTGCGTCATTTGGGCGACGGGGATGACATCGAACCGTCGCTGGTGCGGTGGGAGGAGGAGCGCTGGCCGCGCGTCGCCCGCATTATGAAACAAAGCCGCGACAACGGGCGCATGTTCCACCGGCCCGAGGGGACGCTGCGCACCATCTCGCGCTCGATCATCGGATTTGTCAGCCGCACCTCGCCCAGCACGGCGGCGGCGCGGCTGGATTGGCTTTACGGGTATGACCCGGTGCGGGGGCGCGGATGAAGACGACACCGTTCTGGCACGAGGCGGCGCCGCCCGAAGACCCGTCGGGCGTGCATGCGCCGGTGCTGTGCGACGTGGCGATCGTTGGCGCTGGCTTCAGCGGGCTCTCGTGCGCGCTGTCCCTGGCGGAGGCTGGGCGCGAGGTCGTGGTCTTCGAGAAGGGTCCGCCCGGGGCAGGGGCCTCGACCCGCAATGGCGGCATGATCGGCTGGGGTCATCGCCAGACCATCGAAAAGCTGGCCAAGCGCTATGGGGAAGAGACCGCCGGGGCCATGCTGCGCGAGGCGCGGATCTCGCTGGACTTCACGACCGAACTGATCAAGACGCTGCCGGGCGATGCCATGCACCGCCAGACGGGGCGCTTTCTGGGCGCGGCCTCGCCCCGCCACTTCGACGCGCTGACCAAATGGGCCACGCGCGAGGCGCCGAGGCTGGGCATGGAAGCAGAGATCGTGCCAAAGGCCGAGCAGCACCGCCATATCTCAACCGATCTCTACCATGGCGGGGTCTACTTTCCCCAACACGGCGGGGTACATCCGGCACTGTTTCACAAGGCATTGCTGGCTGGCGCACGGGCCAAGGGTGCGGATATCGTCGATCATTGCGAGGTCACACGGCTTGACTACGATGGCCGCGAATGGACGATCACCCATGCCAAGGGAAAGACGCGCGCCCGCCACCTGGTCTACGCGGGCAACGGCTATACCGGCGGGGGCAAGGGGCCGTTTTCGATGATGGCCAAGCGGTTGATTCCCATCCCATCCTACATCATTGCGACCGAGGTTTTGGGCGCCAACCGCATGGGCTCGCTGCTGCCGCAGGGCAACATGATTGTCGAGACGCGGTCCCAGCATTCCTATTTCCGCCCGGACCCGTGGGGGGAGCGGATCCTCTATGGCGGGCGAGCATCACTGAACGTGCTGGACGAGAGGATCTCGGCCTATCGGATGCGCGACATCATGCTGTCGGTCTTCCCGGAACTGCACGATGTGTCGCTGACCCATTCCTGGCGGGGTTTCGTGGCCTTCACCTTCGACGGCGCCCCCCATATCGGGCAGGTCGATGGGATCTGGCACGCCTGTGGCTATAACGGGTCGGGTGTCGCGATGGCGCCGTACCTGGGCTGGCGTCTGGCGCAGAAGATCCTGGGCACTGATAAGGGCGAAACCGGGTTTGATCCGGCCCCGTTTGGCGCCAAGCCGCTTTACGGTGGCAATCCGTGGTTCCTGAGCGTCCTCGAGGCATGGATGCGCGCCAAGGACCGTTGGCAGGGCATCAAATCCGTGCGCCGGCGGCGGTAGCTCGGGGCCTTTACGCTTGTCCTCTAGGGCGAGACAATCTCGATCCGGCCGTCGGTATAGGCCTGATATCCGCGGCGTCTGAACAGGTATTCCTCCAGGATATCCGACAGCTGGCCGTTGAAATCATAGGGTTTCTCGGCGCGTTCCGCGAACACCGCATAGCCGTCGCCGCCCTGGCGCAGAAAGTCGTTGGTGACGACCTGATAGGTCTGCGCACCGTCCAGCGGCTGCCATCGGCCGTTGGCGAACACCTCGACATCGCGGATGCGGCCTTGGCCCGGTGCCACGCTGGGGTCATAAGCATAGCGCAGCCCAGCAACCTGGGGAAACCGCCCGTGGCTGTCCTCGACCGCCGAGACGCCGTGCTCCAGGGCGGCGCGGATATCGGCACCTGTCATCCAGAACTCGGCCAGCGTGTTCTGAAAGGGCAGCAATTGCAGGATGTCGCCGCGGGTCACCTCGCCGGCATTGATGGGCGCGCGCAGCCCGCCACCGTTCATGATGGCGATCTGGGCGCCGAAACGGCGCCGGGCGTCCAGCATGGCGTCGGCGACCAGATTGCCAAGCGTACATTCGGCCCGGCGGCAGGCCGAATGATCTGCGCCAATATAGCTGCCGACATGCGCCACGACCATCTCGCGCTCACGCTCCAGCGGTTCTGCCAACGTGGCGACCCGGGCAGCGAGCGCGGGATCCTCTGGCATCTCAGTTGTCAGCGGAATGGGGCCGCCGCGCGCGGCGGTCACCACGCCGCCTGGGTCAAATCGGACGTCAAGCCGGCCAAGGTAGCGCCCGTACGCATAGGCCTGCACGATAGCCGTGCGCCCACCCGAAGGCGTCTCGACCCACGTGGGGTAGGGCCCCGCAGCGCCGTCGATCTCATCGGACAGCAGCGAGTGGGAGTGACCGCCGACGATGATGTCGATCCCATCCACCTGGGCCGCGATCTCCATATCGCGCCGGTAGCCAGAGTGTGACAGCACGATGATGCGGTCGATCCCCTGGGCGGAGAACCCCTCGATCTGGGCGCGCACAGCTGCCGCCGCATCATGGAAGTGCACGTGTGGCCCGGGCGATGACGATTGATGCGTATCCTCGGGCGTCAGTCCGATGATGCCGTAGCGGTGTTCGCCGCGCGTGATGACAATCGACGGTTGGATAACGCCGGCAAGGTGAGGATCGCCGGAGATGTCGGCGTTCGACATCAGGATCGGGAAGGTAATCCGATCGATGAAGGCGCGCAGCACTTCGGGGCCGTCATCGAATTCGTGGTTCCCGACCGTCATTGCGTCATAGCCGATGGCGTTCATGACTTCGGCCGCCGCCTGCCCTTGATAGCGCGTGTACATCAGCGAGCCCTGGAACTGGTCGCCGCCATCCAGCAGCAACAGGTCGGGCACCTCCGCTCGGATGGTGTCAATCAGGGCCTTCAGGCGTGCCGCGCCGCCAAAGCAGACACCCTCGTTCTGTTCCGCCCGGCTGCAGGTGACGTTGAACCGGCTGACGGGCTCGATCCGGCTGTGGATGTCGTTGGTGTGCAGGATGGTCAGGATCTCGGCGCTCGCCGGGGGCGACAGGCCGATGGGCAGGGCAAGACACAGGGCGAGGCCGGCGATCAGGCGCATGGATGACTCCCCTTTGGCGCGGGCTGCATCATGCCAGAGAATCGCGCGCCGGTCAGTCTTGCTTCGCTGGTGATCTCCGGCTCACCATGCGCTGCGGCGCAGATGCGTGTCGGGGCGGGCGAATACCTCCGGTTTCAGTTCGGTGATCATGCCCGCACCCTCTGGCAGGTGGATATGGCCGTCCTGGACGATCGGTAGTTTCTGCGCCAGTTCGCCGTACCAACCGGTGTAGAAGGCGCGCACGCTTTCCTGCACCAGCGCGTTCGGGGCATTCAGGGTCAGGTGCGTACAGGCCGCCCAGGCCAGGGGGCCCGTGCAATCGTGCGGGGCGATCGGCAGGTGGAATGCCTCGGCCATGCTTGCGATGGCCTTGGCCTCCGTCAAACCGCCGCACCAGCCCAAATCCATGATCACAACGTCCAGCGCCCCCGCCGCCATGAAGCTGCGGAAGGCAGCCCGGGTGGCCATGGTCTCGCTGCCCGCGATCTTGGGGCGGACTTGGGCGCGCAGGTCCGCCCACGATGCTGGCGCGGTCGCAGGCATTGGATCTTCGATCCAGTAGATATCGAATGGCTCCAGCGCCCGGGCGATCTCGGCCATGGCGTGGGGCTGCCACAACAGGTGCATCTCGGCCATGATCTGCATCTGGTCGCCAACCGCAGCGCGGATCTTGGCAAAGGGCTCGATCGCCTCCGCCAATTGATCGGGCGTGATCGCGGCGCCCAGGCTTGCCTCTGCCGCGAAGTCGAAGGGCCAGATCTTCATCCCGGTGATACCTTGGGAGAGGAGGCTTTCGGCGACCTTTCCGGCATCGCTCAGAAAGCCGTCCAAATCCTCATAGGGGCCTTCTGCCGCCCCCAGCCCCCAGTTCTGGGTGGTTTGCTCGGCGCTGCCCCGGACATAGCGATAACCCGCGCAGGTGTTGTAGGTGCGGATACGCTCGCGGCAGCGTCCCCCCAACAACCGCCAGACAGGCTGGTCCAGATGCCGCCCCCATAGATCCCAAAGCGCCATATCGACGGCCGAGGCACCGCGCACTTCGGCGCCCGCGCCGTTGTAGCCGGTGTAGGGGGCCAGGCGACGGCGGATCGCCTCGCGGTCGCGGGGATCCTGGCCCAGCAGCAAGGGTGAGGCAATCTCGTGCAGATATGCCTCTGTCGCCCCGGCGCCAAAGAAGCTTTCGCCGGTGCCGCGGCCGCCCTCGGAATCCTCGACGATGACCCAGACAAGGTTCGGGAATTCCTCCAGGCGCAACGTCTCCAGCGCAGTAGTCTTCATCGATCGCCTCCTTGGGGTTCCGGGCCGGCATGCAGCCGTGGCTTCGCCGAGTAAACCGCGAAGCGGCGAGCTTCGCCAGCGGCAAAGACAAGCCGTTCAGTGGGTGGAACTTGCTGATCTGACCCACCGGCGCGGCTTGCATTCTGTCCCATAACGGGTCAGTACTTCGGCCGAAGAGCGAAGGGGGGGTGGCATGCGTCTTCAGGGAAAGCGTGTCTTTATCACCGCTGCCGGTGCCGGCATCGGAAGAGCGAGCGCGTTGGCATGTATTGCCGAGGGGGCTGAGGTTACAGCAACGGATGTGAATGCCGAGCTGCTTAGCGGATTGGACTGTCAGACACAGGTGCTGGACTGTCTGGACCCCGAGCAGATCGCAGCCCAGGTGCCGGCGGCCAGGCCGGATGTGCTGTTCAACTGCGCCGGCTTTGTCCATGCAGGCACGGTGCTGGACTTTACGGACGACGAGTTTGATTTTGCCTTCAACCTGAATGTGCGGGCGATGTTTCGCACGATCAGGGCGGCGTTACCCGGCATGCTGGACCGGGGCCAGGGGTCGATCATCAACATGGCCTCTGCCGCATCGTCCATCATGGGCGCGCCGAACCGCACGCTTTATGGCGCGTCGAAGGCGGCGGTGATTGGCCTGACAAAGGCTGTGGCCAAGGATTTCATCGAACAGGGGATCCGGGCGAACTCGATCTGCCCTGGCACGGTCGATACGCCCAGCCTGCATGACCGGCTACGGGCCACAGGCAACTATGACAAAGCGCGCACCGAGTTCATTGCCCGCCAGAAGATGGGTCGGTTGTCGACAGCCGACGAGATCGCATCGCTGATGGTGTACCTGGCCTCGGACGAGTCTTCGTTCATCACCGCCCAGGACTTTGTGATAGACGGGGGTTGGTCCGCCTGAAGGGCGGCGCCCCCGGTTCAGAGAGAGCACGCCCAATGGCCAAGCGTTATAGCCTGGTGCCCCCGAAAGGCGGCACAAACTACGACTGGTCGGCGGACCACACGTTCGTGAAGGTTGGCGCCGGTGACACCGGCGGTCAGTACACGCTGATGGAAGACAACCTGAAGGCAAACTTCGCCTTGGGTCTTCACATGCACCGCTATCATGCCGAAACCTTCTATATTCTTGAAGGCAGCATCGACTTCTACGTGGATGGTGATTGGATGACCGCTGTGCCTGGCACATGCCTACACATCCCACCCGGTGTCCCGCATGCTTGCACGATGGCAGAGGGCTGCGACGGGGGGCGGATGCTGATGATTTACCAACCCTCGGGCTTCGACCAGTACCTGGCAGAACTGTCCATATTGAGTGCCGCCGACTTTGAGGACCAGGCCAAGATGGACGCGCTGAACCAGAAGTATGACATCGTCAATCTGGGCGAGCTGCCGCCGCGCTAGACGCCGCCGCTAGGGCGCATTTGGCTTGCGGTGCCGCTTTGACCAAGGCTAAGCGGGCGGGCCATGGCCAAGCTCTACTTCAACTACTCCACCATGAATGCCGGCAAGTCGACGGCGCTGCTCCAAGCCTCGCACAACTACCGCGAGCGTGGCATGGACACCTATCTGCTGACGGCCAGCCTGGATGGCCGGGCGGGCGTTGGCCGGATCGCGAGCCGTATCGGAATCTCGGCAGAGGCAGACATTTATGAACCCCACGAAGATCTGTTTCAGAAGATCGCCGTGCGCCTGGAAGCGGGGCCGGTTGCCTGCATTCTATTGGACGAGGCGCAATGGTTGAGCCGGGATCAGGTCTGGCAATTGGCCCGCGCGGTGGATGACCTGGACGTTCCAGTCATGTGCTACGGGCTGCGAGTTGATTTCCGGGGCGAACTGTTCCCAGGCTCCGCGGCGTTGCTGGCCCTTTCCGATGAGATGCGCGAGGTGCGCACGATCTGTCATTGCGGCAAGAAAGCCACCATGGTGATCCGCGTCGATAAGGACGGCCAGGCCGTTCTGGATGGCGCGCAGATCGAAGTGGGCGGTAACGAGCGCTATGTCAGCCTGTGCCGCCGCCATTGGCGCGAAGCAGTCGGCGAGGATGGCCAAGAAGCCTAGGCACCTGCCGTAGATCCGCGATCAAGCAACATGTTCGCCATGCCGATCAGATCGTCTTCCGTCAGAGGCTTGACCAGGAAATCGGTTATCAACGGCGTTTGGCTTGCCCGGACCTCGTCACTTGGATCAAGCGACGTCGTCAGCATCATCACGATCGGCAGACCCTGGGTGCCTAGTCGATCTTCCATCGCAGCGATAAATTCAAACCCGTCCATCCGCGGCATGTTGATGTCCAGCAGGATGATATTCGGCCAGTCGTCGCGCGCATTCGCCAAGTGGTTCAGTGCGTCCTCGGCATAGCTAAAGGCAACCACCTCATCGACGATGCCTGCACGATCGATGATACGGCGATACATGAGCTGTTCGATCCGACTGTCGTCGATCAACAGGATTTTATTGATCCGAATTTCGCTAACTGAGGTCATGCGAGCGGTAGTGTCACTTTGAAGGTCGCGCCGTTGCCAGGTGCGGAATCGATCGTGATGTTGCCGCCATGAGCCGTGGCAATCCGCCTTGCAATGGCCAGACCCAGGCCGCTACCTGGATATTCCTCTTCGACATGCAGCCGCTGAAACATGCCAAAGACCTTTTCGTGCACCTCTGGATCGATTCCGATGCCATTGTCTTGGATAGCAACCTCGACCATTCCGGAGCGCGGGTCACCGAAAGACGAAACGGACACACGTGGCTCAGCCCCGTCAGCATGGTACGTAAGTGCGTTCTTGAGAATGCAGCGGAACAGCAGTCCAATTTGTTCGATATCGCCCAGCACATGTGGCATCGGCTGTACCGTTACGGAGTCGACGGCATTTGCAAAATGGATCGAAAGACCTTTAACGACGTCGGTCATCAGCACATCCAGTGCGATCGGCTCGTCCATCGGGCGGGTAGCGATGACCCGCGTATAGTCCATCACATCGTCAACCACTCGGCTCATCTGGCCGGACGTCTCTCGGGCCAGGGAAAGCAACATTTCGATGTCGCCTTCTAAGCCGGCCCCGTGGCTGGTCACGATCTCATCTAACACCAACTGCAGTCGATGCGCCGGTCCCTTCAGGTCGTGCGAAACAGCGTAGGCAAAGCTGCGCAGTTCCTCAGTTGCCATGTCGGCGGCGCGTTTTTCCGCCAGTGCGAGTTCTTCCGCATGTTTTTGTGCTGTGATATCGGCTGCGACGCCAATATGGCGCAACACAGCCCCGTCCTCATCCCTGTCAAAAACGGTCTCGTAAGAAATCAGCCAGATCCAGCCGCCATTTTTATGGCGCATCCGGTATTCGATCGTCGCTACCTCGCCATCGGCAAGACTGGCCAACTGCTGAAAGTGGGCAGCAATGCGTGGCAGGTCAGAGGGATGCGCCAAATTTGGGATCATCGCGGCGCCCATGCGCTGAACGTCCGCGGCAGTGTAGCCCAATGACTCTCCCAAGGAGCGGTTGGAATACTCGTTCGATTGGGTTTGCTGATTAAAGACGTAGATAATCGATGGAACGATTTCGGTGACCTTTTCAAGGAATGGCTTTGCGTTCCAGGCGCCCAGACCGGCGTCTGCCACTTCCTTAAGGATTATGGTCATTTCAGACATCGTACGACTTGCACCCCATCCTGTGGTGCTACTCCGTCAGATCTTAAGAAATCATGCCCCGCGCAAGCAAGTCCTGGGTTCAGGTTTGTCATTCCACGTGAAGCTATCGACAAATTCGCGCTTAGCAGGCATTCCTCGGCCAACTGATTAATGGGAGGTGCTGCAATGAAGCTGATGCGTGTAGGGGCCAAAGGCCAAGAAACTCCGGCCATGATGGCCCTGGACGGGACGATCCGGGATCTTAGTGGACATGTCGCCGACATCGACGGATCCGTGTTGGGGCCAAACGCGTTGGCAAAGCTGGCAGCGGTTGATCCCGATGGTCTTAAGGTGCTGAACGCTGACCGCATCGGCCCCTGTGTGGGCAATATCGGCAAGTGCATCTCGGTTGGTTTGAACTATGTCGACCACGCGCACGAGACCAACAACCCGATCCCGACGGAGCCTATTCTATTCGGCAAGGCCGTCACCTCGATCTGTGGCCCGGACGACGATGTCGAGAAGCCGCGCGCCTCAACCAAGCTGGACTGGGAAATCGAGCTTTGCATCGTGATTGGCACCCGCGCGAAGTATGTATCGGAGGCTGACGCGCTGGACTACGTCGCCGGATATGCCGTTTTCAACGATATCTCCGAGCGTGATTTCCAGATTGGTCGCCCGGGTGGTCAATGGTTGAAGGGAAAAAGCCACGACACCTTCGGCCCGTTGGGTCCTTGGATGGTCACAAAAGACGAGATTGCCGATCCCAGTGATCTGGCCATGGAGTTGAAGGTGAACGGCAACAGCATGCAAAAGGGATCGACCAAGACCTTCATTTTCCATCCCGCCGAAGTGGTCAGCCACATCTCGCAATTCATGACTTTGGAGCCGGGCGACGTCATCCCCACCGGCACCCCCCCTGGCGTGGGTGCAGGGATGAATCCACCGGTTTGGCTGAACGTGGGCGATGTGATGGAATTAGAAATCGAAGGCCTAGGCACGCAGCGCCAAACTGTGGTTGCCGCCTGATCGCGCCAGCAAACAAACAAGCGCTGTCGATGCGACAGCGCTTGTCCAAAATTCGGGCTGGATTGCACTGGCTGTGCCGCTACCCCTTGCCCGTCTACGTCCCCAGTGTCGGTGCGAGCGCGAGGTCGGTCCGTCGCAGAAGCGCTGCGCGACGTGCCCAATTGGCACCGTGGCCGCGAACGGTCCGCCCGCTTGTGGCATTGTCGATCTTTGGCATCGCACCAGTGTTGCGATTGGCAGACGCTTTGGCTCTGCGCCGACGTCTGGGGAACACCGTGCTTGGGGCTCTGACGCTCTGGCGGGCATCCCTCAGATATGGATACACACCGTACGAGGTCGCAGACTACAACGTATTGTCGCAGCCGGCCCACCTTCGTGATGAGTGGTTGTGTGACGGGGATCTCCGCAGCTTTTGGCGCCGCTTTAATGGGCCAGAAGCTGTGGCGCTGGCGCATAACAAGCATCATTTCGCAGTCTTTTGCGGACGCAACGGGTTGTCCGCCGTGCCGACACTAGGGTTTTGGGGCCAAGGAAGACAGATCGAGCAGGCTCAGAGCCCATGGCCAGACCAGGTGTTGTTGAAGCCCGCGGCCGGCGCCTTGGGACGGGGGATCGAGGTCTGGCATCGCCAGGAAGAAAGCACTTTCCGATGTACCGTGTCCGATGGCTTTGTCGCGAAAGCGAAACTCGAGCTGTCCGAAGAAGACTTGCGCGCAAGGGCCGCTCAACTCTCTTGGCAACGAGGTGGCCTATTGGCACAGCCTTGCCTTCAGCCGCATCCAGTGTTTGCAACGATCGGTGTCACGACTGGGATGCCGACAACGCGGACAATAACCGGGCGTTGGCCGGATGGTCAGGTGAGACTGATCGCTGCTCATCTTTTGATCCCTGGCACGCACGCCTTTTCCTCGAATGTCGTGCTGGGTCCTAAACGTCTAATCGAGCTCGGTACTGGGACGGCGAAGCCGTCGAAAAGCCGGCTCCTACCGAAGTCACAGGGTGAGAATTCGTTGGATGGATTTGTCCTGCCAGATTGGCAAAGCGCCGTAGGCCAGATGCTGCGGGGGCATGCAGTCTTTCCTGGCCGCGTTGTGGCGCTGGGTTGGGACACGGCGTTCACGCCGAACGGGCCGCTCTTGCTAGAGGCAAACCTGAATCTGTCGCTCGAGAAGGCGCAAAGCCTTAGCCAGATGCCAGCAGGTCTCGGCCCGATGGGTGACTTATTAGATGCTTGGCTGGACGCCGATCCAATGTGAGTGCGTCTCTATCCCTCATCAGCAGTTACTCGTTCGCAACTTGGGGTTCACCTTTTGACAGGCGCTCTAGTGCATGCAGTGCACCAGAGCTTAGAGTCACTGCATCGTTGCTCTTCGCGCTCTTTGCTTGATGGCACACAGGGATTGCGCGGTCAGAACTTAATGGATCTGCATCTGCACATTGGGGCACACAAGACCGCCACGACCTATTTGCAAGAACGATTTCATGCTGACCGTGTAGTCTTTGAGCAGCGGGGTACCGCACTAGCGCCGCGCACGCTTTTTCGCGGTCGTGTCTCGCCGCGCCTTGGGGGCTTTGGCACTGCGGTGCAAAGCCATCAGGATGTTCGACGACTGCGATCGGCGCATGATGCAGCGGTGCGTTCCAACTCTCGACGGCTGATCATTTCTGACGAGAACTTGCTTGGCGGCCTCGGTGACGTGTTTCGAACCGGAGAACTCTACCAGAAACCTGGACGCCGCCTGCTGCCGTTAGCCCGTCAGTGGAGGACCGGAAAGCTCAGAGTGATGTTGGCCGTGCGTGCCTATCCAACTTTTTGGCCATCCGTCTACAGCCACTGGGTGCGGCGTCACGGCTATCAACCCTTCGACGCATGGTTACGCAGTCGTTTTTTGAGAGGCACCAGGGGTTGGGCCGACGTCGTCGCCGAGCTTAATGCTGCCCTGCCGCAAGCAGAACTCATTGTCTGGCGGTACGAGGATTTTGACGCGCTGGAGAATGCCATCCTGGCTGAGATCTTAGGTCATCTTGAGACGGTTTCCGCCATGAAACCGCGTCAAAAGCGATCGCATTGGGGCCTTTCTTCAGCGGCGGTGGCGGAAATGGAAGCCGTTGCAGTCGATGGCCGCCGCATGAATGCCCAGCAAGTCCGAGGGCTGGCAAAGCAGCATCCACGATGGAAGGGTAACCCCCCGTTCGACCCGTGGGACGCCCTTGAAACCGAAGAACTATCCAAACGATATGCACGCGACCTGGAGCGCATCGCTGCCATGCCGACCGTCAAATTGATCACGCCTTCTCAGCGCTAGTAAGTGGCACGTCCGCCGGATAGATCGAACACCCCACCCGTTGTAAACGAGTTCTCGGCCGAGCACAGCCATGTGACCATGCTGGCGATCTCTTCGACGGTCACGAACCGGCCGCGCGGGATCTTCGAGAGCATGAAGTCGATGTGGTACTGCTCGATCTGATCAAAGATCGCGGTCTTCGCAGCCGCTGGCGTGATGCAATTGACCGCAATGTCATGGGCCGCCAGTTCCTTGCCCAGTGATTTCGTCAGCGCGATCACGCCGGCTTTTGCCGAGGAGTAATGCGCGGCGTTCGGGTTGCCTTCCTTGCCTGCGATCGACGCCGTATTGACGATGCGCCCATAGCCCTTTTCGACCATATGGGGGGCTATGGCCTTGCAGCAGTGGAAGACGCCCGTAAGGTCGATGTCGACGACGCGGCGCCATTCGGCGGGGTCTGTGTCAATGACGGTGGCGTTGGCGCCCGCGATGCCGGCATTGGCGACCAGGATATCGATGCCGCCCATTTCCGCGGCGGTGCGGGCCGTGGCGGAGGTGACGCGATCCCAATCGGCAACGTCCACATCAATGGCCGATACCTGGCCCTGGCCGCTGAGTGCGTCGACCGCTTGTTCGGCCAAGCCGCGGTCTGCGTCCCAGATCGTAACCTGAGCGCCAGACGCCAGAAATCGCTCGACAACGGCATTGCCGATCCCTTGTGCACCGCCGGTGACGACGGCCTTACGGCCTGACAGATCGTATGTGTTCATGAGTTCCTCCCCGCCTGCTTGCACATCCGACACGTTGCGCCAGCGTGCTGTGTTCCCCAGTCGATAGGCGAAGGCGCGCAGACAGGAAAGGGATAATCGGTCCAGCTGGTTTGGCGCGGAAAAGAAAAGAGCCCCGGGCCATGCTGTGGCCGGAGCTCTGATCTTGGGTCTTCGAGCGGGTGGCGTTCACAGCACCCGCTTGAGGGTCGATGTTAGGCGACCAAACCTTGTTCTTGCGCCATCTCGAACAGCGCTGCGAAGTTCTTTTTGGCCTTGCCGCGGTGGCGAACACCCATGGCAGCTTCCAGGTTGGTCATCTCTTCCGGGCCACCGACCAGGATCATACCGACCATCCCGACGCTCAGGTGCGGCGTGCATTTGTAGCCGTAGACACCGGGGACCGAGAAGCTCACTTCAATGTCTTTGTTGATCTTGCCGTCCCAGGCTTCGGCGCCCTCGGGGATCATGTCGTCGACCGACGCACAGTTGTGGCCTTTATCGGTGGACACAAACTTCACGGTGTCGCCGACACCGATATTGATCAGCTTGGGGTGAAAGACCATGCGTTGCTTACGATCTTCCGGATGCTTGTTCAGCATCAGAATTTCGTGGCTGGCGGCGGCCATTGCCAGAGACGGCGGGGCCACCATCAGCGCACCCGTGCCGATCATCACCGTCCTGCGTGTCAAGTTCGTCATTCTAAAGCCTCCCGCTTTTCCGTATCCGCGCTCACCTATTTCAGACAACGTATCTAGGCAAGGGTTCCAGCGGCATTTTGACGTATGTTATCGATCAATTCTTGTCTAGGTTTTTGTCAACAAGAGTTGACGTGTCAGCTTGGTGTGACGCTTGGGCAGGCGCCTAGGTTGCGCTGCACACTGGCAATACTTTTGGCGACTTGCCCTGGTGTCCAGGCTGGCGTTAATCTCTGCGTCCCGCGGAGGAAAAGCCAGGAAAACCAGCCATGACCGCCTTTCACAAGGGCCGCTTTCGGTCGCGCCAATGGTTCGACAATCCCGAAAATCCTGCCATGACAGCGCTTTATCTGGAGCGCTATCAGAACCAGGCGTTTACATTAGAGGAACTGCAATCTGGCAAGCCGATTATCGGCATCGCGCAGACCGGCAGCGATCTGAGCCCCTGCAATAAAATACACATCTTTCTGGTGGACCGGGTGAAGGCGGGGATCCGCGATGCTGGCGGGATCCCGCTGGAATTCCCGGTGCACCCGATCCAAGAAACGGGCAAGCGTCCGACGGCCGCATTGGATCGCAACCTGGCCTACCTGTCGTTAGTCGAGGTGCTGCAGGGCTACCCGCTGGACGCTGTCGTGCTGACCACTGGGTGCGACAAGGTCACGCCCGCCATGCTGATGGGGGCGGCAACCGTCGACATCCCGGCGATTGCCTTGAACGGCGGTCCCATGCTGGACGGGTGGTGGCGCGGCAAGCGCGCGGGTTCCGGCATGATCGTTTGGGAAAGCCGGCGTCTGCTGGCGGCGGGTGAGATCGACTATCCGGAGTTCCTGGCGCGGATCTGTTCCTCGGCGCCGTCGTTGGGCCATTGCAATACCATGGGCACGGCCTCGACCATGAACGCGCTGACCGAGGCGCTGGGCATGATGTTGCCGGGAACCGGGAACATTCCGGCGCCGTGGCGCGCCCGAATGGAGGCCGCCTACAACACCGGCAAGCGGATCGTGGAGATGGCGCATGAGGATCTGTGTCCGTCACAGATCATCACGCGGGCAGCCTTGCACAACGTGATCCGCGTCAACACGGCGATCGGCGGATCAACGAACGCGCCCATTCACTTTGCAGCGATTGCACGTCATGCGGGGCTGGAGCTGGATATCCGCGAGTGGCAGGAGATCGGCTATGAGTTGCCGTTGATGGTGAACATGCAGCCCGCCGGCGCATATCTGGGCGAAGACTATCAGCGGGCAGGGGCCACCGCGGCGGTCATGGGTGAGCTGCTGGCGGCGGGGCTGTTGGATGGCGCCCCCCTGAGGGTCTCGGGCAAAACGGTCGCCGAGGATTATGCCGAAGCGCGGTCCGAGAACCACGATGTGATCTTCACGCCCGCAGCGCCGATGCGCGAGACGGCAGGCTTCCTGGTGATCTCTGGGAACCTGTTCGACTCGGCGCTGATGAAGACCTCCGTGATCTCGGCCCAGTTCCAGGAGAAGTTCCTATCGCGTCCTGGATCGGAGGGGATCTGCGAGGCGCGGGCGGTCGTCTTTGAGGGGCCGGAGGACTACCACGACAACATCAACAATCCGGATCTCGCCATCGATGAGAACTGCATGCTGTTCATCCGCGGTGTCGGGCCCGTTGGATACCCCGGCGGGGCAGAGGTTGTGAATATGCAGCCGCCCGATGCGCTGATTGCCGCCGGGATCCAGCATCTGCCGACGATTGGGGATGGGCGGCAGTCCGGGACGTCCGAAAGCCCGTCGATCCTGAACGCATCTCCTGAGGCGGCGGTGGGCGGCGGGTTGGCGTTCTTGAAGACCGGGGACATTGTGCGCCTTGATATCCCGAATGCCCGGATGGACGCTTTGGTCCCGGATGCCGAATGGCAGGCGCGGCAAGACGCCTGGACGCCGCCGGAGCTGGACCATCACACGCCCTGGCAGGAGATCCAGCGCGCCCATGTCGGCCATTTCAGCCATGGTGGATGTCTGGAGTTCGCGACCCGGTACCGCCGTACCTCTGAAGTCTTGGAGCGTGATAATCACTGAGATGACTAGGCTTTGGGATCCGGCGTCGAGGCGCCGGGTCAACGTTGCGCCGGTGGCGATACCGCGCGCCCGGCGCGCCGCTGACATGGCGCTGGTGTCACCATCGCGGGGCGCCCGGCCGTGACCGGTGCCGCGATGGTCCAGAAGTGCCTGGTCTGGGACCAGCTTTTTCCGGTTACAGAGGCCTGCGGACGGTTCCACGACCATGCGGCGTTGTTGGCGCGGATGGCGGCGGCCGGGGTCAATGCTGTCTCGTTGACCATGGCCTACGACCCGGAAGACACGATGGCGGCGGTCAGGCGTATCGTGGCTTGGCGCAACCTTATCGATGGCGATCCGGCGCGCTTTCGCTTGATCCGCCAGGCCGATGACGTTCTGGAAGCGCGCGCGGCAGGCCAATTGGCGATCGGGCTGCATCTGCAGGGATCGACACCGTTCGCCACTGATCCGGGCCTTGTGCCGCTGTTCTATGACCTTGGTATTCGGGCGGCAATCCTGGTCTACAACAAGACCAGCGCGGTCGGTGGTGGGGCCCATGAGGCGCCCGATCCCGGATTGTCCGAGTATGGCCGTGCCCTGGTTGCGGCCATGCACCGAAGCGCCATGATGGTGGATTGTTCGCACACCGGTGAACGGACGGCCCGTGATGCCCTGGCACTGGGCTCTGGGCCGATATTCTACACCCACGCTAATGCGCGGGCGGTCGACGATCACCCGCGCAACATTCCGGATGATCTGGCCCAGGAGATCGTCGCCTCCGGCGGTATGGTCGGTGTGTGCGGCGTCAGCCTGTTCCTTAGTGGGCCAGAGCGGATGGTTGAGCGCCTGTTCGCCCACATCGACCATTGGTGCAGCCTGCTGGGCGCCGAGAATGTCGGGCTGGGGCTCGACATCGTCTCGGACATGGAGGCCACGAAAGCGGCCCTGGCGCGAGAGGCCGCGAAGTGGCCCGCCGATGCCGGCTATCAGGCTGGCGATCTTGCCTGTGTCGATCCCGAGGACCTGCCGACACTAGTGGACCGGATGCTGGCCGCAGGCTATGGCGAGGACACAATCAGCGGCATTTTGGGCCAGAACTGGTTGGCCGCCGCGCGCCGGGTCTGGCGCTGATCGGGTCGGTGTCGAAGGGGAGGAAAGAACATGAAGGTCTCGATCATCGGGGGTGGCGGTTTTCTGGGTCAGAAGCTGGCAAAGAAGCTGGCAGCTGACGGCAAGGTCCGCGGTCAGGACATTACAGGCATGGTGCTGGCGGATGTGGTCGCCCCCGCGGCGGTGGACGCCCCGTTCCCCATGGACACGCAGCAGATGGACATCACCGACCGTGCCGCGGTGGCGCGGGCGGTGGCGGGCGCCGATGCGATCTGGCATCTGGCGGCGATTGTCTCAGCCCAAGCCGAGGCCGAGTTTGACCTGGGGCTAGAGGTAAACCTGATGGGGTCGCTGAACGTCTTTCAGGCGGCCCGCGATCTGGGAACCTGCCCGGTGGTCGTCTACACGTCCTCGTGCGCCGTCTACGGTGGAGAAATCCCGGACCCGATCCGCGACGGCGTCGAACTGAACCCCCAGACGTCTTATGGCGCGCAGAAGGCCGCGGCCGAGTTGATCCTGACCGACATGTCGCGAAAGGGTTTTCTGGATGGACGCGGTCTGCGCCTGCCCACCATCTCGATCAGGCCGGGAAAGCCAAACAAGGCGTCCACCGGGTTCATGTCCTCGATCTTCCGGGAACCGATGCAGGGCATGGCTTCGAACTGTCCGGTGGGCCGGGACTTCCCGATCTGGCACTGTGCGCCGCGCACCATGGTCGACAACCTTGCCCATGCCGCCGAGATCCCGGCGGAGGACTGGGGCAAGAACCGCTGCCTTGCCACGCCGGGGGTGACCAGCACGATCGGCGAAATGATTGAGGCCATGACGCGTGTCGCCGGACCGGAGCCCGAAAAGCTGATCACCTGGGACAAGGACGAGTGGATCGAGGGCATCGTGCGCCAATTCACAGCCGCCGTGATCCCCGAAAAGGCGCTGCGCCTGGGCTTCAAGAAAGACGCCAGCTTCGAGGATTCGGTTCGATACTTCCTGGAAGACGACATCCAGCGGCCGGCGTGAAGCGCGGCGCCCCGGGTCTGGACGGGTTGGGTACCGGCTGAAATGGCAGCCTGGCGCAATCCGCAGGTCCACGCCACCCGGGTTCAAGCGGTCGAGGACCACCGCTCGCTGGCTGTCCTAATGATGCTGGCAGCTTTTGCCTGTTTCACCGCACTGGATAGCTCGGCCAAGTGGCTGGTGACTGAGGCGGACATGTCGCCCTGGGCCGCAGTCTTTGCCCGTTATGCGGTCCATCTGGCGGTAGTGGCGGCGCTGGTCCTACCGGCCGCGGGCTTCAACAGCCTGTCCAGCCGTGCGCCGGGTCGCGAGTCGTTGCGTGCGCTGTTTTTGCTGTGCTCGACCTTGTGCAACTTCGTGGCGGTCAGCTACCTGCCGCTGACGTTGACTGCCACCATCTTCTTCACAATCCCGATCTTCGTGACGATCCTGTCGATCCCGATCCTGGGCGAAACCGTCGGTTGGCGGCGCTGGCTGGCAATTGGCGTGGGGTTCTTGGGCATTCTGATCGTCACCCGACCCTGGACCGCAGAGTTCCACTGGGCGATGGGCGTTGCGCTGGGGGCGGCGCTTTGTGCGTCCTTCTATCAGATCCTCACGCGTCTTCTTGCCGGGATCGACAGCACGAACACGCAGCAGCTATATGCCGGGTTGTTGGCCACGTTGGGTGTGGCGCCGATGGCCTACTTCAACTGGCAAACCCCGGAGGGCGGGGTGGCCTGGGTGTTGTTTTTGACGATGGGATTGTATGGTTGGTTGGGGCATCAGATGCTGACCGTCGCGCATCGCTACGCCCCGGCATCGTTCTTGGCGCCCTTCATCTATGTGCAGCTGATCTTTATGGCGACATCCAGCTGGATCGTCTTCCATCAGCCGCCGACATTCTGGACCCTGATCGGCGCGCCCATTGTGGTTGCGGCCGGCTTTTACATCTGGTGGCGCGAGCGCAAGCTGAAAGGCGCCTAAACCCTGCCTGAGAGGACCCGCAGCAATGAGTACCGAGATCCTGATCCCCGGCCCTATCATGGACAGTGTGCATGACGCATTGGCCGAACGGTTCACCGTTCACCGCGTGTGGGAGGCTGACGACCCCGCCGCGATGCTGGCTGAAGTGGGACCCAGGATCCGTGGCGCGGCCGTGATGGGGAAATGCGACGCGCCGACGATGGATGCTTGCCCGGGGCTGGAGATCGTCTCGTCCTTTGGTGTCGGCTACGATGGGGTGGACGTCAGCCACGCAAAGGAACGCAACATACGGGTGACCAATACACCGGATGTGCTTAACGACGCTGTGGCAGAGATGACCTTTGCCCTGATGATCTCGCTCTGCCGCCGGATCCCGCAGGCCGAGCGCTACCTGAAGGCCGGGCGCTGGATTGTCGAGGGGGAGGCGCCCCATACCGGCGAGCTTACGGGCGCGACGGTCGGTATTCTGGGCTTGGGCCGGATCGGCAAGGAATTCGCGCTGCGCTGCCAGGCGTTCAAGATGCGGGTCGTCTATCACGGGCGGAGTGAACAGGCCTATCTGCCCTACACCTATTACGGCGATCCGGAAGCGATGGCGCGCGACTGCGACTGGCTGATATGCATCGCGCCCGGTGGCGCTGCGACCCGCGGGATCGTGTCGCGCAAAGTTCTGGAGGCGCTGGGTCCGAAGGGCGGGTTCGTCTCAATCGGTCGGGGTACATCCGTTGACGAAGCGGCCATGGTCGAGATGCTGGCAGATGGTCGGTTGGGCGGTGCAGCACTGGATGTCTTCGAAAACGAGCCCCACGTACCCGAGGCCTTGTTCGATCTGGAGAACGTTGTCTTGTCACCGCATATGGGTTCGGCGACGCTGAAGACCCGCTGGGCGATGGGTGATCTGGTGGTGCGCAATCTCATTGCACATTTCGATGGGCAGCCGCTGATCAGTCCTGTGGTATAATCGACCGCAGGATCCTCTGAGCAGGAATTAGGATGACCCAGGAGGTACAGCGTCCAGACATCGCAGAGCGCGAGATCCGGGTCAAAGAGCGTGAGCTTGACCTGAAGGTGCAAGAGGCGGGCAAGGCCGCTTGGCGCTCGCCCCTTGTGCTGTCGATCCTGGCTGCCGCGCTCGCAGCCCTCAGCAACGCAGGCATCGCCTATTACAACGCCGAGGTGGACCGGCAGCGCCAGCTCCATGCGGCCGAGAATGCGCGCATCCTGCAGATGCTGAATGTCGAGCCGGAACAAGCGGCCAGAAATCTCGACTTCTTGCTGCAGACTGGGCTCATCACCGATCCGAAGCTTAGGGCAGCGCTGTCGGACTATCTGGCTGTGCGGGAGCCAGGCACAGGGCCTTCCTTGGTGGCATCAACGTTCGCCGAGGCGTTGGCAGCAGACATCGACGAGGGCGTCATCACGATCCTGAGCGGGGAAGGTGTCGCCCCCGATGACCAGACGGTCATTAGGCTTTCGGTCGGTTTCCTATTCGAGCCAGGTCAAGCCCGGATCACCCGTCGCGAGGCGGCGGCTGCCTTGGATCGTGTTGCAGCTGCCGCCAACGACTTCATCCAAAGCCTTCCTGCAGCCGAGCGGGGAAGCGTCAGCGTGACCGTGGTAGGGCATACCGACAACCTGCCGATGGTGTCGCTGAAGTTTCCCGACAATCAGGCCTTGTCAGTTGCGCGCGCACGTGCGGTCGCAACTGCGCTTGCCCCGCTATTACCAAAGGTTGAAAACATCGGTGCGGAGGGGCGCGGGGACTTGGAACCAATAGCGGACAATGACACGCCTGAGGGCCGGGCTTGGAATCGGCGGATCGAGATCGTGATCCACCGATGAGGTCAATAGACCTGCACTCTACGTTCGGTCGACGTTACCACTGCGCACGGGAATGCCGGTCTCGCGGTGACAGATCTCGGCCAACTTTGCGACGCCGTCGCGGATCTCTTGATGGCTGGGCAGCGCAAAGCAAAGGCGCAGGCACTCGCGCGCACTGGGATCAGCATCGTCTGTGGACCAAGCCGCACCTGGGGTGAATTCCAAGCCTTCGGCGGTGCACGCCGGCAGCAATTTGGATGTATCAACACCCGGAATGCGCATCCAAAAGAAGATGCCACCCTTGGGTTCGGTGAACTCTGCGGCGGTGCCGAACTGAGCGTTTACAGCATCCATCATGACGTCCAGCTTCGCCTTCAAGACCGGCTTAGCGGCGGTTAGGTGGGCCTCGAAGTGGCTGCCGAAGTAATCGGCGACCAGCATCTGCTCCAAAGCGCCGGTGCCAGCATCGGTCTTCAGCGCCATCAGTTGCGACAGGATCGGCCAGTCCGCCACCAGATATCCGAGCCGTATCGCCGGTGCCAGCGACTTGGAGAACGAGCCCAAGTGAATCACCAGGCCGCTGTCGTCTAATCCCCGCAGCGCTGCCGGCCAATCGTCCTCGTCCCAGACCAAATCCGCGTAGCATTCGTCCTCGAAGATCGCGATACCCCGATCGCGGGCTATCTCTAGCAGGGCAAGGCGGCGGTCTAGCGGCAGCAAACTGCCGGTTGGGTTCTGGATCGTCGGAATTGTGTAGATGTATTTTGGAACGATCCCTTGGTCTGCCAGCCGATCCAACTTCATGGCAAGCTTGTCCACCAAGATGCCGTCATCATCGAGCGGCGCGCCGACAATCTTGGCACCGCGCCGCGCAACGCTGGTGAGGATGCCGCCATAGGTGTTTTCTTCGATGACGACGTAGTCGCCCGGGTTCAGCAAAGCGTTGTTGACCAGCTCGAAGCCCTGCAGCGAACCTGAGAGCATCAGCACATCATCGACACTGCAATCCGTGCCCCGGTCCCGGGCCAGTTTGTCCACGACGACCTGGCGCGCGGAAAGCATGCCCTGTTTGCCGCCTTCCAGATTGTACGTTGCCAATTCAGGACCCAGGGCGCGCAGCTGCCGGGTCATCGACTCTACGAGGGCTTCGACGGGGATCGTCTCGCGGCCCACGTGCCCCCCGATGAAGTTGTGTTCGGGAAAGCCTGCCCAGCGGCCGGCTGCCGCCGGCGCATCGCTGGCCAGCAGAGGCGAGAAATCGAACTTGGCCATGGGCGCATCCTCCGTTGTTTTCACGGAGATTGCCCTGTTGCGATGTTGGATGCCAGAGGGGTCCACCCCAGCCTGGTGATATGCTGGTTGAGCGCGGCCGCTCGAGTGTTCGCCTTATTGCTCGGGCGGCATCTTGGCAGAGCGCTCCGCCAAAGTGTGCCCGTCTAAAGAGATCAGGCGGATCTCTGGCTGGGGGTCATCCACGCCGACGAATTGAGGATTCAATAGGTGACGGTCTTCGAAACCAAAGGCTTCGATCATGAATTCAATGGCATCGACGCCTTCGTCAAAGTCCATGACCAGCTCTGGGACTATGAGGTCCGGCTCTGGAGGGAGGGCCGTTTCAACCCCGAACACGTCATCGAAAGAAATAGACTCAACCAGTGGCTCGAACTTGGCGTCCGCCACGCTGGATAAAGCAGTATCTGCCTCGGACCTGCCGCCTATCGACAAGAACGCCCGCGTGAACCGCTGAGCTTCGGCACTATGAGGAGTTGAGACAGTGAGTTGGCCATCTACGCGTGCAACAAACCCGGATGACACGTCTTCGATTGAGAGGCAGACCGCCCGGTCGTCCGGCACATGCACCAGTGCCCCGTCGCCGGGGAGCTCGCCCGTCGCCCAGATGCGCAGGTCGTACCAATCGCCGTCGTTGATCACGACGTGCGTTGCTGCAGTGGCCACCCCTTCTAAGTTGGTGGCCAACAGCTTCAGGTGCGCCTGCTTGGGGCCGGAATCTCCGGCTGAGTGGGACATCGCTCCTCACACGTCTCAGCACTTCGGTGCTGCCAACATGTCTGTCGGGCGTTGCCGCGGACTGAAGAAAGAACGTAAACGCGACGCTAACCACAAGTATCTTCGAAGAATTTTACCTATCAGAGAATTTGTGATTTTCTTGGGCGCGGGGCTGACTTTCAACGAGATGTCTGAAAATTGTGTTTCCGACAGGCGGAACTCAAGCACCGCGTGTTTGAGCGCGCTGGCCGCCAAGCATACCCAGACAACCCGCCGCGATGATCAAAGCCATCCCAAGAGCAGTGCTGACGGACAGCACCTCTCCCCAAAGAACCCATGCGAACAGCGGCACCCAGACCAAGAAACTGTAGTCGAAGAGCGCGGCATAGCTGGAGGGCGCCCCGGAGTATCCATAGGCAAGGCACACCATGCCGATGGCACCGCACACGCCCATCGCAAAGATGATCAATAGCGCATGCTGGCCCATAGGAGCCGCCGGCATCGTCGCGAAATCGGTGCCCTCGATACCGGCTAGTACGCCTCCCAACCAGGGCGTTGCGGCGAGTCCGAGTCCGCCAATCACCAGAAAGAAGGCCATGTTCCAGAATGCGAGTGCGCCTGGGCTTTCCTGTCGGCAGTACCGCCGGGTCCAGATGACGTTCAACGCATAGAGGAACCCGCCGGCCATGGGCGCCAACGCGACAGGACGAAGAGGTTGTTGGCCCACCTTCAACACCAAGCAGACGCCAACGAAGCCAATCAATACGGCCAGTACTTGGCTGATCCCGACGCGATCGCCGTAGGCGAACACAGAAATCAGTATGACGAAGATCGGTGAGGTGAAGAGCCCCGCGGCCGCCAACGATACGCCCACGGCCGGGATGGCAGTGAAGTAGAGCATCAGCGCCCCAACGGAGAAGACCGCGCGGGCAAACACGGCGCCGGGTCGCTTTGGCCGGATCGTGCCAGCTTTGCCCATCGCCCAGATCACCAGTGCCATCCCTGGCAAAAGCAACGCCGCACGCACGGCGTGGTATTGCCAGACGCTCATCAGATCGGAGACCATCCAGATGAAGTTGTCGCTGATCGCGAGCACCAGCATCCCGACGACGATGGATAACGGGGCAAGCAGGCGTTCATGCATGTCTGCCGGATAGGATGCCCTTGCCGATGGGGCAAGCTTTGTCACCACTTCGCGACGCGATGCGCGCTTACGGCCTTCACACCCGCCGGAACCCTGCTAGTTTGGCGCCAAAATGAAGGAGGGAGGCTTGCCCATGCAGGGGCTGATGCAGGACTGGCCGCTTAGGGTCACGCGCATTCTGGAACACGCGGCGCGGTATCATGCCGATCGCACCGTTATTGGCCGCTCTGTCGAGGGGCCGATTGTCAGCTCCACTTGGGATCAGGTTCATCTTCGCGCCCGGAAACTTGCGCAGGCCTTGACCCGATTGGGCGTGCGGCGGGGGGATATGGTCGGCGCCATGGCGTGGAATACGGTTCGCCATGTCGAGGTCTGGTACGGCGTTCCCGGATCTGCCGGGGTTCTGCATTCTCTGAACCCGCGCCTGTCTTCGGAGCAGCTGATCTACATCATCAACCACGCGGAAGACGGTTGGATTTTTGTGGATCCGGACCTGGTCGGCGTTTTGGAGGGCCTGGCCGGCGAACTGACCACTGCCAAAGGCTATATTGTGATGACCGATCGGGCGAACATGCCCGAGACGTCGTTGAGCCCTGTCCTCTGTTACGAGGAGTTGATCGAAGCCGAGGATGGGGGTGCTGACTGGGTGCCTGGAGATGAGAGCGATGCCTGTGGTGTTTGCTTTACCTCTGGCACGACCGGCCACCCCAAGGGCGTTGTCTACTCGCATCGATCCAACGTGCTCCACGCCATGGTCATGGTGCAACAGGACATGCTGGGCCTGTCGTCGAACGATACGCTGATGCCGGTCGTCCCGCTCTTTCATGCCAACGGTTGGTCAACCGGGTTTGCGACTCCATTGACGGGGTCGGCCATGGTATTGCCAGGGCGGCAGTTGGATGCCGCCTCGCTTTACGAGATGTTGGGACATGGTGTGACGATCACCGCAGCCGTGCCGACAGTGTGGTTGCCGCTGCTCAAGCATCTCAAAGAGGATAACCTGGATCTGCCGACGCTGCGGCGGGTGGTGATCGGCGGTTCATCTTGCCCACGTGCCGTGATTGAGACCTTCCAGAATGACTATGGCGTGCAGGTGCTGCACGCCTGGGGCATGACCGAGACCTCGCCCTTAGGCACAATCTGTTCCTTCAAGCCCGAGATCGCGGCGCTTTCTGACAGCGACCGATTGGATACCCAGGAAAGGGTCGGCCATTGCCCGTTCACGGTGGATCTCGTCGTGCGCGATGACGATGACAACCCTCAGCCCTGGGACGGCGAAAGCCAGGGCCGTCTGCTCATCAGAGGGCCAGGCGTCGTGAAGCGCTATCTGAAACAAGAGACCGATGCTGTCGATGGCGACAGCTGGTTCGATACCGGTGATGCCGCCACGATGGACGCCAACGGCTATGTCCGCATCACTGATCGGTTCAAGGATGTCATCAAATCTGGCGGCGAGTGGATCAGCTCTATCGATATGGAGAACATTGCTGTTGGGCATCCGGGCGTTTTCGAAGCTGCAGCCGTTGGCGTGCCGCACCCCAAATGGGATGAACGCCCTATTTTGTTGGTTGTGAAGCAGCCGGGGGCCGATCCTCAACCTGATGAGATTGTCGACCTGCTGCGCCCGCACTTCGCCAAATGGCAATTGCCGGATGACGTGCTGTTCGTCGATGAGATCCCGCACACCGCTACTGGCAAGATCTCTAAGCTGTCGATCCGCAAGCTTCTTGACGACCAAGAGTACCAATTGCCGGATCAGCGATGAAAGATCGGGACGAACCCAAAGACGCGTACACCCTGTTGTTGGAGGCCGTCGACCGCGGTGATCTGAAAGCGGGGCAGCGGCTGGTCGAGAACGATTTGGCCGAGCGACTGGGCGTATCGCGCACACCCGTTCGCGAAGCGTTACAGCGGCTGGAGACGCAGGGGATCGTTGCGCGCGATGGCAGATCGCTACGGGTAGCGACAATCGATCATTCGCAATTGGGCGAGCTCTACGAGGTTCGAGGGGTAGTCGAGGGACTTGCGGCGCGCCTTGCTGCACGGCATGCCGCGCCAGAGGAGATTGCGGTGCTGCGCGAAATGACGGAAGCAGAGCACGCATTACTGGATGACCCGACAGCGCTCAGCCTGGCGAACCGCAGATTTCACCGGCAACTGCATCTGGCCAGCCACAATCGCTATCTGAACCAGATGCTGGAGAGCATGCGCCGTTCCATGGCACTGCTTGCGACCACAACGCTCGCCGCCGAGGGGCGCGGGTCCCAGGCATTGGCCGAGCATGAAGCAATCGTCTCCGCCATTGCCGCCCGAGATGAAGATGCCGCCGGGGCCGCGGCCGAGTTGCATGTCTCGAATGCCTATCGCACGCGCTTGATGCTGGAGAGTCAGCGGTAGCGACGGCAACCGATGCCTAGCTGGTCGCAGGATCGCCTTTCACCAACTTCGGACGGGTGTCCATTGCGACAGGATGCTGTGCGTCCTCGAACTCGAATGCTTCCAGCCGTCTCGCACGATTGGCGGCTTTGCCAGCAGAGATCTTAATCTCGTCGATATCCTTGGCGGCTTGGCTGAAGTGACGGTCCAGGTTGCCCACCCGATCACCCAAGCGCTCGACATCCTTATGGAGCATCGCGAGTTCGCGCCGGATCAAGCCGGCCTGCTCGCGCATGCGCGCGTCTTTCAGGATCGCCCGCATCGTGTTCAGCGTCGCCATCATCGTGGTTGGTGAGACGATGAAGACCCGATATTGAAAGCTCTCCTGAACCACATCGGAATAGTTTGCGTGCAGCTCGGCATAGACGGCTTCGGATGGCAGGAACATCAAAGCGCAATCCGCTGTCTCACCGTCCAGAATGTACTTCTCAGCAATCGCTTTCACATGGATCAAAACGATCCGGCGGAACTCTCTATAGGCGGCTTTCCGATCCGTGTCGGTGGTGGCGCCAGCCAAAGCGGCATAGGGCTCGAGCGGGAACTTCGCGTCCACGGCAATCGGGCCCGGTGGGTTTGGCAGATGGATCAGGCAGTCGGCGCGCTTGCCGTTGGAGAGGGTGGCTTGCAGGGTGAAGGCGTCCGGGGGCAGCGCCTTGGCGATGATATCGTTCATCTGAATCTCGCCAAACGCGCCACGTGCCTGCTTGTTCGCCAGAATATCCTGCAGGCCGATCACATCGCCTGAGAGCTTCTCGATGTTCGATTGCGCCTTATCGATCGCCTCCAGCCGCGTTTGCAGTTCGCCCAGCGCGCGGGCAGTGCGTGTCGCAGTACCATGGAGGCTCTCGCCCATGGCGCGCTGCACCTCCTCCAGCCGTCGTTCCACCTGCTCGGTGATCCGGCCCTGACTGGCGATCTGGTGATCCGTTACCAACTTCAGTCCGCCCGCCAATTGGTGCTGGCCTTGATCCAGGCCCTGCACCCGCTCGCTCAGGGCAGCCAGGTGATCGCCCAGCGGCTCGGTGGCGGCTGCTGAACGCCGGGCCGCCCGAATGGCCCAAATCAGCAGGAAGACCAGCAGCAAAACAACAGCGGTGCCCAGGATGGCAAACGCCTGAAGCTGGCTGATCTGAACGCCTGCCAGATCCATCAGCGTCTGCCGAACAGCTTTTCGATATCAGCCAGGCTGAGCTTAATCCATGTTGGACGGCCGTGATTGCAAGTTCCCGAATGCGGGGTCGCTTCGATCTCGCGCAGCAATGCGTCCATCTCGGGTCCGCTCAGCCGACGCCCTGAACGCACCGATCCGTGACAGGCCATCCTGCTTAGAATCGCGTCGATCCGCGCGCGTAGTCCGTCATGGCTTCCGGTCTCTAGGATCTCATCAACCAGATCGCGCAGCAATGCAGCGGGATCTGCTTGGCCCAATACCGCCGGTATCGCGCGGATCGCGATGGCAGCTGGCCCGAACGGTTCGATAATCAGTCCCAGGGATTTCAACGCGTCCGCCTGTTCTAACAGGCGCCCTGCGTCTGTTCCCAAATCCACAACCTCGGGGACCAGAAGGGCCTGTGACGCAATGCCTTGATCCGCTTGAGCTTTGAGCCGCTGATAGACCAAACGCTCGTGTGCAGCGTGTTGGTCGACGAGAACCACGCCATCCTCGGTCTGGGCGATGACATAAGCCTCGTGCAGTTGTGCCCGTGCCGCGCCGAGTGGTCGCGAAAGCGTATCGGGTGGCGGTGGCTCCTCGGTACGCGCTGCCGTCCAGCCCGGGCCGGCCTCGGCGAACCCTGGCGATGCAAGAGGCGCTTGCGCCGCCAGCCCCGCCGCGAGCGCCGTACCCGAGGGACGTGGGTCAGGGCGCCATTGCGACGGGGCAGACGTTGGTTGGCGGAATGCACCCAAGGCCGCATCCGCGATGGTTGAAACAGATCTGTGCCCGGCCTCTGCCAACGTATGTCGCAGGGCCGAAACGATCAAACCGCGAACGACCCCGGCCTCTCTGAATCGCACTTCTGCCTTCGCCGGGTGGACGTTGACGTCGACGCGGTCGGCTGGACAATCCAGAAACAACGAGACGATGGGGAAGCGATCACGGGCCAGGAAGTCACCGTAGGCTGCACGAATGGCGCCGATCAGCACCCGGTCGCGAACGGGACGGGCATTCACAAACATATGGATGCCAGCACCAGAACCGCGAGAGAATGCCGGCAAGCTGATATGCCCACTGAGACGAAGGCCGTCGCGTTCGGCGTCCAGGGCGATCGCATTTTCGGCGAAGTCGCGGCCCAAAACCTGGGATGCGCGGGCCAGGCGGGCATCGAAAAGGTCGCCCTGGCAGATATCTGCCCGGAACAAGGTGCGCGCGTTTTCGCCGGCCTCGTCGAGCGTGAAGGCCACCCCTGGTCCCGACAGCGCAAGGCGGCGCATGACGTCGCCGATAGCCTGGGTCTCGGCCCGGTCCGAGCGCAGGAACTTTAAGCGCGCAGGCGTGGCATAGAAAAGATCCCGAACCTCGACGACCGTACCCGGCCGCATCGCCGCTGGACGGGGCGGGGCGGTGCGACCCGCGGCTACCGCGACCTCCCACCCCTCCGCATCTGCCGGGCGAGAGCGAAGTGTGAGTCGCGTCACAGACGCAATCGAGGGCAGGGCTTCCCCGCGAAAGCCGAACGAGTGGATGTTAACCAGGTCGTCGCCGTCGATCTTCGATGTTGCATGACGTTCGAGGGCCAGGCCGATCTGATCTTGGGCGATGCCGTGCCCATCGTCAGCGACCCGGATCAGTGCCTTGCCGCCGTGGGAAATGGTCACGTCGATCTGGGTGGCACCGGCGTCCAGGGCGTTTTCCACGAGTTCTTTGACTGCCGACGCGGGTCTTTCCACAACTTCGCCTGCTGCAATTCTGTTAGCAGCATCTTCCGTCAACCGGCGTATCTCCGGTTGCTTGCCCGTTATCTTGCGGTCTATCGCCTTCATCCCACAAGGGGTAGCACGTCCGCGCGCGATTCTCCAACGCAAAGCCCCTGTCTTCTCACTGCAGAACAGGTTCGCTGAGCGACGCGTAGTGCGGGAGTGGCGCCTAGAAACGCTCCATCAATCTGTCGAGGTACTCAAGCTCAAGCTGTGGCCGTGAAGGTTCGGCCGCGCGTCTGCGCAACTCTTCCATCAACTCACGGGCTCGGTCTATCAGCTCCTGATCAGGCACGCGGGTCGACCGGCCTTCCAACGCCCCATAGCTTGCTGCCGGTCGATCAAACGGGTCGTTTCGACTGGCATCGCGCCCTTCGCCTTCGCCCCGTTGCTCGCCTTCGGCTTGGGTTTCGCCTTGGCCTTGTTGAACTTCTTCGGCTAACGCTTGCGCGCCTTCATTCAATCGATCCAGCGCATCCATTTGATCGCGTACGGCATTACCGTTCTGGCCGTCTTGTAGGTTGTCGCGCGCATCGCCCATCGACTGAACAGCTTCTTCCAAAGCACGCGCCGCCTGATCGGATCCAAGTGAGCGAGAGAGTTCTTCGAGTTCCTGGCGAAGGGCCTCTTGTTGTTGCGCCAAGCCGCCGGGTCCGGAGGCGCTGCCCTCCATCTCGCGGTCGCCCATCCCTTCGCCGGGTTCTTGGCCCTGCTGGCCATGTTGGTTCCCCTGGCCCTGACCATCGCCCCAACCGGGATTTTGTTCGCCCTCTTGACCCGGCTGCTGACGACCTTGCTGTCCCTGCTGTTGGCGCTCTCGCTCGCCTTCTCGCAGTTCGTCAAAGGTGCGGTCCGACAGATCACGCTGGCGCTGGATCATCTCTTGAAGGTCCTGCAACGCTTGTTGGCCGGGGCTCTGTTGCCCCTGCTGACGTTGCGCCGACTGGAGGTTCTCCAACATACGGTTCAGCTCGGAGAGCATCTGGCGGGCCTCATCCCGGGCGCCGCTCTCGGCCTGGCGTTGCATTTGATCCAGCATCTCTTGAAGATCCTGCTGGCTCAGCATTTGGTTGGGGTCCATTTGCCCCTGTTGCTGCTGCTGGCCCTGTGGCGCCTGTTGCGCCAGTTGCTGGAGATACTCGTTAAGGGCGGCCCGAAGTTCTTCCATAGCCTCACGGATGTCTTCTTCGGTCCCGCTCTCCAAGGCCTGCCTCAGCCGCTCTTGTGCTTGCCTCAGCCGCTCCAGCGCTGAAGACAGGTCCCCGTCTTCAAGACCTAGCGCAGCCAACCACAGCAGTTCTACGATCTCGGGAGCGACCTCGGGGATCGCGTCATCCCCCAACCCGCCGGCCAGGCGGCGGATCGCCGTACGGATGGTCAAGTACGGGCCAGGCTGCGGTTCTTCGAAAAGCTCGTAAGGACGTCGCATCACGGCCTGCAGCACATCCAAGACGCGGGCCGCTTGATCATAATCCAGGGCGAGTTCGCGCCGTTGTTCCACGAGCGCGCGCGCGACTGGATGCGAGAAGTAGCGCTCTGGCAACCTGATTTTCAGGGGGGCAGCCTCGCCAATCTGAGCAGCGCCATCTTCAGCATATAGGCGAGCAACAACCTCAGCCCCAGCCCAAGGGTGCGACGTGAAGTCCCTGATCGTTGCGTCTGTGATGCTGCGCGTGTCGCCAGACAGCGGAAGTGGCAACCCAAGAGTGATGACCGGAAGAGGCAAGCCCCTCGAGTTCTCCGGGTCGTGGCCGTCGGGCGCGATTTCGGCCCAAGCTGCCGCGACGCCGTAGTCATCTTGGGCGGTGAAGGCAAGTTCGAGCGCGCGCGTCGCCGTCACAATTGGGTAGCCGTCAAATTCGATTGCCGGAGGGCTATCTGGTGTCATCAGGATTTTGAAACGGGCCAATGTGTCCCCGTCCAATTCAACGCGTATATCGCCTGAGCTCGACAACACGCCCCGAGCTTCCGCAAGCCCACCACCGAGAGTTGAGAAGCCTTCAAACCCTGCCAGGGCAGAACCACTGAGTTCAGGATTCTGCAATGCATCCGTGACGCGGATCGTGATTTCAGATCCCTGGGGGACTTCGATAGACGCCTCATCTGCCGCCAGTTCAGTCAGATAAATTGTATCGAGCCCGGTGTATGCCGGTGGCATTGCCCAAGCTTCTGCCGCCGGGTTTCGTGCGAACGACTGCGCTTCAGCGCTGGCGACAACATCGGCGGGATCGACCACTGCAGCCAGGCGGCCGGAGATATCGTCACGGGTGGCAATCAGCGCGCCGACCAGGATGACAGGCGCTGTGAAGCGGAGTGCCCATGTATCGCGGCTGGCCAAGCGAAGGTCCGGAGCCGCCGCCTTCAGCGTTGGCAACAACTTCCGAGCACGTTCGCGGTGTGCTTGCCAAACCAATTCTGCATCATCAGTGCCGCGCCCAACGGCCAACTTGTCAGCAAGCGTCCTCAGTGGGCGCCGCGGGTCACTTTCGTCCAAGCGCTCCGTTGCATCGTCGACGGTCGGGCCGCGCAGCGCCATTCCGCCCATGACCAATCCACCAGCGACAGCCAAGCCCGATAGGCATAGTAGGATCCAGTGCACAATTGGGCCAAACACCTCGTAGATGCCGAGCAAGCCCGCGGATAAGATCAGACAGACCACCACAAAAACGGGCCACATAGCGCGAACAAGGGTTTCCGCCCACATCGCTCGGCGGGTGCGTGACATCTCCTTGCGGATTGTCCTGAAGTCGTCACCGCGAAGTCCTTGGCGGATTTGGTTCGACATCAACGGCTCTCCTGGGCCCGCTGGCCCTCATCCGATTGCAACCACGGCGGCAGCGTATCACGCCCCAGCATTTCTTCATATGTGGGACGCGGCCGAACAACAGCAAGTTGATCGCCGTTGACGAGCACCTCAGGGACCATGGGCCGGGCGTTGTATTCAGACGCCATAACCGCGCCGTAAGCGCCGGCCGAGCGGAATGCGATCATTTGATCTTGACCGACCGGCGGCATCGCGCGGGCGCGGGCGAATGTGTCGCCGGTTTCGCAAACCGGCCCAACCACGTCGATCGGGCCCAGAACCGCATCGGGCGCCGGTTCGATCACGGGCACGATATCATGCCAGGCTTCATACATAGCCGGCCTGATCAGATCATTCATTGCGGCGTCCACGATCAGAAAATCGCGGCCTTCTCCGTGTTTGACGTAGATGACCGACGCCACAAGGAGCCCGGCGTTGCCTGCAATCAGGCGACCGGGTTCGATTTCAATCTCGCATCCCAGGTGCCCGACGGTACGCCGCACGATCTCGCCGTAATCGAAGGGCAGGGGGGGCGCCTCGTTGGAATGCTGATATGGAATCCCCAGCCCGCCGCCCAGATCCAAGCGGCTGATGCTGTGGCCGTCCGACCGTAGCGCTTCGGTCAACTCTGCGACTTTCTGGAAAGCGGTCTCGTAAGGGGCCAACTCGGTCAATTGGCTGCCGATATGCACGTCAACGCCGACCACCTCGATCCCCGGAAGGCGGGCAGCGATCGCATAGACGTCACGTGCTCGAGAAATCGGAATGCCGAACTTATTCTCGGACTTGCCGGTCGAGATCTTTGCGTGGGTCTTGGCGTCAACGTCCGGATTTACCCGCACCGTAACCCGTGCGGTCTTGCCCATCCCTGCAGCCACTTCGGAAAGCCGATGCAATTCAGGCTCGCTTTCGACGTTGAACTGTCGAATATCATTCTCCAGCCCCAAGCGCATCTCGCCCTGGGTCTTTCCGACACCCGAAAAGACGATACGCTCGCCCGGAACCCCGACGGCTAGGGCCCGGCGCATCTCACCCTCGGATACGACGTCCATCCCGGCGCCAAGCCGGGCCAAGGTGGCCAGGACTGCCAGATTGGAGTTTGCCTTCATCGCGTAGAAGATCTGGTGATCCATGCCCGACAGTGCTTCCTGAAAGACGCGGTAGTGCCGAGCCAGCGTCGCCGAGGAATAGACGTAAAACGGCGTGCCGACTTCGGCCGCAATGCGGGGCAGGGGCACATCCTCAGCGTGCAGAATGCCGTCGAGATAGCTGAAGTGATCCAATGGGGTCTCTCGAAGTCGTTGGGTTAAGGCGGAACACTTGTGCCGGCCATTGTCGTTTTTCGAAAGCTAGCGCAGCGTGCGCAGCCGCAAGAACAGATACAACGGAAGTCCGACCGCAACACCAAGCGTCAATGTCACAGGCACCGCGATCAAAGATAACCAGTCTCGCCTGGTAAACGCTTCACCGACCATAAAGACCAGCGCTGCCAGAGACGTTACAAATATAGCGCCTGTGAGGCTGCGCGCGGGGTCGTTCACTGTCAGAGCTTGAGCCATGAGCTGGTAGTCCAGCCCGTATTCCTGAATCCAGTTTGCCAGCCTCCGCACTGGAAACGCCAGGGCAACCAACATCAAAACCAGGTATAGCGACCTACTGAAATCCATGCGGTCAGTTCTGTTTGACGTCTTCTTGCTGGGCTGGCGGCTGTGGATCGCCTTTCTTGCCGCAACCACCGATCGCGAGGCACGTCGCCAGAAGTGCAATCAAAAGCATGCGCATTAGCGTGTCCCCTGCAGGCGTTGTTGCCAACCGGTGATCTGTTCGCGCACCCTGGCCGGTGAGGTGCCGCCATAAGACGTGCGACTGGCCACTGAAGCCTCCACGGTTAACACGGAGTAGACATCCGCCGTGATCCTTGCCTCGATCGATTGCATCGTTTCCAGGGGTAGATCGGCCAGGTCAATGTCGCGATCCTCGGCCAACTTGACCAAGCTGCCGGTAACGTGGTGGGCATCTCTGAACGGCATGCCGAGGACACGCACCAGCCAGTCGGCTAGATCCGTCGCTGTAGAAAAACCTTGCCCCGCTGCAGCGGCCAGCGCGGCTTGATTGGGCCGCATATCCCGGACCATTCCCTCCATGGCCGCGATCATCAGCTGGATGGTGTCCGCGGCATCAAAGGTCGCCTCTTTATCCTCCTGCATGTCCTTGGCGTAGGCGAGGCTAAGCCCCTTCATCACCATCAGCAGTCCCTGGAAATGCCCGGCAATGCGCCCGATCTTCCCCCGAACCAGCTCGGCCGCGTCCGGGTTCTTCTTCTGTGGCATAATCGACGAGCCGGTTGTGAATGCGTCGCTGAGCGTCACGAAACGGAACTGTGCAGACGCCCAGACGACCAATTCCTCGGCAAAGCGAGAGAGATGCATCGCGCAAATGCTGGCGGCGGCCATAAACTCCAGTTCGAAGTCCTTGTCGCTGACGGCGTCGATCGAATTGGCCATTGGCCTGTGAAACCCCAGGGCGGCTGCCGTCATGTCACGGTCGATCGGAAACGACGTCCCTGCCAAGGCCGCCGCCCCCAGCGGGTTCTCGTTCATGCGCGCACGTGCGTCGCGAAAGCGCCCCCGGTCGCGGTCCAGCATCTCTGCATAGGCAAGCATGTGGTGCCCCCAGGTGACCGGTTGGGCTGTCTGAAGGTGGGTGAAACCGGGCATGACCATTTCGGCACCGGCGTCGGCCTGATCCACCAGCGCGGCGATCAACCGGGTCAAAGCAGTGTCGATTTCATCGCACCGCTTACGGACCCAGAGGCGGATGTCCACGGCAGCCTGATCGTTACGGCTGCGGCCTGTATGCAGGCGGGCGCCGGCATCTCCGACCAGCTCGCGCAGCCGCGCCTCGATGTTCATGTGGATATCTTCCAGTGCCGCCGAGTAGGCAAAGGATCCGTCGACAATCTCCTCTGCAACCTGATCAAGCCCGCGATCGATGGCGGCTTGGTCCTCTTGTCCGATCACGCCCTGGCGGGCCAACATGGCGGCATGCGCCCGGCTGCCCTCGATATCCTCGGCCCACATCCGCCGATCGAAATCGATCGACGCGTTTATTGCCTCCATCACGGCCGAGGGGCCGGCTGCAAAGCGCCCTCCCCACATTGTGTTCGCCTGTGCCTTTTCAGCGGGCGTTGGATCATTATCTTCGCGCATAGCCGTCCGCATATCATTGACCGGAGACCCCGATGCGCCTGATCGCAGCCGTCCTTTTCAGTGCCCTGCTATATGCCGGGTTTGTGCCGGGGGCAAACCCCGTCAGCGCCGCGGAATTGACGGCAGAGGAGCGCGCTTCGTTGGATGACCTGCGGGTTGGCGACATGACCAAGTTGGTCATACATGACGAAGCGCGCCCGCCGATCACCGAGGTTTTCCGCGACAAGCACGGTAACGCGATCAGCTTGAGCGACTTTGAAGGCAAGGTTGTGGTCTTGAACTTCTGGGCGACATGGTGCCCGCCCTGCCGTGCAGAGATGCCGTCGATCGACAGGTTGTCAGGCGCGCTGGGTGGTGATGATCTGGCCGTGATTGCCCTGTCGACTGATCGTTTCGACGTTGGGCGCGTGATCGCGTTCTTCGAAGAGATCGAGGTGCAGCACCTGACCGTCTATCAGGACCGCCGGGGTGGCGTGGCTCGCATGGCCGGTGCACTGGGCCTGCCCATCACCGTGGTGTTGGATCGAGAGGGCCGCGAGATCGCCCGCGTCACCGGGGAGGCCGAATGGGACAGCCCCGAGGCTAAGGCGTTTTTGAGACGGGTGATGGAGCTTACTGTTCCGTCCGCCTGACCCCAGCGTTCGGTTAACCGGCCCGTAACCAGGCGGCCAGACGCTTGTCCGGCCTCCATTTGATACGCCCGACGTCTGGGACTGCCTGTCGGGTGCTTCTTTCGCAGGGCGCATCTTCAGGCCACTGGACCACAGGTAAGGGTCCGGTTATACGGCGCTCATGATGTATCGATTACCGATCGGCCAGCTCATTACGAGCCCGGCCCGCTTCTGAGGCGGCGCCGGGAAAAAGGTGGTGCGCCTGCCCACCGTGCCGACTGGATTCACGACATGACGAGGTAGCGCCATGAGCGCCGATACCGACACAAAACCTGACTACAAACACACGCTTGTTCTGCCGAAGACGGACTTTCCCATGCGGGCCGGCTTGCCAAAGCGCGAGCCTGAATGGCTGGCGCATTGGGACAAGCTGGATGTCTATGGAAAACTGCGGGCAAAAGAGGGGCGGCCCAAATACGAACTCCATGACGGGCCGCCATACGCTAACGGCAACCTTCATATCGGACATGCACTGAACAAGGTCCTAAAGGACTTCGTGGTGCGTTCGCAGCAGATGCTGGGCCATGACAGCCGTTATGTTCCGGGGTGGGACTGCCACGGCCTGCCGATCGAGTGGAAGATCGAAGAGCAGTACCGCGCCAAGGGCAAGAACAAGGATGAGGTCCCCATCAACGAGTTACGCGGGGAGTGCCGCGCCTTTGCCGAGCATTGGATCGACGTGCAACGCGAAGAGTTTAAGCGGCTGGGCGTAACGGGGGAGTGGGACAATCCCTATCTGACGATGTCCTATGACGCCGAGGCGGTGATCGCCGAGGAATTCATGAAGTTCGTGATGAGCGGCACGCTCTATCAGGGCTCCAAGCCGGTCATGTGGTCAGTGGTGGAGAAGACTGCGCTTGCCGAGGCCGAGGTCGAGTACCACGAGCACCAGAGCCACACGATCTGGGTGCCGTTTAAGATCGTCTCCGGTGGTGAAGGTGACCTTGCAGAGGCATCCGTCGTCATCTGGACCACCACCCCCTGGACCATCCCGCAGAACCGCGCCGTCAGCTTCAACCCGGTCATTGAATACGGGCTCTACAAGGTCACGAAGACGCCCGAGGAGTGCTGGGCGGCCGTCGGCGACCTGTATCTGGTTGCCGACAAGCTGGCGGGGGATGTGTTCCGCCAGGCGCGTCTGGAAGAAGACGGTTGGGAAAAGGTTCGTTCGGTTTCAACCGCGGAACTTCAGGCACTCACCTGTGCGCACCCGTTCCGGGGTGCGGACGAGAACGGCGAGTGGGATTACGACGTTCCCATGCTCCCAGGCGATCACGTGACCGATGATGCTGGGACGGGCTTTGTCCACACGGCGCCCAGCCACGGCGCGGACGACTATAATGTCGGCTTGCAATACAACCTGCCCATGACCCACAATGTGCTGGAGGATGGCTCCTTCCGCCAGGACCTGCCCTTCTTCGGCGGCGCGCAGATCTTCGACCACAAGGGCAAGGAGAAGGACGCCAACAAGCGCGTCATCGACAAGCTGGTCGAAGTCGGTGGGCTGCTGGCGCGAGGGCGTCTCAAGCACTCGTACCCGCACTCGTGGCGGTCGAAAGCCCCGCTGATCTTCCGAAACACACCGCAATGGTTTGTCGCCATCGACAAGCCTTTGGACGACGGCATGGGTACCTATGGTCAGACCATCCGCGAAAGGGCCCTGACCTCGATCGACCAGCTGGTCGAGTGGACGCCGCCTTCGGGGCGCAATCGCCTGCATGCGATGATCGAGAACCGCCCTGATTGGGTGCTGTCGCGCCAGCGTGCCTGGGGCGTCCCCCTGACCTGCTTCAAACGGGGCACTGGCGACAATGTGGAGATCCTACGCAACGAGGAAGTGAACCAACGGATTTCTGATGCGTTCCGTGCCGAAGGTGCGGATGCATGGTTCGCCGATGGGGCCAAACAGCGCTTTCTGGTGAACCTGGCGGGCGTCAACCCCGATGACTGGGAGAAAGTCGACGACATCCTGGATGTGTGGTTCGACTCGGGCTCGACCCACGCCTTTACGCTCAGGGATCGCCCGGATTCGATCCGCCCCGCGTCGCTGTACCTCGAGGGGACGGATCAGCACCGCGGATGGTTCCATTCTTCAATGCTGCAGGGATGCGCGACCATCGGGCGCGCGCCCTATCATGGGGTTCTGACGCACGGCTTTACGCTGGATGAGAAGGGCATGAAGATGTCCAAGTCCCAGATGAACGCGATGTCCCCCAACAAGGTGGTCGAGCAGTACGGGGCCGATATTCTGCGCCTTTGGGTGGCGCAGACTGACTATACCATCGACCAGCGGATCGGGCCCGAGATCCTGAAGGGTACAACGGACAGTTATCGCCGCTTGCGCAACACGTTCCGGTACATGTTGGGGGCACTTGGGCAGATGAAACACCCGGATGTTCCGACCGAGGACATGCCGGAATTGGAGCGTTGGATCCTGCATCGCTTGGCGGAGTTGGATGCATCTGTGCGAGAGGGCTACAGAAAATACGCCTTCCAAGATGTGTTCCAGAAGGTGTTTCAGTTTTGCACCGTGGATCTATCGGCCCTTTGGTTCGATATCCGAAAGGACACGCTTTACTGCGATGCCGCAGACAGCCCGCGCCGGATCGCCTGCTTGGCCGCGATGACGCACGTGTTTGATCGCCTCGTGGGTTGGCTTGCTCCGATCCTGCCGTTCACGATGGAGGAGGTCTGGTTGTGCCGTCATCCGGCCGGTGACCATTCCGTTCACCTCCAGGACTTCGCCGATACCCCCGCCAGCTGGCAAGACGACGCGCTGGCGGCGAAGTGGTCGACCATCTGGCGCGTGCGCCGTGTCGTGACCGGTGCGCTGGAGATCGAGCGAACCGAAAAGCGGATCGGTGCCAGCCTGGAGGCGGCGCCAATGGTTCATGTCGAGGATGCTGAGACGCTGGCGATCTTGGGCACCGTCGAGTTTGCCGATCTGTGCATCACGTCTGCGATCGAGATAACTGATCGGCCTGCGCCTGCTACGGCGTTCTCGTTAGCTGACGTTCCTGGAGTTGCCGTCGTCCCCTCGCTGGCGCAGGGGAAGAAATGCGCGCGCTGCTGGAAGATCCTGCCCGACGTCGGCACGTTGAAAGATCCCAACCTCACCGCACGCTGTCATGACGTGGTGCATGGATGATCCTGCGCATCGTTGTCCCGGTGGCCATCGTGGCCTTCCTGATCGATCAGGTATCGAAATGGTGGGTGACAGGGCCGCTGGGGCTGGGCTGGGATAACCGGGATCACCCCGTATGGCCGCCGTTTTTGCAGTTTCGCTATGCGGAGAACACCGGCATCAACTTCGGCCTGTTTGGCGGGGGACCTGAAGAAACGCGCTATATTCTGATCGCGGTGAAGTTGGTGATCTCGGTTGCTTTGATCGTATGGGTCGGGCGGCGGCGGTCGACTGCCACGGCTTGGGGTGCCGGGTTGGTTGTCGGTGGGGCCATGGCTAACGCCTGGGACCGTTTCAGCCACGGCGCGGTGATCGACTTTCTAAACAATGCGTGTTGCGGCTTCAATAACCCGTTCTCATACAATATCGCTGATGTATGGATCTTCGCCGGCGCTCTGTGGATCGCGATCAAAGCTTGAAGAAGTTTGCTTATTGCACGCTGTATACCTAAGCGACAGAATGCAAGCCTTAGAGAATTAGGAAGCGACCAGATGCTGATCTCCTCTATGCAGAGAATTCTCACCGCTTCGACTCTGATCGGTGCAACACTGTTTGCCGCCGGGTGCGACACCCTCGGGAGCCCGCTAGATATTGTATCGGGCCGAAGAGACGCGCCAGACGAGTTCCTGGTGGTTGCGCGGAAACCGTTAAAGATGCCTGGGTCCTTGTCATTGCCAGAACCGCGCCTTGGCGAGCAATCGCCTTTAGAACCTGATGCGAGAGGTGCCGCTGTCGTTGCCTTGCTCGGCGCACCCACTGTTGCAGCGTCGACAACGGGGGCCAGCGCTGGCGAGCGGGCTCTGTTGGATGCGGCGAATGCGTCCGCGCAAACAGCACCTGGCTTGCAGCAGGATCTACAGCAAACGGAACAGCGCCTGGAAGACGCGCAACCCTATGAAGCTCCATTGTTGGTGGACCTTCTGTCTGGTGAAAGCGAACAAGAAGGTGTCGACGACGCGATCGACGCGTCGTTGGAAGCTCGGCGTCTACAGACACAAGGTGTATCGTCGGCTCCAATCGACCCGAACGACCGGCCATCGCTGCAGACAGACGAAGAGCCGCGTCAGGTTGACCCGATCGATCGCAGGCCGAACAACCGATTGCCGAATGCGCCGAACGAAACGGCGTTCTGATCTGCGTTTCTTTAATCTTGGCTGGAGAACCACAATGCGGGTGATATCCGCGATCTTGGCGTTGACGGTATTGCTCGGTGGATTGCAAGCGAAGGCCGAGCCACAGATTACGACCTATCAACTTGAAAATGGCATGGACGTTGTGGTGATCGAGGATCATCGCGCGCCTGTTGTCACGCACATGGTTTGGTATCGTGTAGGTGCTGCAGACGAACCCCCTGGAAAGTCTGGGATCGCCCATTTCCTTGAACACTTAATGTTCAAGGGGACTGAGAGCTTCGCGCCAGGTGAATTCCAAGCGATCGTATCGGCAAATGGTGGGCGCGACAACGCGTTCACAGGACAGGATTTCACAGCGTATCACCAGACGATTGCCGCGGACCGACTAGAATTGGTGATGCGCATGGAGTCCGATCGGATGACGGGTTTGGTTCTAACCGAGGATCACGTCGTCACCGAACGCGATGTCATCTTGGAGGAGCGCAATCAAAGGACGGACAACTCTCCGCAAGCACTGTTCGCAGAACAGATGCAAGCTGCGCTGTATCTGAATCATCCATATGGCGTGCCCATCATCGGGTGGCGTCACGAGATGGAGGAGCTTAGCCTCCAAGATGCATTGGACTTCTACGACCGGTTCTATGCGCCAGATAACGCGATTTTGGTGGTAGCGGGTGACGTAGATCCGGGGGACGTGCTCTCCATGGCCAACGTCTATTACGGATCAAAGGAGCCCTCAGGCAATCCGCCAGCATCAAGACCAACGGAACCGCCACAACTGGCCGCAAGGCGGCTGGAGATGTCTGACCCCAGGGTCGCGCAGCCCTATGTTACCCGCAGCTATCTGGTGCCTGCATACAATCCTGCCGAACCTCGGGTGTCGGCTGCGCTTAGCGTGTTATCACAGGTCTTGGGTAGTGGCCGAGGCTCTCGGTTATCACGTGCACTTGAGCTCGAACAAGGCATCGCATTGGGCACAGGCACCTCTTACAGCGCTCAAGCCCGTGGGCTGGCGACATTTTCCGTTTACGGTGTGCCGGTGCCTGGACATAACCTGGCTAGCATCGAGGCCGCCCTGGACGTCGAGCTCTTCCGGATGGTTGAAGCGGGGCCAGACGAAGCAGAACTAAACCGTGCCAAGCGTCAATTACGGGCCAGCCAGATCTTTGCTCAAGACAGTCCAACGAACATGGCGCAACTCTATGGTGCGGTTCTGGCATTAGGTTTCTCTGTAGATGACGTTCGACAATGGTCATCAGTCGTCGACGCGGTCACGCCTGAAGATGTGAAAAACGCAGCCGCCATGCTGACGATTGAGCGTTCTGTTACGGGCTGGATGCTGACTGCCGGGGAAGACGGCTGATGAGCATGTTAATCAGAGTCATTGCAGTTGCATGCGCCATGTTGGCCACTGCCAGCGCGCGCGCTGATGTCCAGGTCCAGCAACTGACGAGCCCCGCAGGACATGAGTTTTGGCTGGTCGAAGAAATGTCGATCCCGATCGTTGCGGTTGAAATCCAATTAGCAAACGGCAGTTGGGCGGACCCCAATGACAAGATCGGCGTTAGTCGGTTTGCAATTGGATTGATGGACGAAGGTTCTGGCGACCTCGATGCAGTCGAGTTCTCGAACCTGCGGCGCGATCTGGCCGCGCGTTTTGGGTTCGGGGTGCGGAGCGACTCGGCCAGCATCTCGGCGCGCTTTCTGCTCGAGACCCTTGATGAGGGCATTGACCTTTTGACTTTGGCAATGAGCGATCCCCGTTTCGACTTGGACGCTGTCGAACGTAGTCGTGCGCAAATACTCGCAGCCATTGCCAGATCTGAAACTTCCCCAGCGTCAATTGCTGGGCGCGCTTGGTTTAGTCGAGCGTTCCCTGATCATCCGTATGGCCGTCCCGTGCAAGGTACTCACGAGACCATATCGGCCATAACCGTGGACGATCTAAAGGAAGCTCATCGCCGGCTTTTGATCCGTACCGACGCAAAGGTTGTACTCGTCGGTGCAATCGATGGCGAAGTCGCGGGAGAATTAGTCGATAAGTTGCTAGGGGTGTTGCCTGAGGGCGATGTCGGTGCTGTCAGCCGTGCTAAAACGTCGCCGGAGCCGGGCCTATTCGTTGTCTCGGAAGACGTTCCGCAGTCCATTGCCCTGTTTGGTCACGCTGGGATCCCGTGGGATGATCCGGATTACTTCGCGGCCGTCGTAGCGAACCGAATATTTGGCTCAGGCAGTTTTGGGTCACGTTTGACCGAAGAAGTTCGAGTGAAACGTGGCCTGGCGTACTCTGTTTACGCCTCCAACACCGTTCTGGACGGTGCTGAGATTTTTTATGGGCGCGTGCAAACGGAAAATGCTCGAATGGCGGAGAGCTTGAAGGTCATTCGCGATCAGTGGGCGCGGATGGCTTCCGGTGACGCTACGCCCGAGGAGGTTGACGCCGCTAAAACTTATTTGACGGGATCGTTTCCGCTGAGCTTCGACACTAACTCGAAGATAGCGGGTTACCTCGTCTGGATGATGGGACGAGGGCTGGATCCTGACTACATCAATCGCCGAAATGAATACATTGAGGCTGTTGATCTGGACGATGTCAGACGGGTATCCCGTCGCCTATACGATCCCGAAGCACTTTCGATCGTGGTCGTGGGCCAACCTGAAGGTCTTGAGCCCGTCGATTGACTTTCGCCGTCGTGTACTTAGCCCTGCCGTGCCTTGAACCGACGCTGTGTCTTGTTGATCACGTAAACACGACCCTTGCGGCGGACTACACGGCAATCGCGGTGGCGGCTCTTCAATGAGCGCAGCGAGTTCTTGACCTTCATCGATCCGTCTCCTCGGGGTTGCTGCCCCGGTATAAATCTCAACAGCCTAACGGCGGAGCGGGCCGTATAGCGTCCGCTTTTGCCGCTTGCAAGGCCTGGATTAAACGAACGAGCTTCTGCCACGTATCCAGTGGGTCTTAAGACGTGGCTTCACCTCGGCAGGTAAACAGCTACGTTCGCGACATCCCCCTGGTCCAAGCCCAACGCTCTTGCCGCCTCCTGAGATAGGGTTGCAGCCCGGCCGCCAGCACCCGGCTCTCGCCAGACAAAAGTAACGCGAGTCGTTGCACCTGTTGCCGTGTCTGTGATCCACCCCATGCGTTGTTTACGATCGAAGGGCCCAGAAATCCAAGCGCCGGGACGCGCTTCTGCGCCTGTAAACACAGCCGGAGTGAACCCGACCCAGCGTGCATTCGCGAGTGTCGGTCCGACAGCGTTAGGGTCCACCGCTGCGACCTGTACGTCCACGCTGGTGGATGGTTCCGGTTCCTCGGGACCTGCTGTCTCAGGGTTGACGATCTGGGGCGTGACGGGCTCGACCGCCGGTTGTTCAGGCGTTGGCTGCAAGACAGGTGCCTCGACCTCTGGCACCGGTTGTTCTGAAACCACCGGGGGCGCCAGCGCGATAGTTCCCTGAGCGTCTGGCGTTGGCTGCAGTTCGGGTCCTTCGTCTGCAACGACGACTTGCTGTTCGTTTGCGCGATCGGGTGCGATCGCAACATCCTGAGGCAGGGAAGGTTGTGCCGGTAAACTGGGTGCCCCGCTCGATTGGCTTGCATCTGTCGTGATCGCGACGTCTGGACTTTGTCCACCTGGCGCCGTCAAACCGCCAGCGGGCGGCGAAACTGGCGTCGGTCGTGTTGCAACGGAGTTTACTGGCGGAGTCACTGGAGCACTAGTTTGGCTTGTAGCCGTTGGAACGGACGGCAGCGCGAGCCCGGTGGGTTGTGATGTTGATGCATTGCCTGTCGGCTCTGCGATAACCCCGTCGGGCGATGTGGTTACAGGCGTCTCAATTCTCCCGGCGCTGGGTGATTGACCACCTGTGCTGCCTGTCGCACGCGGGACATCACCACTGCGCGGTTCGGCTAACGCCAATTCCGTGTCGCTTTCGGGCGCGCTGCTCGCGTTGGGTGCCGTAGCTGCGACGCCACCGGTCTCCCCGAGGGGGAAGGGCGCAGTCGTGGTGCCAAAAGCAGGTAGTGCGACGTCTGCTGGTATTTCTTCCAACGTCAACTCCGGAACCACGGCAACGTCTGCTGGCAGAGTAGGTTCACTGCCGGAAGGTCTGGCTGGGTCGGTTGCACCGAACTCAGGGGCCGCCACAGATGGTACACCAATCGTCGGGGCTTCCTCCGATCCGGCTGGCGTCGGTGCGACCGCGATTTGGGGTTCCGCTACCGCTAGTTCGTTTACGCTACTCGACGAAGGTTCTGCAAAAGCCGGTTGACCGGTAATCGGCGCGCTTGCCCCGCTGCCGGCGGTCGGAGAAGGGCCGGTACGGGCGACGTTCGCAGCTAGGCTGGCCGAGGTGCTACCTAATGCAGGTTCGGGTGGCACGGGCGCGGATACCGCCGGGGCGGTTGAAGTACCGCCGCTTTGCGGTTGTGCAGCGACGGTAATGTTGGGTTCCGCGAGAGGGCGGGCAGGTTGTGGTGTGACTTCGGGAACGGTCGGTGACGTCGCGATACCAGCGACTGGTGCTTCAACTGGCTCAGCCAATGGCGCCTCTGATGACGCCGGTGTCACGGGTAGACCGGCGATTTCAATAGCAGAGGGTTCGTCTTCGATGGGAATAGGTACCGCTGGCGCATCTGCCGCCGTCTCTACTTGGCCCAGTGTCTCTGCAATCTGCAACTCGTCGTCGTCAGGTTGCTCTGCTGGTGTCTCTGGAGAGGGCGGAGGCGCCGCGACTATCTGGACTTCAACAGCGGGTTGTGGTGCTTCATCTGTAATTGCGATTAGGCATCCGTCACCGCAGCCCAAGGTGTCCATCCAGGCGAGCGCATTAGCTGTTAAAGTCTCACCACTCCCAGAAAATGGCAGCCCACGACGTTCGGCCATGACTTGACCGGTAGATGCATTCACGATCTGCAAACTGACGGTGCCCCCTTGGATCGTGGCCTCCATCCGAGCTGGCATACCGCCATAAAAGTAAGTTTCATTTGCTTGAACCAAAGCTTGGTTGACTGCGTTCCGTTCTGCGGAGGTGCTGCCGCCATCAACCTGCACAAGTCCAATATTCCAACTTTCGCCGGGGAAGTCCGCTGAGGCATTACTTGAAGCCAATACCAACGTGCCGATTGCCGTCGTCATCATCAGTTTGACCATTGCTTTGCACGGCGACATGTTCATCCTCCTGGCTCTGCACATTCACTATAGCAGACCAAATCGGCAGGCGCATTCGACGATGCCCCCTTTTTGAACGAGTATGCGGTTCTGTCCAAGCACTTGCCAGCCCGGCAGTTATTGCAGGTCCAGTGCACGCCGAAACACAAGGGGCCCCGAAGTTTTGCGCTCCGGGACCCATGTGTAATGAAACCTAACGTTGGTTAGGTCAAAGCGGCTTTGGCTTTGTCGACAATTGAGCCAAAAGCCTCTGGCTCGTGTACAGCGAGATCGGCCAGCACTTTCCGATCGATCTCGATATCTGCCTTGGCAAGGCCGTTGATAAACCGCGAATATGTCAACGTTTCATCGTGTGCGCGAACAGCAGCGTTGATCCGCTGGATCCACAGTGCGCGAAACGTCCGCTTTTTGCGCTTGCGGTCGCGGGTTTGGTACTCAAGAGCCTTGTCGACTGCCTGCGTTGCAGTGCGGAATGTCCGAGATCTTGCTCCGTAGTAGCCCTTCGCTGCCTTCAGAACCTTCTTGTGGCGCGCAATGGAAGCGGGTCCGCCCTTTACTCGTGGCATGTCAGTCCTCCCTCAAGCGTATGGCAGGAACTGCTTCACGATCTTCTCGTCCTGGGGCGAGAGTACCGTGGTACCGCGTGCGTTCCGAATGAATTTGTTAGTGCGTTTAATCATGCCGTGGCGCTTTCCGGCCTGCTGGACCTTCACACGCCCGTTGGCAGTGACCTTGAAGCGCTTCTTCGCGCCTGACTTGGTCTTCATCTTGGGCATTTCGATCTCCATTCCTGGGTTTCGGCTCGGAAAGCGCGGCAGCCCATACCGGCCGGCTTTCCGTTCAGAGCGCGCTCTATAGGCGCCGCACTGGTGTAACGCAAGCCGAATTGCGTTCATCTGGGCGTGGCGAGTAGGGGGAATCCTTTCATCAATAGCTACGACTAATTTAGCTGGTACTCTCGAGCCTCGGCAAAGTTGCCGCCGAATAGTCCTGGCTACAGTCTTTGCGGGCCGACGCTAATCTCAGATCTATGCGGGTGTTGTTTGCAAGTGAAAGGCCGCTGTCAAAACCACGATGACTAAAGCAATGGCCATAGCCACATTGATCGTGCGTTGCAGGGCAGGGGACAATTCTAAGCGGCGCAGACCGACGCCAGCACCAAGCCAAGCCAAGTGTACGGGCACCCAAACCAAGTTCATCAGAAGGAACTTCCACGCCACCTCGACCATAAGATCCTGGGGGTAGAAGGGGAAGCCGGTTACCAGAAGCCCATTTACGACATAGGCCTTAGGGTTGACGAGTTGGAGGCCTATGCCCGTCCAAAGGGTCGGCGCCCGGTCAGGTTGAATGAAACCAACGCGCGCTCCTGCCAGCGCGATCTTTGCGGCCAGGTACAAGAAGTAAGCGACTGAGGCGATCAACAAACCGGTGCGAAGTCCAGGAATAGCGTCAATGCTGGCGACCAAGCCGGTAGCAACCATCAGAAAAGTCAAATTGGTTCCGATGCAAAGCCCAACAAGAAAACGAATGCCGGCCGGCCAACCAAAACCAGCGCCAATTCCCGCGGTCGTCAGGACACCTGGACCCGGTGTTATGATCATGAGAAAAAACGAACTGACGAACGCAAGCATCAGGCATCAACGCCGATGGCACCGGCAACGCTGGCGTACCCGTCACGGGCGAGAATCTTTCTGAGATCTTTTGCGACACGGCTTGTGTGGCTAACACCCTCGTAGACCAGCGCTGAATACATCTGGACTGCGCTGGCGCCCGCGCGGATCTTTGCATAGGCGTCTTCGCCGGACGAAATGCCACCCACCCCGATTAAAGGCAGACGCCCATCTGATACCCTATAGAGCTGCTTTAACACTTCGGTCGAACGCTGGAACAGTGGTCGGCCGGATAGGCCCCCTTTTTCCTGCCAACCCGCCGAGCGCAAGCCCCTTCGATCAAGGGTTGTGTTGGTCGCAACCACAGCGTCGATCCCCCGCTTCAAGCAGATATCGGCAATGTCGCTCAAGTTATCCAATGACAGATCCGGTGCAATCTTCAGGAAGATAGGAAGGCGTATGCCACCGGATCCCAACTCGTCCCGACGCTCCAGCACACGGCCCAAAAGCATATCTAGTGCTGCCCGGCCCTGCAGGTCTCGAAGACGTTCAGTGTTTGGCGAGGAGACGTTTACCGTTGCGAAATCGACAATATCGTGAAAGCGGGAAAGGACGGCCATGTAGTCATTAGACTTATCCTCGGTGTCCTTGTTCGCCCCAAGATTAACGCCGACAATACCGGTCACCGGTCGAGCAGTTAGCGATGCATAAGCCGCTTCCATCCCGCAATTGTTGAAGCCGAACCGGTTGATCACTGCTCTGTCGCTGGACAGTCGAAACAATCGCGGTTTGGGATTGCCAAACTGAGGACGCGGCGTCACCGCCCCAATTTCTGTAAAGCCAGCGCCCGTTCTCAGCGTCTCAGGAACCGCTTGTGCATTCTTGTCAAAGCCTGCCGCTATTCCGATCGGATTGGGTAAGTCTATTCCGGCGACATTGGTTTTCAGACGGTTTGACTGCACCGGCCCTCTCCCTCCGGCAAGCCCCGCACGAAGCAATTTCAGACCAATTTCATGCGCCGCTTCTGGCTCTAATAGATGCAGTAGGCGCAAACCCGTCTTTTCGATCAGGCTCATGTCATCTCAGCAGGGAATAAATGACCTTCGGCGGACATTGGCAGTTGCTTCGACCAAGTAACGTCCGCGTGCCGGAGTTTAGCATAGAGATGGGGGAACAGTGCGCCACCTCGCGACGGTTCCCAGCGTAAGTCATCGCCAAGGGCACCGGTGTCCATGGCTATGATCCAAAGGTCCGCCTGCTCTGCGAAATGGCGTGAGACGGTCTCTGGTACTTGTGCAGCAGTCGAAAAGTGTATGAAGCCGTCTTGGATGTCGATTGGCGCTCCGCCAGTTTCGCCGTTCACACGGAGGTCCAACCACTCGTCATCGGTGAGAACTTTGTATATCAGCATCTGCGGGACGTAGCTTTTGCTGATGATTTCGGCAATGGTCAACGTCGTGGAATTAGGTCGAAGCAACCTGTCAAAGCTATCCTAGACATACTCACTTCCCAAGCTCGTCAGAGCCGTCTTTAGGCAAGCCACTAATTGAACTTAGCAGCAAGGAAGCGTGGCAGACAGGAGGGGCTCTCTGCCACGCTCAAATGTTCTCAGTGTACGTGGCCTTCGGACTTGGCCCAGTGCAAAGTTGCGTCGAGGGCAGTCTCCATCGGTTCGAACAAGGCGTCAACCTGCTCCTCGGTAATGATCATCGGTGGGCACAACGCAAGGGAATCGCCTATCGCGCGCAAGATCACACCGTGTTTCAATAGTTCCATTGATAGCGCCGGTCCAACTTTCCCAGGGATCGCGAAGCCCGATGGGTCGCCATGCTTTGGTGCGACCTCGATCGCGCCCATCAATCCGGCCGAACGCACATCTCCCACAAGCGGATGATCGCGGTACTTTGACAGCTTTTCTTGGAAGTACGGCGCAATCTTGCGAACGTGACCGAGAATGTCTCGCCGTTTGTAGATGTCGAGAGTTGCACAGCCGACAGCGCAACCGAGCGGGTGGCCGCCGTAAGTATATCCGTGTCCGAGGGCTGGGTGCCGCGCCGACTCCGCCTCGATCGCGTCTGCCATTTCCGCATCAATGGCAACGGCAGACAGCGGAGCATAAGAAGCGGTCAGCTGTTTTGCCATAGAAACGCTTGTTGCGGGTACATTGAACGTTTCGGTTCCGAACCAGTTACCGGTGCGGCCAAAGCCGGTGATGACCTCATCTGCGATCATTCTGACATCGTACTTCGCCAGCACCGGAGCGATCGCTTCGAAATAGCCATTGGGCGGAACGATGACGCCCCCTGCACCCATAACTGGCTCTGCGATGAATGCCGCGACTGTATCAGGCCCCTCCGCGATGATCATGTCTTCAAGTTCGCTCGCTAATCGCGCGGTGAACTCTCGTTCGGTCTCGCCGTCTCGGCCCTCGCGCCAAAAGTGCGGTGTCGTGGTGTGTTTCACGAAATCGAACGGTAGATCGAAAGACCCATGGTTTAGGGGAAGACCCGTCATCGACGCTGAAACGAGTGTCACACCGTGGTAGCCTTTTTTGCGGCTGATTATCTTTTTTTTCTCGCGCTTACCAATCGCATTCATCATGTACCATGTCAGCTTGACTTGGGTGTCATTTGCCTCGCTTCCGCTGGAGCAATAAAACACCCTCGACATGGGGATCGGGTATAAATCCTTGATCTTTTCAGCCAGTTCGATCGCTGGCTCGTGCGTTCTGCCGCCAAAGAGGTGGTAGTAGGGTAGGCGATCAAGTTGAGCTTTCGCGGCATCGATCAGTTCGGCATCTCCAAAGCCAAGGCCTGCACACCATAGTCCCGCCATGCCTTCGATGAATCGGTTGCCCATGTCGTCATAGACGTACACACCCTCACCGCGTTCGATCAGATGTGCGCCAACCCGCCGGTGGGTCTGTGCATTGGTGTAAGGATGCAGCAAGGCCTCGATATCGCGCATCTGAGCATTCGAGAGTGGCTTCGTGTCGTGGGGCATGGGGGCGTTCCTTCTGCTAAATCGTCGTCGCATCGCAGGACGCCGATTCCAACCATTTAAGTTGGAGTTTGCCACAAACTCTCCGCATTGTGACCCTTCATGGGCAAACCAAGGCTCAACGCGTCGAATTGCCCAAAATGATCAGCAATTTTGCCGGAATACCGTGCTGTTCTCAGTCTCGTGCATTTCAATAGGGGACGACAATGGGGGCTCACTCGACCGATAGCTTGGCGCGACGTCAGAATGGAAGGCGCTGCTCTATTTATCCCAAGACTTTGCAGGTAATCTGCGACTCTGCGACAAACACAATCTTGAGTTCGATTGGCGATCCCGAGGAACTACTGGGGTGCTTGCGCGCTGAACTAGATGTTCCCGGAGCGTGGTACCGAGGGATACACCCGGACGATAGGGCGCAGATCGAGGTCTTCTGCGCCAACAGCGTTGAAGATCGGCGAAGTTACGAGATCGCGTATCGCCGACTTGCTGACAGAGGTGAGTTGCGATGGCTGCATGAAATTGCCGAGTTTGAAGTCGACCAAACCACTGAGAGCACATACCGAGTCACTATTATCGACATAACTCAGTCGGTTTCATGGGCGAAGGGCGCCGTTGCGTCCCACCGTCTCGACCAGGCAATTCAACTGATCGCTGAAGAAATGAGCCGTCCACTAAACGATATCTCTGGCTATGGCGATATGCTGGCGCGTCACTTGTCCGGGCAGGGGGATGATGTCGGTAGTGACTATGCCGTCGGCGTTCGCGAAGGGGTTCAACAGATTCGTGATTTTCTGGAGGGCCTCGCGCACCATATTCCTGCGGATGAACTCGAGGAAGTCGAACTGGCTAACGATGTCCGGAGTTTGCTGACAAAGATGAAGCTAAACAAGTAATGAGAGGGTCTGACATTCACAGGATCAGCAAAGATAACTCGCTAGCTTCTCGAGAGCGGCTTGCCCTGCGTATGAGTTTCCGTAACCGTCTAACGGGGGTGACCAGGCGACTGCCGAGAACGATTTTGGCTGTACTACCAAGATGCCCCCACCTACTCCCGACTTGCCAGGCAGCCCTACCCGGAATGCGAACTCCCCGGACTGGTCGTAGAGACCGCATGTACGCATGATAGCCCTTAGTCTCTGCGCATGCTGTCCTTGAGCACAAGCTGCTGAGCCTCCTTGCGGCTCGATCAAAAACATTGCCGATCGGGCGAGGTCCCTGGCCGACATCTCGAGCGCGCAAAACCTGAAATAGGTGTCCGTTACCAATGTCGGGTCTTCCCGCAGGTTGCCATGTGCCTTTAATACAAACGCGATGGCTCTGTTAAGGTCGCCGAACTCCAGCTCCGATCGATGAACTTCGCCGCTGTACTGGACGGCCTCGTTGCCGCTTAGCAGTCGCATCTGATTTCGAAAGCTGCCGGCGATCTGTGGACGGCGATGCAACAAGGCGTCGGCCACAACAATTGCGCCTGCATTGATGAAGGGATTGCGGGGGATGCCCCCTTCCGTCTCCAACTGGATCAGGCTGTTGAAACGCATGCCAGATGGCTCACGCCCGACCCGACGCCACAAATCATCTTCGACCCACTCCATCGCGAGGGCCAGCGTGAAGAGCTTCGAGATCGATTGTATCGAAAACGGTTCATCCGCATCACCGGTGGCAAACTCCTGGCCGTCCGCCGTTCTAACTACCAAGGCAAACTTGCGTGGATCGACACGGGCCAGCGCCGGTATGTAATCGGCTACGCTTCCTTCAGCAGCACAAGGCCGGGCAGTCGCTGCGATCTCTTCGAGGATCTTCTGCATATGGCTAGCCTGCGCTGTCCAACGACTTCTAGCAAGCCCACGCTTGACCGCGAGCGGTCATGCCCTCCATCAAGTTCGAGACGGAGGAGCGTATGTCAAAGATCTACACACCGAAGGAAATGCTGGCCGCGCTGGTGGCATTCGACACAACCTCGCGGAATTCCAATCTCGAGCTCATCGAGTTCGTGGAAGACTATCTTTCCAGCCATGGGGTAGAAAGCCATCGCGTTCCCAGCCCGTGCGGGACAAAGGCCAACCTTTACGCGTTGGTTGGTCCGTCCATCGAAGGTGGAGTGGTGCTGTCGGGCCATACCGATGTGGTTCCGGTGGATGGTCAGGACTGGTCAACAAACCCATTTCAATTGTTCGAGAAGGATCGGCGCCTCTACGGCCGTGGCACCTGCGATATGAAGGGATTTGATGCGCTGGCGCTTTGCGCGGTCCCGAAAGCGAAGGCCGCAGATTTGAAGCGACCTTTGCAGATCGCGCTTTCCTACGACGAAGAGACGAACATGGATGGGGCGACCCGTCTGGTGCCTGAGATGGTTGCGGCCCTACCGCCTGCCGACGCCGTGATTGTCGGTGAGCCGTCCGAGATGAGGGTTGTGACCGGGCACAAGGGCTCGATGATGATGATGACGCATGTCACGGGATATGAGGTACACTCCTCGCTGGTGCACGAAGGCGTGCCAGCCGTGATGGTGGCAGCGCGTTTGATCGGCTGGCTGGAAGCGCAAATGGCGTCAAACCGGGCAAATGCGCCCGCTGACAGCCGATATGTGCCGCCATACACAACCTTGCATGCCGGGAAGATCCAAGGCGGTACGGCCCAAAACATAACCGCAAAGGAATGCTCGTTCTCGACGGATATCCGTACGGTACCCCCCGAAAGCTCTGAGGACTGGTTGTCGGCATGGCACGCTGAATGCGCCCGCGTAGAGGCGGAGATCCAAGCGATCCGGCCCGAGGCAAAGATAGAGGTAGAGCTTCAAGGCAATCTGCCCGGTTGTGACCCGCAACAGGCGACAACTGCTGAAGCGATCTGCCGTCAACTCACCGGAGACAATGGAGAGCATGTGGTAAGCTACGGGACAGAGGCCGGGCTGTTTCAGAAGGGTGGCTATTCGACCTGCATTTGTGGCCCCGGTTCGATTGCGCAAGCGCATCAGCCTGACGAGTTTATTGAAGTTGCCCAGCTGGCAGCCGGCGAAGCGTTCATGGACCGGTTGGTTGCGCGACTTGCCAGCTAACCAGGTGGCGTGCTGACATTCGGACTGGGTTTCTTACAGGAGTCCTGCGGGAAGGAGTGTGGTGTTTTGCGGTTCATCGGAGGCGCAATTGCGCTGGTCTTGGGGCTCTGTGCGGTAACTGTGCATGCCGAGCCTGCGAAGAACCTTTTCGGTGCTCAGCGCACGCCGGCCGCGATGCCGCCCCAGGCACTTGGCGCCTATGCTCAGGGTTGTCTGGCTGGTGGCGTTGAACTGCCGGAAACCGGATGGGGCTGGCAGGCAATGCGGTTGTCCAGGAACCGAAACTGGGGCCATCCCAGCGCGATTGCATTTGTCGAACGGTTGGCAAGCCGCGCGCAGACCATTGGATGGATCGGGCTCTACATTGGTGACATCAGCCAACCGCGAGGTGGCCCGATGCGATCTGGCCACCGCTCGCATCAATTGGGATTGGATATCGATATCTGGATGCGCCAGCCAACGCGGTTAGATCTTTCCCGAGCGGAGCGTGAGAGGATCGGTAGCCCCAAGGTCGTGACGAACTTCCGCATCAATCGTTACTGGACCTCAGGCCATCACCAGTTGCTCAAGGCCGCGGCGGAAGATCTGGGTGTCGCACGCATCTTCGTCCATCCGGCCATCAAGCAGCAACTTTGCCAAGCCGAACCGTTGGACGACCGCGAATGGTTGGGAAAGATCCGGCCATGGTGGGGACACGATGCCCATTTTCACGTGCGGTTGAATTGCCCGCCAGAGTCGCCTGATTGTGTGGCACAACCACAGATACCTCCGGGTGACGGCTGCAATGAGACATTAGCGTGGTGGTTCTCGGAAGAGGCGCGTAATCCCAAACCGGCATCTCCCGGCAAGCCCAGGGGTCAGCTCACGCTCGACGATCTTCCGCTTTCGTGTGCAGGGGTGTTGGCACAGTGAACCCGGCCGTTAGCCTGCTGTCATTGTTGTTCCCGGCGCTTTTGTCAGCCTGTGCGCAGGCAGCCAGCGTTGGCGACCGCGTTCCAGAACCGCCGCCTGCTCCACGCGCGGTGGCGGCCGCGACCGTCGACAGCCGTGCAGTTGATGTGGGGCCCGGAGAGCTTGACGGTGTCGTACTATTAGGGGCGCACGTCCTGACGATGGAGCATCCTGCATTCGGCGGGTTCTCAGCTATCGAAGTTGCCGGTGGCCGGCTCTATGCGGTCACTGACAATGGTTGGTGGATGGAAGGGGCCATCGTTGAGCGCCCCGGCGGGATTGTCCCGATGAAGGTTCTGTTCACGCCCCTGCGTGATCGGGATGGTGCCACCTATGACAAGTCGGGCGGTGACGCCGAGGGATTGGCGCTGACACTGGGCAGTGACCAACCCGCGGTATCCTTCGAGTTGGATCACCGGATCATGCGGCGCGCTTCAGACGGGCGGATGGGTGGATTGATCACGCACCCAGCGTTCGAAGACCTGCGCAGCAATGGCGGATTAGAGGCGCTCGCCGCTCTGCCTGACGGGCGCTTGCTGGTGATTGCCGAAGATGCCCGCGCGGGCCGTCACCCGATGTTCCTGATCTCTCCCGATGGTCAGCTTCTTCGCGGTGGCTTGCCGGAAGTCGCGTCCTTTAGTGTGACGGGCTCAGACTTAGGCCCAGACGGAAAGCTCTACGTTTTGTTGCGCGATTACACGCCATTGATCGGCGTCACCATCCGGATTGACCGCTACAATCTCACCGCTGCGGGGTGGCCGGATGACACGTCACGCCAGCAAATCGCACGGTTTGCAAGCCGAACTGGCATAGACAACATGGAAGGCATCAGTGCGTGGCGGGACCAGAAAGGTCGGCTTCGCTTGGCGGTGATTTCCGATGACAATTTCAGTGTGGTCCAGCGCACATTGCTGATGGATCTTCTAGTTCTGGAGTGATCAGGCCGCGGGGTCAGTTTTTCTTTTGAGTGTCGGACATGATCGCTTGCCAGGCGTCCTCTGCCGTCTCGACAAAGCTGAAAAGCTCCAGATCCTCCGCGCCAGTCGTTCCGGCATCAGCCAGAGCCTCCCAATCGACGATCGAGCGCCAGAACGCCTCGCCGAACAACAGCACGGGCACGCGCTTCATCCGATCTGTCTGGATCAGGGTCAGTGTCTCGAACAACTCGTCGAGCGTTCCGAAGCCACCTGGAAAGACGGCCACGGCCGCAGCGCGCATCAAGAAGTGCATTTTGCGGATGGCGAAGTAGTGGAAGTTGAAACAGAGCTCAGGCGTGACAAAGGCGTTAGGTGCCTGCTCGTGCGGTAAGACGATGTTCAGCCCCACGCTGGGCGCTCCAACTTCGCTTGCACCACGATTGCCAGCTTCCATGACGCCCGGCCCGCCGCCCGTCACCACCACATAGTCTCGGCCGCCATTTGCCAGGCACTCCTTGCCGGCGAGCTGCGCGAACTTTCGTGCCTCGTCGTAGTAGTGTGCAAGATCGCCCAGCGCCTTGGTCCGTGCCTGCTCCTGTTCCTCCGGTCGGGGGATTCTGGCGCCGCCAAAAAGCACGACGGTGGAGTCGATACCCAAATCCGACATGATCAGTTCGGGCTTCAACAACTCCAACTGCAGCCGCAGGGGGCGCAGCCGTTCACGCCGAAGAAACTCGGTATCTTCAAACGCCAGCCGATAGGCAGGCGCTCGGGTTTGCTCGGTGTCGGGCGTTTGACGAACAATCTCGACATCCTGTCCTGCAGAACGAAAGATCGAGTGGCGCTCTTCTTCTGTCATCGGGTTCTCCTTGACGAGACCGGCACGATTGCGTGCCGGGAGGGTTGTGTCTATAGGCTCGCTCGGGTCAACGGAGCCTGAAGGAGCAAGAGATGAACCACGCCGACCTGGAAGCTGCGATCGAGTCTGCCTGGGACGCGCGCGACACCATCTCCGCCGCAACCACTGGTGACGTTCGAGAAGCGGTTGATGCTGCTCTGCTTGCCATGGATCAAGGCGCCTTGCGCGTGGCAGAGCGGGCCGACGATGGCAGCTGGCACGTGAACCAGTGGGCCAAGAAGGCGGTGCTGCTGAGCTTCCGGCTGAACGACATGACCCCGATCGAGGGCGGCCCGGGTGGGGCGACCTGGTGGGACAAGGTGCCCTCGAAGTTCGAGGGCTGGGGCGAGAATGAATGGGGGGCCGCGGGCTTCCGGGCCGTACCTGGCTGCTGGGTGCGCCGGTCGGCCTATGTCGCGCCGGGCGTGGTTCTGATGCCGAGCTTCGTGAACCTGGGCGCCTATGTGGACAGCGGCACCATGGTGGACACCTGGGCGACCGTGGGGTCCTGCGCGCAGATCGGCAAGAACGTGCACCTTTCGGGTGGTGCCGGGATCGGCGGCGTGCTGGAGCCCCTGCAGGCGGGCCCCGTGATCGTCGAGGACAACTGCTTTATCGGGGCGCGGTCCGAGGTGGTCGAGGGCGTGATCGTCCGCGAAGGCTCGGTCCTGTCGATGGGTGTCTTCATCGGGGCCTCGACCAAGATCGTTGATCGGATGACGGGCGAGGTCTTCGTCGGTGAAGTGCCGCCCTATTCGGTGGTCGTCCCCGGCTCGCTGCCCGGCAAGGCGCTGCCCGATGGCACGCCCGGCCCCAGCCTCTACTGCGCGGTGATCATCAAGCGCGTGGATGAGCGGACGCGGTCGAAGACCTCGATCAACGATCTGCTGCGCGACTGAGAGTAGGGTGGGTCCAGACCCACCCTACGCGTGCCGATGATGTGGGGTGACTTCCGGACGCTCCAGGCCCTGGCTGATCTGCAGGCCCTGGCGCGGGAGACGGCGCCAGCGCTAGGGGAGGCAGCCGTCCGGGTGGCGGCGAACGGTTGCGCGCTGGAGGCGGATGAGGACGGGATCGCCTGCCTCGAGGCGGCGGAACTTGCGGCGGCAGATCTGGGAGCCCAGGGTTTCGTCGCTGGCAAAGCGATCTTGCTGGCCGATTGCCTGCGGGGTGGGCTGTCACCCGACAGTCTCGCCAAGACCCATGCTTCCGCCGAGGCCTATGCTGGCGTGCCACCCCATCCCCGGGCGGTGCTGCTGACGGGGTTCAAGGAGGCCCGTCGCTTTGCCCAGCAGCCGGGGTATCACGCTCCTGATCCAACCCTTCTGATCGCGACTGACCGGCAGGCCATCACGACGGCGCTGGTCACGATTGCCCGGTCGCTGACGCAGGACGACCTCGTCCAGATCTCCAGGGCGGACTACGGTTATGGGGCTGAAGAGCATCTCTCGGCATTGAAGGACCTGCTTCGCACCCTCGATGATGGGCAGGTTCATGCGCGGGATTGGGAGCCTTGGGAGGTGATCTCCTTGACCAGTCACGTTCCAGCTGAACCTTGGTTCCCGCAGACGACGGCCTTGATGCTGCTTGACGCCATGGCTGGGACTGACCGGCTGCAGAAGATGGAATTCCGCTGGCAAAGCAATGCTGCCCATTACTGCGCGATGCCGGAGCAATACGCGGCGCCGTTCCTTGCCGCGTTCAGACATCTCTACGAGACTGTTGATGACTGGGACCCGTACTGGGAGTACCGGTCCGCGCTGGGCGAGCGGGCCGTGGTCATCCCTCCTGCGGCGCCCGCCTTCCTGAAAGGGGCTCGAGATGCCTGAGGTCTTCACATTGCTGGTCCAGGTCGGATGCTCGCACGACGACGGCCGAGATCTACGACTGCTTCAGCGTCTGACATCCACGCACGAGGCAGGAAAAGTCTGACGTGAGCTACGTTCCGGACTTCCAGCAGTTCCAGTCGAACACCGATCTGCGCGCCTTGTCTGAGCAGTTATCCCTAGCGGAGGGGGATGTCACCGCCATCACCGCACCCGAACAACCCGATTGGGTTCGGGTGGAGATGCTGGCGGCCGAGCCTGACTCCTCCGATTTCGCGCCTGCAACCGCTTGGCTGATCCGCAATGTGCTAGCGGGAAAGGGTGATCCGCAGGGGCTTCAGTGGAACTGGGACTGCTTCGAGGAGGCCTACGCGGCGCTGCGCCCTGACATTCGATCGATCCTAGCGGTCGGGTTTCGACGGGCGGGCGTGGATGCGCCGCACGCATGGCGATCCAGCCTGGATACAGAATCCATTCGTCGCGGTCTCAGAGCGCTCGCACAGGAAATGACCTTGGCGGAGCGGGAAGCCATCGCCAAGTCAGACGGCCATGGTCGATGGCAGGATCATGTGGCCGCGCTGGTTAAGGTGATTGATGGACAGAACTGCCACATGAACAAGGAACAGTATTGGTATCCTCACGAGGCAGTTTCGCTAGCTGCCTACGGACCGTCCTGCCGACCAGAGTTCTTGGGCGCAACGGCGCTTCTGCTGATAGATGAACTACCCGCGCCGGATGTCGTATCGACTTGGAAATGGTCGTTGTTGGCGAACGAGTACAGCCAGTTGGAAGAGCCCGGCCGATCTGCCATCCTGGCGGCGTTCCGGCATTGCTATGAGCACAACGATCAGTGGGACCCTGACTTCGCCCATCTGCGCAAGAAAGATGGTAAACGCCCTATGGTCGCTGTCCCGCCCGCGGCGCCTGCCTTCCTGAAAGGGCCTCGAGATGCCTGAGGTCTTCACATTGCTGGTTCAGGTCGGACGATCCGAGGATGACGGGCTGCCCGAGGGCGCTACGGGGGCGGCACTCCTCTGCTATGCCGCGGGCAAGGACGAGAAGAACGCGGTCGACGAGACGGTGCTGGTCCTGAAGCAAGCCGGCATGGCGCCGCTCGAGGTAGACTCCTATGGCTCCCGTGCCGACCGCGAAGACGAAGGCGACCTCGACCCAGCCGAGACCGAGCTGATGGACCGTGCACTCAAAGAGAACGCCGTCATAGTCGCCCAAGTCACTACCTTCGACGATTGAAGCACTGAAGTCGGGGAAGACTGCGCGTTTTGCCCGGCGAGCTGCCTTGATACACGACCATAGCTTTAGTAGGCGCGTCCCGAGAGCACATGTTGGGAGGGTTTGAGAAAGTGACTGTCGATCCAGTTGCGTTGACCGCAGATCTAATCCGATGCCCCTCTGTCACACCAGAGGATGGCGGCGCGATGACCCTCTTGGAGCAAGTTTTAAGCGACGCCGGCTTTACCTGCACACGGATCTCTCGCGGCGGGGTCGAAAACCTCTATGCGCGCTGGGGCTCAAGCGCCCCTGTTTTCGCCTTTGCCGGCCATACCGACGTGGTACCGCCCGGCGATGAGGCCGGATGGCAGCATCACCCATTCTCTGGCCACTTGGATAATGACGGCATCCTTTGGGGCCGTGGTGCGTGCGACATGAAATCTGGTGTCGCTGCTTTCGTTGCAGCCGCCGTGAGAATGGTCGCGGATTCGCCGCCAGAGGGCTCGATTTCGCTCCTGATTACTGGTGATGAAGAAGGCCCTGCAACCGACGGGACCGTCGCTATTCTGGATTGGATGCGTGCGTCGGGTGAGACGGCAGATTTCTGCATTGTCGGAGAACCAACTTCGGTTGTCCAACTGGGCGACACGATCAAGATCGGTCGCAGGGGATCAATGACCGGAACGCTGACGGTTCGTGGTCGTCAGGGTCATACGGCATATCCTGAACGCGCCGTGAACCCGCTGCCCGTACTTTCGCGGGTCTGCGCCCAACTTGACGACACGCCCATCGATATGGGCTCGACCCACTTCCAGCCGTCTACCTTGGCGTTGGCGTCAATAGATACCGGGAATGCTGCATCGAACGTGATCCCCAGCGAAGGGCGCGCGGTGTTCAATGTCCGTTTCAATGATCTACAGACTGCCGAGCGCATTCGTATCTGGGCTGACCAGATACTCGTCACTGCCCTGCAGGGCACAGGATGTGAGGCCGAGATCGAGTGGTCGGTTTCTGGGGAGAGTTTCCTGACCCAACCTGGGCCACTCGTTGAGATTGCGGTGGATGCAATCACCGACCGGATGTTGGAGAGACCGGTGCTCTCGACGGGTGGGGGCACCTCTGATGCGCGCTTCATCAAGGACATCTGCCCGGTCATCGAGATCGGATTGGTTGGCGACACCATGCATCAATCCGACGAGCGCACGCGATCCAAAGATATCACGACCTTATCCGAGGTCTATTTCGACATCATGCGCCGGTTCTTCTAGGGCGCTGACGGGCGAGGCTTACCGTCGCCTAAGCTCACGTTAGCCTTTTTCTGCGACCCATGGCATCTCGCGAGATTACACGGTGAGATCATGACGCGGCGTCCGCGCGGATACCAAGACCGGGTGCATGCGTTTAAGCATGCCGAAGAGCTGCTACAGATTGGCGCTTGGTCTCTCGGGACTGGTGGTCAATTGCATCTGTCCGATGGTGCCGCTGCACTTCTCGCAGCACCGGCCGAATGGACGATAGATAGCTTCTTGGCTGTTCTAACCGCGCATGACCAGAAGATCGCACAGACCTTTTTCATCGCGGACGATCCGGGTCCGCGCGAGATCATAATAAGACTACCTGCCGCAGAAAGAGCTTTGAAGTTGATCCGGGGTGAAGGGGTCGATCCGACTTTTGGCTTCGTCAAGGACGTTACGCGGGAGGCTGCCCTAAGTTACGAGCTGTCACAGTCCGAAGAACGCCAGAGACAGTTCGAGAGCCTGTCCCAAGAGTGGCTGTGGGAGATGGATGCCTCGCACAGGTTTACGTACGTCTCCGAAACCATCGAAAAAATACTGGGCGTCCCGGCATCAGATCATCTTGGAAAGACCCGCCGAGAGCTACAGGGGGAGCGCAACGAGGCGCTCGAAATGGAGATGCACCTGGCCTGGGTCGACCAGAACAAGCCATTCCACGACTTCAGACACTGGCAAGCGGGTCCGGCTGGCAAGGAACACTACGTCAGCATCTCTGGTGAACCGATCTACAACGCGGAAGGTACCTTCTGCGGGTATCGGGGCACTGGGCATGACATGACAGGGCAACAACAGATCCGCGAAGCTCTGTTGCTGGTCAACCGGCAACTGAACTCGGCGAACAAAGCCAAGTCTGACGCGTTGTCATCATTGAAGGAAGCAAACTCGCTCCTGGAAGAACGCAATGACGAAATGGAACGCGTTCAGGAAGAAGTACGTCACAGCGCCCTACACGACGCTTTGACAGGCCTTGCCAACCGTCGATATCTTGACAGTCGGTTGAGTGAGGCGGTGGACGAGCCCCAGAAATTGGAAGCGCCCCTCGGGGTTCTGCACGTGGACCTGGACCGCTTCAAAGAGATCAATGACACACTCGGTCATGCGGCTGGTGATGCGGTCCTTCAGCACGTCGCCCAAACGCTGCGCAGCTCGATCGACAGCGAGGACTTTGCCGCACGGGTCGGAGGTGACGAGTTTGTAATTATGACAGTTGGCAAATCCGAGGACGCGCTCCTGGCGATGGCACAAACGATCATTGATCGGTTGGCTCGTCCTTTCATCTTCAAGGATCGCGAGTGCTGGTTTGGCGCGAGTGTCGGCATTGCAATTGCCAAAGGGCAAATCAGCCATGCGCGTGGTCTCCTCGCGCAGGCAGACATGGCGCTGTACCGGGCAAAGCGCCGTGGTCGAGGGTGCGCGGAGGTCTTCTCTGAGGATGTTCAGCGAGAAATCCTGCATCAGAAGAGGTTGGCCGACGGCATTCAGGGAGGTCTCGACCGCGGTGAGTTCATTCCTTGGTATCAACCGCAAATCGACACGCGCGATTTTAAGATTTGCGGCTTGGAAGCACTCGCGCGTTGGCAGCCACCGATCGGCGAGCCGAAAACACCAGACGTGTTCTTGAACGTTGCTGCCGACCTTAACAAAGTGCAGGCGATCGACCGAATGATCCTTGAACGTGCAGTAGCTGACCTTGCTGGTTGGGATCGAACCGGGGTCAATGTCCCACGCCTTTCAGTGAACGTTTCCGCGCGCCGGTTAGTCGAACCTGATCTTGTCGAAAGCCTGCGAGAATTGAGCCCGCCCACCGGGCGGTTGGCCTTTGAACTGCTCGAATCCGTTTTTTTGGATGATCTGGAGCAGTCAATGTCTTGGAATATCGATGCGTTAAAATCGATGGGGATAGACATTGAGTTGGACGATTTTGGCTCGGGTCACGCGTCAATCGTCAGCCTCGTCAAACTCGCACCTGACGCCATCAAGATTGACCGCCGCATGATTGCTGGTGTGACCTTGGACAACGCGCACCGGGACTTGGCAGAAGCGCTTATCGGAATTGGAAAAACGTTGGGCGTTCGGGTTGTGGCAGAGGGCGTAGAGACCCTGGAGCAAGCAGTGCTGTTGGCCGGCTTAGGGTGTGATGTTTTGCAAGGCTATCTGATCGCAAAGCCAATGCACGCAGATGCGGTCCCAAGGTTCATCGCAGATTGGCGTGATCCTCGGCAAACGAGTGCAGCCGTTGCGGGCTAATCACTCCGACCAGCCCAACAAGTTAATCCGTCATTTCACACAAGAAGCGGTAAACAGTTACTCGGCCAGCGATCAGGCCGATCTTAGTCAGGGCATCTAATGCAGGTTCGGTTGCATCATTGGTGATCGTCTCGACCAGAAGACACGCATCGATGCGGTTGTCGCCGCCGCGGAGTTGTTCTTCACGCGTTGGGGGGTATTCGGTGCTGGCCGCTGCCCAACTTTCAACACGTGCTACACCTGGGACTGCCGCCAAAAGGTCTAAGATCGGCTGCTTGGCTGGCGCCTCCAGCAGAACTGAAAAAGCGAAACTGCCGTAAAGGTGTCCAGCGCGTCGTGAGACCTGACAGATCGTTCTGCTCATGTTTTGGAAGCTGCCCGACATAACGTCCTTTGTCGCCGGCGTCGGATGGTTCAGGCGGTCCAGGTATGCCTCGCTCGTTAGCACGCTTGGCTCTGTGACCTCGTAATAGGTAAAGTATTCCGGTGAATGGCCCTCGGCCCGCCACCTTCGACCCCTAACGAACCCCGGGATACTCAGTCGTTCCGGAAGATGTTCGTCCCGATACCATGCCTCGTACTTCTCTTCATGCCCCGGTAGGCAGTCGTTCCAAAGCGCTAAGATGCCGTTGGTCATCTCGGATCTCGGTAGAGGCAGTCTGTGAACAACTCGGCGCGGAAGTCCATTCCGTGTCCTGGGCGGTCTGGTGCTCGCATATGTCCTGCCGAGATCGGTAGCGGATCAACCCAAAGATGATCGTACCAACCCATCCATTCCAGCCAATCCGGGTTGGGGATCGATGCTGTCAGGTGCGAGGATAGCTCGGGAAACATATGCGGGGCGATGGTAAGCCCAGAACGGTTTGCATCCTCCGCCACGCGCCGCAGGCCGGTGTAGCCGCCGCGCATGATGTCCGGCTGCAGAATTGGAACCTTGCCGCTCTCGAAGAAGCGGGCAAGGTCGTACGACAGGAATTGGTTTTCCCCACCAACAACGGGCGTCTCAATGGCATCGGCCACCCGGTGATAGCCTGCCCAGTCATCGGCAATCACGGGCTCCTCAAGCCATGCCAGACGATAGGGATCCAGGCGCCGTCCTAGGCTGATCGCCGCATCGGCACTCAGGCCTTGGTTGACGTCCACCATGATCTCGATGCGATCGCCCAGTGCGCCCCGCATATCGCGAACGTTCACCACATCCTCGTCCTCGGTGAACAGGTGAGCGACCTGCATTTTGATCGCTGAGAAGCCCTGATCTACGAAGCGCTGCGCTTTCTCGATCATCCCGTCGTGGCCAAGCCCGCGGTAACAGCCGGATCCGTAGACAGGCATATCGTGGTTTTGCCCGCCCCAGATCTGCCACAGGGGTTTGCCCTGTGTCCGACCGACCAAGTCCCACAACGCGATGTCCAGCGCAGAGGCGGCCATTACCGTAATGCCCATGCGCCCGTGAATGAAATGTGCCCCCCACATCCGATCCCAAAGGGCAGCCGGATCCCCAGCGTCGGCGCCAATCAGCAATGGCGCCATCATCTCGTGAATGCATGTATCAAGGGTGCGTATGCCGGGGCCCAAAGGATGAAGGTGGCCCGTGCCAATTGTGCCGTCGCGCGCCTCGACCTCGACGACGAGCAGATGGATCAGGTCCAGGGTCAGGAACCCTGTCTGAGGGGGATCTGCGAACGGCACTGACAGCAGGTGGGTGCGGATGTCAGCGATTTCGATCATGCGCGGTTGCTCGCGATGGTGATGCCCCCATCGATCACAATCGTCTGTCCCGTCACCCAGCTGCCGGCCGGCGATGCCAGCCAAACTGCAGCGCCCGCAATGTCATCAGGCTCGCCCAGGCGGCCCAGCGGATAGGCCGCGGTTGCAGCCGCTGACCTCTCTGGATTCTCCCAAAGCGCTTTCGCGAAGTCTGTCTTCACAAGGCCGGGCGCGATGGCATTCACGCGCACATTCGATTTTCCCCAACCGACCGCAAGCGATCTGACCATAGAGGACAGCGCCGCTTTCGATACGCCGTAGGCGGCAATGTCATCATTGCCGCGGAGCCCGCCGATTGAAGAGATGTAGATCACAGCGCCATCGCGGCGTTCGGCCATGCCGGGAAGTACGTGCTTTGCCAGCCAAAGGTTCGACTTGACGTTGACGTCCATGATCTTGTCGAACGCGCGCTCTTCTATGTCGGTCAGCGGGCCATAGTAGGGGTTCACTGCAGCGTTCCCGACCAGCACGTCCACCTGGCCAAAGGCCCGCGTCGTTGTCGAGATCAAGCTCTCCAGCTGATCCAGGTGCCCGACATTGCAGGGGGCGGCAATTGCCTTTCCGCCAGCGTTGGAAATCTCATGCGCAACCGCGTCGCACGCCTCGGGCGTCCTGGCTGAAACGACGACGTTGGCACCTGCCTCTGCCATCCGAACGGCAATTGCTTTGCCAATGCCTTTCGTGGCGCCGGTGACTAAGGCGCATTTTCCATCCAATCGAAACAGATCCATCGACACCTCCCGTTTTGTTTGTTGCTAAGGGACGTCCGGCTGATGGTCAAAGCAAGCTGATGATCTGTCAGGGCTAGGCGTCAGTTAGACCTTGCGCTAGGAGTGTCAGATAAAATGGACAGGGGCCGGTATGACCAAGAAGTTGTTGCGGGTGATTGCGGGTGAAGCGGTAGACACGCCGCCGGTTTGGCTGATGCGCCAGGCGGGGAGATATCTGCCCGAGTATCGGGAGACGCGGAAACAAGCTGGGTCGTTTCTAGACCTTTGTTACACTCCAGAGCTGGCGGAAGAGGTCACGCTGCAGCCGATCCGCCGCTATGGCTTTGACGCAGCGATCCTGTTCGCCGACATCTTACTGATCCCCCAAGCCTTGGGTATGGATCTGCGGTTCGTCGAAGGCGAAGGGCCCCGGATGGATTGGCCTAATGGCACGCCGGACCTTGGCGCGCTGAAACCGTTGGACGAAATCGACGAGACGCTCTCACCCGTGTACGACACAGTCGCGCGACTCTCGAAGTCCTTGCCGGAAGAGACCACGCTGATCGGATTTGCCGGGGCGCCGTGGACAGTTGCGACCTACATGGTTGCAGGACGCGGGACGCCGGATCAGGCACCTGCGCGCCGCTGGATGTACAATGATACCGGTGGGTTCGCTGACCTCATTGACCTGGTGACCGAGGCGACCATCCACTATCTGTCGCGGCAGATCGAGGCCGGAGCGGAGGTGGTCAAGGTCTTCGACAGTTGGGCATCGACACTGATCCCAACCATGTTCGATCAGTTTGCCGTCGCGCCCACAAAGCGCATCGTTGCAGAGCTCGGCCGGCGTCATCCTGGCGTGCCAGTGATTGGGTTTCCAAGGGGTGCCGGCGCAAAGTATGCGAGCTTTCCAGAGAAGACCGGGGTACACGCGATGGCTTTGGACCAATCCACGCCATTGGCAACGGTTAGGGCCAGCTTGACGAAGCCGGTGGCGCTACAGGGGAATCTGGACCCACTGTACATGGTCCTGGGCGGTGATCCGCTGAAGGAAGCTGCGCGTCGTCTTGTCGACGAGATGCAGGGTCACCCTCACATCTTCAACCTTGGGCACGGGATCACGCCGGATGCTGATCCGTCCCATGTGGACCAATTGCTGTCTGCTATCCGAGGGTGAGGACGGCTATCGCGTTTGACGTCGACGCAGGCGCATAACGCTGGCCCCGAAAGCCAACAGGCTGAGGATTGAGACGCCCAAGCCAAACGTGACCACCGCGGGTCGCACGAGTTCGACGACGTAACGGCCTGCTCCGGGCGACACCTCTAGGCTTAGCAATGGTAGCGCACCGTTGGGCTTCAGCTCCGCCCGTCCTCCGTCAGTCTCGACGATTTCCCAGTGCCGCCAGTAGCCCCTGGCGAGCGTTATGCGGCAGCCATCGGGACAGTCCGCAGACACAACCAGCCTCGTAGGTTTGGCATCTAGCAGATCGGCTTCTCCGCCCTCGACCTGAATGGCAGGGGGCTTTTGGAATGTATAGATCGCCTGCACGAACGCTTCTGGATCGGCCGGGGGCATCTCATGTCCCAGCCACTCCAACGCGCCGCGTCGCATGTCCGTCATCCAAGCACGTGGTTCCGTTTCTGGTGGAGCGATCCACCTGGTGATCGGAGGTACGGTCACGGTGATGACGGCGACCAGACCAGCCGCCAGCACCGCGCCCCGAACCAGCGTCTGCCCTTGCGCGTTCCGGAACACTTGCCAAAGCAATGGGAGGGCCAGTGCGATTGCCAGCTCGTAGAAAACCAGGAACCTTGACGGGAATTGCACGATGCCAAGCAAGGGCAGACTTGCCCAAACCCATGAGCTGATTGGTGACACAAAGAACCAGACGAGCGCGAGCAGCGTCAGAACGACCGGGCGCACGGCGCGTGCTTCGTCTGTCGAGCACACCAAAAGCGCCAATGAGCTGAGTATCAGCAGTGGTTGAGATTGCCCCAGATAGCCAAGGGCCCAGCCGCCACTTGCAAAGTCCAACAGTCGATCGTTCCACGCATAAACCGTCAGATGCGCGCTGTTGACGGTGTCCAAAAGACTGATCGCGGGCAGCCAGTAGACTGCCGTCAGCCCTAGCCCGATCGCGCCGGCACCCAGGGCTGTCAGGAATGCTCCAGGGAAGATCGCAAGTCTTGGGCGCCAGACCGTCAGGCAAAGCACGGCGCCGATCAGGACGCTGATCAGCAGCGTCGGCAGATGCGTTGCGGACAGTGCCGCGGTCGCAAGGGCGAACGGGTGCCACTTTCCATCGCGGACGCACCTGAGCATGCCAAACAAGAACCAGGGCACCAAGGCGCTGCCCATCATCTCGCCAAAGGCCATGCGGACATTCCAATTGACCCCCTGGTAAGGGGCCAACATCATCAGACAGCCAGCTGCCACTGCGATTTTTGGCATGCCGAGGGCGCGACACAGCGCAGCCGTGCCAATTGCTGCCAATAGGCGGAACGCAAATGCGGCGCCCACCATCGCCTGGCCTGCATCACATCCCGGGCAGATCGTGCCGGCCAGCGACGTCATGTAAGAGCTCAACGGCGCGTAGAAGTAGTAATCTGCCGCGCCCGTCTCATGCCACAGCGATGGCAACCAGCGCGGATAGGGCGTCTGCCAGGACAGGGCTTTGCGAAACGCTGTCGTCCAGTTCAGGTGGATCTCAAGATCGAAGCCGGCTGGGATCCCAAACAGGATCGATGGTCCGAAGAACAATAGACCGCACAGCAACAGGCACGTTGCAGACGAAAGGCGCCAAATCGGTGCTGGAGCTACATCGGCCCGGTCCTCTTCGCGTGCCGATCTATCGCCAGCAGGCCCTTCGGGGTCGGCCATAAGCAGTCACCTGAGTAACCAAAGCCAAGGTCAGCCGGTAGATTGGCCGGGCATTCGGTATCGCTCAAGGCCTTCGGTTGAATTCTCAGGCCCGGAATCCTTGTCTACGCGACGGCGCGCGACAACGCACACTGGCTCCACAGATCCGAGAGCGCGGAAACCAGGTGGTCGATGTCCTCCTCGGAGTGCAGGGGGCCCGGCGTGAAGCGCAGCCGTTCGGTTCCCTTCGGCACCGTCGGATAGTTGATGGGCTGCACATAGATCCCGTAATCATCCAACAGGATGTCCGAGATCATCTTGCACTTAACCGGATCGCCCACCATGACCGGAATGATGTGACTGGGATTATCCAGGTGCGGAATGCCGTGTCGATCCAGTTTAGACCTGAGGCTGGTCACTGCCCGCTGCTGTTGGAGGCGTTCCCAGTTGGACCACTTCAGGTGACGCACAGCGACGCGCGCCGCGGCCGCCACAGCTGGGGGCAAGGCCGTCGTGAAGATAAAGCCGCTGGAGAACGACCGGACATAGTCGCACATGGCTTTGCTGCCGCAAATGTAGCCGCCCATCGTGCCAAAGGCCTTGGCCAAGGTGCCCTCGATCACCGTCAGTCGGTCCATCAGACCTTCGCGCTCGGCGATACCGCCACCCCGCGACCCGTACATGCCGACGGCGTGGACCTCATCGAGATAGGTCATCGCGTTGTGCTTGTCCGCGACATCGCAGATCTCTGCGATTGGCGCGATATCGCCATCCATCGAGTAGACGCTTTCGAAGGCCACCAACTTCGGGCGGCCGGGCTCTACCTGAGACAGCTTGCGGTCCAGATCTTCGACGTCGTTGTGCTTCCAGATGACCTTATCGGCACGCGAGTGACGGATGCCTTCAATCATCGAGGCGTGATTGAGCGCGTCGGAGAAGATCATGCAACCGGGCAGCGTGGCCCCAAGTGTCCCGAGTGCCGCGAAGTTCGATACGTAGCCGCTGGTGAAAAGCAGGGCATCTTCCTTCAGATGCAGATCCGCCAGTTCTTTCTCCAGCAGGACATGCTGATGGTTTGTGCCAGAGATATTGCGCGTCCCACCAGCGCCGGCGCCGCAGGCCTGGACCGTCTCGATCATGGCGTTCTGCACGGCCTCGTGCTGACCCATGCCCAGGTAGTCGTTGGAACACCACACGGTTACCTCATGGGTGCCGTGATTGCCGCCTTCGCCTAAGTGCCGCGTGGCCTTTGGAAAGCTGCCCGACTGACGTTCCAGTTCAGCGAAGACCCGATAGTTGCCCTCTTCACGCAAGGCATCCAGGCGCACCTTGAAATAGCCCTCATAATCCATGGGTCCCTCCGCTTAAACGGCCAATCTTGGCCTGTTTGGGGCTGTTCGCCCCTCGCTTGGTTGTCATCCACTGCCAAAGCAGGCTGTCCCGAACGGGCAGGATCATAAGCCAGTGCTCTAGCAGTGCCAGGTAAGTGAGTGTCGCAACGAGCGTGCTGCCGATTTCGACGCCGGTCCAGGCCGGCGCGGCCAAGGCAATTCCAACCCAGTGGGCCGTTGCCAAGGTCAATGCCGTGATCGAGAACGGGAACAGTAAGTTCATGCGCCGTTTGGCAAAATACGATCTCAGGTGCGAAACCTGTCGCGGCAACATCTCGTCAGTGAAGTTCGGCACACCCAGATAGATATTCAGCTTTGCCGAGATACGGGCGACGAAAAGCGTGACGAAGCACCACAGGCCAGTCTGGTTTGGGCTGTTCCAAAGCAGGACCATGAAGCCCAGCGCAACGCAGAACACCGCGATCTCGTGGTGAGATACGGTGTTCCATGCCGCTCTGAAATGCTGGCTGCCGTCCAGACCTTTCGGGCAGTCGGCCCGGTTCGGGCCCGTTATGACGCCGGTGAGAAAGGCCAGCTCGAACCAGCCCCAGACCGAGATTGCAGCCGCGAAGCCGACGAAAGCGGCTTCGACCGTCTCAAACTGCGCCGCATGCACCACAGTCCATGCGGCCCAGCCAGCCAGCGGGGCAGATGCCCAAACCGTTGTCCTGCCCGCCCCTTTTCCAATCAGCAACAAGATCGCGCCGGTAGAGAACCACCAGATGAAAAGGGTTGCGAGGACAGCCAGCGTCACGAGATCACCAGACCGGTTCGAGACGCGACGATGCCGGCGGCGCGTTGTCCTTGACCGGCAGGAAGTAGATCCGCGTGAACACGGCCGCGGCCCGGGCGCTCAGGCCCATGCGCCGGATCCAGCCCATCGCACCGCCCTGTTCACGGGCTTCCTCGATCGCGGCATTGATCCGGTACATCCGGTCACACAGTTTCCAGAAGGCCGGATTGTCGAGATCCAGTTCCACTGGGAAGCACTGCTTCGAGATCTCGGACGTTAGCCGCAGCACTTGCTCGTCGTACCAGTCGATGTCGACGCCTAATTCCTGGTGGAAGCGCGGGCGGTGATGGTCGCGGATCCACATGGTCACGAACACCGCGACCAGGAAGAACCGGATCCAGTACTTGTTTAAACCTTCCAAGGTGCCTTTCTCGGCCCGCATCAGCAGCGCGAACGCTTCGCCGTGTCGGAACTCGTCGTTGCACCACTCCTCGAACCACTTGAAGATCGGGTGGAAGCGATGTTCGGGGTTGCGCTGCAGGTGCCGGAAGATTGTGATGTAGCGGGCGTAGCCGATCTTCTCGGACAGATACGTCGCGTAGTAGATGAACTTTGGACGGAAGTAGGTGTACTTCTTCTTCTGGGTCAGGAAGCCCAGATTGACCCGAATGCCAGCCTCTCTAAGGGCATCGTTGATGAAGCCGGCATGGCGCGCTTCGTCCCGGGCCATCAGATGGAACAGGTTGGTGACGTCGTGGTTGGCTCCGCGACGCTTCATCTCCTTGTAGAGCACGCAGCCTGAAAACTCGGCGGTGCAGGAAGACACCAGAAAGTCGATGAACTCCTTCTTGAGGTAGGGGTCCATCCCTTCCCAATCGATCTTTTCCCAATCCTCGTTCTTCTTGAAGTGGCCTTTGTTCGGGTCCGATTCCATCTCAGCGATCAGCGCATCCCACTCCTCGCGCACCGGGCTGACATCCAAGGCATCCAGCGCGTCGAAGTCGGTGGTGTAAAAGCGGGGCGTTAACAGGGTGTTCTGCATCGCCAGTTGAGTGGCCGCGTCCGAGTCGAACTGGGCCATCTCTTCAACGATTGCCAGTCCCTCTTCGACCGAGGTCGCATCGGCGGTGTGTTTGGGACGCTGAACGTTCATAGCCGTGCCTCCTCGGAGAAGCTGAATTCGCAGAGTTCCATGACCTCAAAGTCGCCCGTCAGGCGCGTCCAAAGCTGTTCCAGACGGCTTGCGCGGATGATCGTGGCGGTGCGATCCTCGCTGACGATCTCGCCGAAAGGCGCCATGATCTCGGGCCCTTCGACAAGAACTTCGTCACCGGGATAGACCACGGCTCCGTTGTTGAAGCGCACGTGGGCATGCAGGCTCTCGAAGCAATGCGAGATCTCGACCGTGCAGGGTGCCGACTCGCGTTCTCGGGTAAACATTCCCATTTCAGTCCTCCGTTGGCGTTGTGTCGTCTCGTTCTTCGTTTTCATTGAGCCGCTTTGCGGCCGGTTGGTCGTTGTTCTATGTCAATTACGTCTTTGCTTTCTGTGGGGTGCTTACTCCGCTGGGACCAGGTTGCCGGATGGTTGACTCGGGTCGCAGCGCTCGACGGCAGCTTGGGCATGCAGGGCCACCAGATTGGCGACGTCTTCTGCATTCGGCAGCGAGCGGAACGCCGGCTGGGTATCGCGCATGCGCCAGGGGCGCACATGGGGCCATAGCGCGAAGTAGGATAGGCGCGGTTGGCCGAGCAGATCGAAGGCGACCGTGCCGCTGCAGTCCGGTGACAGGGCCAGGTCGGCTGCTCGGATCCAGCGATAGGGCAGGTTCACAGTCACCGTCAGTGCCGCCCCGACGCGCATGGCGATCCGCCGATTGGTCACGGTATAGACCGCAGAGCGCGCCATAACCCAAGCAGAGCCCAACAAGACCCCGGCCAAGACCAGGCCCATTCCGAGCGGGATGGCACCAGATTCCAGTGCCTCCCAAGGATCAGCACGTTCCCATCCGGCTGTGCCGCGCCACAGAGCAAGCAGGGCAAAACAGCCCAGCACCCAACGCATCAGCAGCGCGTCGCGCGCCAGGGCCCACGCCGATGGGCGCCCCTGCCAGAGCACCTGCTCACCTTCAGGCGGCAGTTCTGGCAAGCCTTCGATCGGCTCTGGCGGTTGGATGTCTTCTTCGTCTGCCACTTGCATCTCGCTGGTGATTGGATATCTGGGGCGGTCAGCACCGCCCCAGTAACTCATTGAATCTGCGGTTCCAGGCGATCGGGGCTGGCGTACAGCTTACCACCGCAGTAGTAGCCGCAGATCTTGTCTTCCTCGAGCAAGGTCACTTCGTCTGGCTTCGCCGTGGTAGGCACCCCAGGGAAGTTGTGCGCGTAGAGAGAGTGGACCTTTACGTACCGGTCGCCCGTAACCTTAAGCAGCGTGATCGGGATCAGTCGCTTGCCGCCACCGTCAACCAGTTCGAACTCAAGGTAACGAACCAGTTGCTCGGGTACGTCGACCCAAAGATCCGTGACAGTTCCGACCTGTTTGCGATCGTGGCTGACCACTGGCATGCCGCGGGCGTCCATACCAGCGGAGATGTGGTAGTCACCCAGCATCGCCAGTGGCCGGATCTTCACATGGCCATGTCCGTCCAATTCCGGCACATCCTGGCGCATCGCATAGGATGCTGGCCCCACACCGTCGGCAAGTGGATCGCCAGTGGGCACGAAGGGTGCACCGTTCGAGACCGAGGTCTGCGCCAAGGCAATTGGTCGGTCATCCTGCTTATCGTTGTTGGGATATGTGCGCTCGCCCCGCCCATGAGGCAATTTGAAGGTTTTAGGGCTTGGTAAGCCATAGGGCCCCTGATTTGCAGCAGGCGTCCCGTCATCGTTCTCCAACGGGTAACCCTCGCGCATGTTTTCGCGCTGCAGATAGATCACAAGGCCGGCAAAGAACGCCCAGAACAGGTACAGACTGACCAAAGCCAAATCTATCCGTCCGACGATCACTGCTTCTTCGATCATTGCGGTTCTCCTTTCTCCGCGGGATTAGGCTGGCAGATCGGCAAGACCCAGCTTGCCACGATGTGCCGATGTTTCAGGGGCCGATAGGCGCTGGCGTCTGACCAGCGGGCCCAGGGCCATGAGGGTGTAGAAGAGCAAGGCCAACTCCAGGTGATAGACAGCCGAGTAGCCAATGTTCGGGTCAGACAAAGCGTCGCCCAACCACCCGGCTTCGGCCCAGTGGCCAACCACGTCACGCAATCCCCCGCCGATGGCGATGCCCAGGCCCGCAGCCGTTGCTTGGGCTGCACCCCAGGCGCCCAGCGCCAGACCGCGCCCGGCTTTCTCGCCAACGGGCATGGTCATAGCGGCTGTCAACGTCGCCACCGCGAATAGCCCACCGCCAAGGCCGATCAGCGCCGTGCCGGTGAAGAACAATGGGGCCGAGGCGACCGGGGAGGACATGATGACGGCCGAGAACGCGGCCAGTCCGATCACCAGTCCGCGTGCGCACATCGCGTAGGGGTTTAGACCTCTGGCGAGCCACCGCGCGGCCAACCCGAACCCGACCAGGGATCCGACGGCCCATGCGGCGGTCAGAAGTGTGGTTGCCGAGACGGAAAGCCCCAAAACCTCACCGCCATATGGCTCCAGCAGAACGTCCTGCATCTGGAACGCCATAGTGCCCAGGAAGACCACTGCCAGCAGCCGCCCGGCCTGACCGCCCGCGCCGAAATCGGCCCAGGCGTCGCTGAAGGCAGGTCGAGGTGCGGCACGCTCGGCGGCGCTCATCGGTTTGACGCGCTCTTGGCGCCACAATGCGATGAGGTTCAAAACGACTGTAACGACCGCGGTGCCCTGTACGACCTGGATTAGCCGCATCGCGGAGAAATCGGCCAATAGCCAGCCGATCACCACTGCCGAGACGCCCATACCAACCAGGAACATGACGTACAGAAGCGCGACCACCCGGGGGCGCGTCTCCTCGCTGGCCAGATCACTTGCCAGGGCCAGACCAGCTGTCTGCGTCATGTGCAGGCCAAGACCGGTCATCAGGAACGCCAGCGCCGCCAGACCTTCCCCCGCAAAGGGGATTTGGTGCACCGCATCCCCTGACAGGACTAGAAGGGCAAAGGGCATGATGGCCAAACCGCCCATCTGCCAGAGCGATCCAAACCAGATGTAGGGCGCCCGCCGCCAGCCGATCGCGCTGCGATAGGAATCTGACCGGAAGCCCAGGATCGTGCGGAAGGGGGCAATCAGTACGGGCAATGCGACCATCGCCGCCACCAGCCACGTTGCCACGCCAAGCTCGACGATCATCACCCGGTTGAGCGTGCCCAAAAGCATCACGGTCGCCATGCCGACCGAGACCTGGAACAGCGAAAGTCTGAGGATCTGGCTCAAAGGAAAGCCCTCGCTGCCTGCGTCCGCGAAGGGCAGGTAACGTGCGCCGATGCGCTTGAGGGTTTCCTTGGGAATGATCACCGGCGCAGTTCCTGGGCTTGGCTGATGTAGAAGCCGCGGCTCACCTGTTGGGAGGGCGGCATCTTCCAGCGCTGAAGATCGGGTGCCGCATCGATCATGTGCCGCAGTCGACGCTCATTAATCGGTTGGATCGCTGGGGAGCGGTCGGACCGTGGGAACAGTTTTCCGACCATATGCATTGCGCTCAGCATCGCGGTGCGCGGCGCCACAGTGAAGACGATCGAGTGCGCGGTGCGCTCGGCAAGACGCGTCAACGCGTTTACGATGTCGCCAGGCCCGTAATGGATCAGGCTGTCCATCGCGATGACATGGTCGAACTTGCCGAGGCTGGGGTCCAACATATCCCCGGCGCGATAGTCTATGTAAGGCTGCAGCGCGTCAGGCGTACGGGACCGTGCAACCCCCAACAAGTTGGGTGAGATGTCGACAGCGACCACCTCGGCGCCACGCCGTGCCAACTCGGCCGATACCTGCCCGACGCCGCAGCCGGCATCCAAGACGCGCCGACCGCTGAGATCCTTAGGTAGCCGTCCCAACAGGATCGCCCGCATGTCGTCCCGCCCGGCCCGGACGGTCTGGCGGATCTTTGAGACCGGCGCGTCCGATGTCAGCCGCGCCCAGGTGTCAGAGGCGGTGCCATCGAAGTACGCTTCCAGCTTCGTTCGCGTATGGTCGTAGGTGTCGCTCACGCCGCGCGCCCCTCAGTCAAAGCCCAACAGTTCGAAGATGTCGCGGTCTTCCATTGGCGCAGGCGCCAAAGGCTCGGTCCCGTTCCAAAGCGTCTCGGCGAGACGGATGTATTCCTTCTGGACATAGGCGATGTCTTCTTCATCGGGCATCTCGAAGACGGTGCACTTCTTCAGGCGGCTGCGCCGAATGGCATCGACATCGGGCATATGCGCGACGCGGCGGAAGCCCACCGTATTGCAGTACTTGTCGACCTGATCCGTGTCCTTGGAGCGGTTGGCGACACAGCCTGCCAGGCGGACCTGATAGTTTTTCGACTTCGCGCCGACCGCCGCGATGATCCTGTTCATGGCGTAGATCGAATCGAAGTCGTTGGCGGTCACGACCACAGCCCGGTCGGCGTGTTGCAGCGGCGCCGCAAAGCCACCGCACACAACGTCGCCAAGGACGTCGAAGATCACCACATCAGTGTCGTCCAACAGGTGGTGGGCTTTCAACAATTTGACCGTCTGGCCAACGACATAGCCGCCGCACCCGGTGCCGGCGGGGGGGCCGCCGGCCTCGACGCACATCACACCATTGTAGCCTTCGTAGACAAAGTCCTGGGGCCTTAATTCCTCGGCGTGAAAGTCGACCTCCTTCAGGGTGTCGATCACCGTGGGCACCAGGCACTTCGTGAGCGTGAAGGTGGAGTCGTGCTTTGGATCGCACCCGATCTGCAGGACGCGCTTACCCAGCTTCGAGAAGGCTGCTGACAGGTTCGACGATGTCGTAGACTTGCCGATACCGCCCTTGCCGTAAACTGAGAACACCTTGGCGGTGTCGATCGTCGCGGTCGGATCCATGTGGACCTGGACCGAGCCTTCGCCGTCCTGGCCCATTATGTTGGGCACACCGGCGGCGCGGCGCATCAGGGTCTTATTGTCGAGGGGCGGCATGTGTCTCTCCTCACTCGGCGGCTACGTCGGGCAATATGCCCTCCAGCCGGTCCTCCAACTCGTCTCCTGCAGCGCGCAGGGCGGCGAGCGTTTCGTTGTCGGGGTTCCAGTAGGCGCGTTCTTGCGCTTCGATCAGGCGGTTCGCCATCCGGGCGCTGGCCTGCGGGTTCAACTCGCTCAGGCGGCGGCGCATTTCAGGGTCCAGAACAAAAGTCTCGGTAAGACGCTGATAGACCCAGGGGTCGACTTGGCCGGTCGTTGCCGACCATCCGACGCTGTTGGTCACATGCGCCTCGATTTGCCGGACGCCTTCGTGGCCGTGCTCCAGCATACCCTCGTACCATTTTGGGTTCAGCGCGCGGGTGCGGGTCTCCAATGCGACCTGTTCGGAAAGCGTCCTGACCTTGCCGTCACCGCGGGTCTGGTCGCTGATATAGACCGGGGCGTCTTTGCCGCTGGCGCGCGTGACAGCGCGGCTGATGCCGCCCAGGGTGTCGAAGTAGTGGTCGATCGTTGTCACACCCAACTCGACCGATTCCAGGTTCTGGTAGGCGAGGTCCACTTTCGAAAGCACGGCCTGCATCAGTTCCGGCTGGGCGGCCGGATCGCCTGTGCGTCCATAGGCAAAGCACTTGCGCTTCTGGAACATGTCAGCCAGTTCGTCCTCGTCGCCCCAGGCGCCGCTGTCGACCAGTTGATTGACATTGGATCCGTAGGCGCCGTCCGCGTTCGAGAACACCCGCAGGGCCGCAGTCTCGAAGTCCATGTCGTTTTCCGCGGCATGCGTCTCTGTGTTTGCCCGGACGTGGTTTCGGTCTGCCGGCTCGTCCGCTGTGGCCGCCAGCCAAGCGGCTTCCGCCAGCATCTTGGTCTGCAACGGTAGGAGATCGCGGAAGATCCCACTCAGCGTCATCACGACATCGATCCTGGGGCGCCCAAGCTTTTCCAGTGGCAAGAGCTCTGCTCCGCAGAGACGTCCATAGCTGTCAAAGCGGGGGCGCGCGCCCATCAGTGCCATCGCTTGAGCAATCGGCCCGCCTTCGGTCTTCAGGTTGTCTGCACCCCAGAGCACCAGTGCGACCGATCTTGGCAGCGAGTTTCCTTCGTCCAAGTGGCGCTGCAACAGGACCTCTGCCTGGCGCTGGCCGTCACTCATTGCAAACGCTGAGGGCATCCTAAACGGGTCGAATGCATGCAGGTTGCGTCCGGTCGGCAGGGCTTGGGGCGCGCGGATCAGGTCAGCACCGGGAACCGGGCGGACGAAGCCACCCTGCAGGGCGTGCAGCAAGGCGGGGGTCTCGGTGTCCCGGGTCAGATGTTCCGCCGCTTCGGTCAGATCATGCTCGGGCAGTGCCTCGGCCATGGTTGCCAAGATATCGGCTTGTGCGGCCGGGCTGACTGGGCGACCGACGACGTGCAACCCGTGCGGTATCAGGGCTTGTTCATACTCGATCAGATCCCGCCACAGGGTGTCGATGCCATCCGGTCCATCCGCGATCTCGAAGTCCAATTCCTGCGCCTGCGCGCGGATCAACTCTGCCAAATCTGCGCGATCTGCCGCCTTTGGGTCCGTTCCACGCCAACGGTCCAGGCTGGCGCGTAAGTCTATCAGGCCCTTGTAAAGGCCCGCTTTGGCAATCGGTGGTGTCAGATGAGTGACGGTAACTGCATTGCCGCGGCGCTTCGCCAACGCGCCCTCGGAGGGGTTGTTCATCGCGTAGAGATAAACCGATGGCAGATCCCCCATCAGGCGGTCAGGCCAGCACGTCGGCCCCAGGCCCACCTGTTTGCCCGGCATGAATTCTGTTGCCCCATGCATTCCGAAATGCAGGGCAACATGCGCACCGAAGTCTTCTCTAAGGTAGCGATAGAAGGCGCTGAACGCGTGCGTCGGGGCAAAACCCTTCTCGAACAGCAGGCGCATTGGGTCGCCCTCGTATCCGAATGCCGGTTGCACCGCGACCAAGACGTTGCCCAGCCGTTTGCCCAGGACAAAGACATGACGCCCATCGGACTGGGCCTTCCCCGGCGCCGGCCCCCAGGCCGCTTCGATTTCGTCCAGGTGAGGCTCGCGCTGGACGATATCGTCGGCTGGGATTTGTGCCGCGACATTGGCCTGCTGGCCAAACTGTTCGGCATTTCCCTTTAGAATTGCATCCCGCAGCCCGTCGACGGTCTCAGGAACATCGACCTGATACCCCTCGGCGCGCATCGCGATCAGCGTGTGCCACAAGGACTCGAACACGCTCAAATGCGCTGCAGTCCCCACCGCACCGGCATTGGGCGGGAAGCCATAGAGAACGACGGCCACCTTGCGGTCGCTGGCGGGGGTCCGGCGCAGCGCAATCTGTTTGGTAACCCGATCCGCCAGACGCTGGGCGCGTTCCGGCTCGACCCGCATTGCGCGGGTGTCGCCTTCGACCCGAGAGCGTCCGCCGTAGACGATGGGGCCCGTCGCACCGTCGATCTCGGGGATCGCAACCATCATCGTCGCCTCGATCGGCGACAGGCCGCGTCCGCCCTCGCGCCATTCCTCCAGGTTCTGGAATTCCAGCGCATGAGCCGCCGTGTAAGGCACGTTCAACTCGGCAAGCGCTTCTTCGGCCGCCTGCGTGTCGTTGTAAGCGGGGCCGCCGACCAGGCTGAAGCCAGTCAGGCTGACCAAAGCATCAATCGCCAGACTTCCTTCGGTGTCCTTGAAGAACGCGTCAATCGCGGGACGGGCGTCTAGGCCAGCAGCGAACGCCGGGATGACGCGCAGGCCCTTTGCCTCGAGGGCCGCGATCACGCCGTCATAATGGGCGGTGTCGCCTGCCAGGACATAGGCGCGCATGAGCAGGACACCGACGGTTGGCGGGCGCGAGCTGTCGGTTGATAGGGGGTCGCCGTCTTGCGGTACAAAGGTTGCCGCCTCTTCCGCAAACGCGTCTGCATGCGGCAGGGGCAACTCAGAAACTGCCTCTATCACCCGCCGTCCGGGCAGACGGGGGTGATAAAGACCCGTCTCCGGATAGGCGACGGGTGCGGGCGCATTGAGCTTGCCCTGCAACGCGGCCCGCTCGCCATCGGCATAGCGGTCCAACAGGTACCGAACCAGTGCCGCGATGTTATCGTCGGACCCAGCCATCCAGTACTGCATGGCAAGAAAGTACGCGCGCACGTCTTGAGCTGTGCCGGGTATCCATTTCAGGATCTTTGGAATGCGCTTCAGCATCCGCATTTGATGCGCGCCCGAGGACACCTTCTTTTTGCCGGACCCGCGCAAGCGTTTCAGGAGAGCGATCGCCCCACTCTCCTTCGCGCCCATATTGAACCGGCCCATCCGGGTGAGCTTGATGACCTCACCAGCGGCCATGCAGCCGACAAACACGTCCGCCGCATCACGGCGCGCCTGCAAGTCTGGCAGCACCGCCTGGATATGCTCGTCAAGGAACAGCATCGTCGCGATGATGACGTTCGCCTCGGCGATCGCGGCCTTGCAGTCCAACAGGGCCTGCGGGTCCGAAGCCCATTCGGCTGCCGCGTGCAGGCTGATGGACAGTCCCGGCACTTCGGCGCGCAACGCCGCTTCCGCCCGCGCCACTGGCTGTGCCAGATGGCTGTCGAGCGTGACAATGACGACCCGAACGGGTGTCGTGTCAGCGGGCGAAATGCGCTTTAGCATCGTATAGTGTCTCGACGTCGATAACTTCGCGGCCTTGCTCCGCGGCAAACTTCTCGGTGTTGCGCCGCGCTTTGCCGCGCACGAAGAAGGGGATCTTGCGCAGCTCTTGCTCAGCTTCTGGTGCCCATGAGGGCCCATCACCCAGGTTCGCCGCTGCGATCTCGGCGGGTTCTGGGGCTTGTTGTTCCGCAGGCTGAGCCGGTGTGTGCGCCGCCAGGTGCGACGGGCCGGCGTGATCGTTGAACTCAAAGTCCTCGCGGAACATGTGCAGCAGGTGCTCTTCCAAACCCATCACCAGCGGATGGATCAGCGTGTCGAAAAGGACATTGGCGCCTTCCCAGCCCATCACGGGCGAGTAGCGCGCGGGGAAGTCTTGCACATGAACGGGTGACGAGATCACGGCGCAGGGGATCCCCAGACGCTTGCCAATGTGGCGTTCCATCTGAGTGCCGAGGATCAGCTCTGGTTGGGCCTCGGCGATGGCGGCCTCGACCTCCAGGTAGTCGTCCGTAATCAACGCGGTCAGCCCGTACTGCTTGGCGGCGCTGCGCACATCCCGCGCGAATTCCCGATTGTAGCAGCCCAGTCCGACGACTTCGAAGCCCATTTCTTCGGCCGCGACGCGCGCCATTGCCACGGCATGCGTGGCATCGCCGAAAACGAAGACGCGTTTGCCCGTCAGGTAGGTCGAGTCGACCGATCGCGTCCACCAGGGCATGCGCAAAGCGGTCTCATCCGTCAGCACCGCACGGCCCAAAATCGTCGAGACCTCCTCGACGAACTCGCGCGTTGCACCTGCACCGATCGGGATCGTCTTGGTATAGGGCTGATCGTAGTTCTTTTCGAGCCACCGGCAGGCAAGCTCTGCCGTCTCAGGATAAAGCATCACGTTGAAATGTGCGGTCGGCAGATTAATCAGATCGCTAGGCGAGGCGCCCAGCGGCGCCACAACGTTGGTCTCAACGCCCAAGCCTGCAAGCAAGCGCTGGATCTCGACCACGTCGTCCCGGTGGCGGAAGCCCAGCGCCGTCGGTCCGAGAATGTTGCAGGAGACCCGCTCGCTGCGCTCAGACGGCGAGGAAAGCGTGCGCACCAACTGATAGAATGTCTCGGCCGCCCCCCAGCTTTCCTTCCGCTGATAGGAGGGCAGTTCCAGCGGGACGACCGGAACGGGTAACTCCAGGGCTTCGGCCAGGCCGCCCGGGTCATCCTGGATCAATTCTGCTGTGCAAGACGCGCCAACGATCAACGCCTGCGGTTGGAAGCGCTCATAGGCCTCGCGGCAGGTCTCCTTGAAAATCGTCGCTGTGTCTTCGCCCAAGTCACGTGCTTGAAACGTCGTATAGGTGACGGGCGGGCGATGGTCGCGACGCTCGATCATCGTGAACAACAGATCAGCGTAGGTGTCGCCCTGCGGTGCATGCAAAACGTAGTGCAAGCCCTTCATGCCGGTCGCGACGCGCATGGCGCCCACATGGGGCGGGCCTTCATAGGTCCAGACTGCCAGCTTCATATCGCAAGCCTTTCCATGCGGCGGAGAGGGCGTGCGAACAGCTCCGCCAGATCAGCGGCTTGTTCGTAGCCGTGCACCGGAGAGAAGACCAATTCGATCGCCCATTTGGTTCGCAGGCCCTCTGCCTCCAGGGGGTTGGCCAGCCCCAATCCACAGACGGTGAGATCGGGACGCTGGGTGCGGCAGCGGTCCAGCTGCCGGTCGACATCCTGGCCTTCCGAGATCACGGGGCCTTCCGGCAGCAGAGCGAGGTCCGGCTTCATGATGTCGCCGTGGATGTAGGGTGCACCCACTTCCAGCGGGATCATGCCGCATTCGCGCGTCAGGAAACGCGCAAGCGGGATTTCCAACTGGCTGTCGGGGAAGAAAAAGATCGACCGACCCTGCAACGCTTCTGCGACCCGGGCGATGGCGGCTTCGGCGCGCGCCCGCGGCGGGCCGATGACGCGGTGAAAGGTGATGTCGTCCACTTTGAACGCGCGCGCGATCGCCCTCAACCACGCCGTCGTCCCTTCGGCGCCAAACGGGAAGGGCGCTGCAATCCGCTGAGCACCGCGGCGGTCCAGCGCGCTGGCAGTTTCGTTCAGGAAAGGCTGTGCCAGGATGTATTTGGTGCCTGGCCCGATCGTTGGCTCAACCTCGGTCCGCCGCGCGGGCAGGGTCGCAACGTTCGTGAGCCCCATTTCCTGGAACAGGCGCAGGAACTGGTCCTCGACCACATCCGGTAGGGTGCCCACCAGTAGCAGTTGCTCACTATCCGACGGCGCAAGGACAGGGACCATCGTCGCCAGGCAGGCGTCTTCGCCTTCGGTAAAGGTCGTCTCGATCCCGCTGCCCGAGTAATTGAGGACGCGGACATGCGGGGCGTGGATCTCGCTCAACCGCTCGGCGGCGCGTGACAGATCCAGCTTGATCACTTCGGAGGGGCAGGAGCCGACCAGGAACAGTTGCCGGATGTCGGGTCGGCGCTCCAACAAACGGGCAACCTCGCGGTCAAGCTCCTCATTGGCGTCGGCAAGACCGGCAAGGTCCTTTTCTTCCATGATCGCGGTGCCGAATCGCGGTTCGGCAAAGATCATGACCCCAGCCGCCGATTGCAGCAGGTGGGCGCATGTTCGGGATCCGACGACCAGAAAGAAGGCATCCTGGATCTTGCGATGTAGCCAGATGATTCCCGTCAGGCCGCAGAAGACCTCACGCTGGCCGCGCTCTTTCAGGATTGGCGTTGCTGCGCAGCCACCCCCCGGCCCGATATCAAAACGCTCGTTCATGCGGGTGCCTCCAGCCGGGCTGCGCGAAGTTTCAGCAGGAACTGAGCGGCGTTGACGACGTAGGCGGCATAAGCGGCCAGTGCGATCATCATCTGCCCTTCAGGGCCGACCGCGCCAGAAAGCAAGGCCCAAAGGTACGCCGTATGCAGCGCGATCACGCCGAACGAAAAGACATCTTCCCAGAAGAATGGTTCAGCCAGAAGGTACTGACCAAAAACAACTTTTTCCCAGATCGCGCCGGTCACCATGATGGCGTAGAGGCATGCGGTTTTCACGACGATTGAGAGCGTGGCCCACCACAGCCCCTCGCCCGTAGCCAGGTACCGGACGACCAGGATCAGCGATACCAGAAAGACAACGAACTGAACCGGCGCGAGAATCCCCTGCACCAGGGTCCACTTACTGTTGTCGCGACGCTGGCGTTGCTCTTGCGTATAGAGCGAGCCAGAGCGGCGCTTATGGGTCGCCTGCCCTGCCATGCAGTCTCCCTCCGAGGAGAATTCCCTGACCCGAAGTTAGTGCGCCCCGTCGAAATGTGTCAAGTTATGTTTACGTATATGGGGGTGGACATCTTGCCGTTAGCGCTTGCTCCAAAGCCCTCTGAGCGCAAAATGGCGTTCTCAGAGCAAAGTCGCCGCGAAATTCAAGCGAAAATGTCAGTTAAAATTGACGCAGACGCGAATCCATGGTTGTGTGTACTTGCGGTGCCAGATGATCTGCGCGCGCTTGGTCGCAATGGCGACGGCGACCCCAATAGATTGCTCACCGAGGGCCTGAGAGTGGATGTTCCCCACGGCCAGTACCGGTCGACGCGTATCGAAGCCGACAGAGTTGCACGATTAGGAAATCGTGGGATCGGCGTTTCGCTTCCTGGATCTGCTGCTCGAACAGTCGCGGTCGACGCCCTTACTCGTGTCGCCGCTCGTGGTGAGACCGTTGCGCTGCCAAGACGCGAAGCGGATCTAGCACAGCTGATCGAACAATTTTGCGATTACTTGGTGGGTCGGTCAGACACAATCCCTGCTGACATTGGGACTACCTTAGCGAACGGCGAAACCTCGCCAGACTCGATTTACGACGAGGTTTTTCGAGGAGCTGCAGCAGAACTGGGGCAGAGATGGTGTGATGACCGCGCGTCGTTCTTAGACGTCACATTAGGCATGGGAAAGCTGCAGGCGCTCTTGCGCAGGTACGGGCAGAGCTTTGACGCTTTTGATTCTGCCCGCGTCTCTAAACCGTCCGCACTATTCGCCGTGGTCCCTGGCGAGGAACACCGTTTTGGTTTGTGCATGGCCGCGGATTACTTCCGACGCGCAGGTTGGGACGTTGAAGTGCTGGACCATTGCGGCACGGAAGGTTTGTGCCGGGCAGCCGCAGAGCGAGGCCCGGATCTGATTGGTCTTTCCGCTGGATCTCGAAGGATGCTTTCGTCGTTGGCTCGCGTCGTTGCCGCGTTGCGAACCAGCATTCCAAAATCGTTGATATGTGTTGGCGGCCAGCTAACTAGCCAAGAACCATTTTTGGTTGAGCGTATGGGGGTAGACAGTGTGGTTAGCGACGTAGCGTCCGATGCAGTTCTACTGAAAAAGTTGGTCAGAAGAGATGAAGATGTTGGGGTGGGATAACATGATCCATTTCCCGGCTAGTTATTCATTGGACGGGCGTTCGGCCGGTGTTGTGCGGGACCGATATGCCGCATTCTGACGGGGCCCCGCCTAATCGCGCACATAGTGCTGCCGCTAACACGAAATTAGCGAACGAATTGCTGCCGCTGGTGGCAACGGTAGCTGACATCGCAATTGTCAGTTCCCACCAAGGGTCCATCCAGGACGTTCATTGGAATGTTGCAGATACCGCAGACGTAGATACGGACGTTTTTCGAGGTGTTCCCCTTGAAGACACTGTCACCGAAGAGAGTCGGCCGAAAGTGCGAGAAATGCTCGCCGCTGCGTTAGCGGGTGAGGAGCCACGCTGGCGTGAAATCAATCACTTAATCGATGGCATCGGTGAACTGCCTGTGCGCTACCAGGCGATGCCTTCTGAAAGTGGCGTGATTTTCGTGGGGCGCGAACTTCGCGCCGTGTCAATGCTACAGTCCAGGTTGGTTGCGGCCCAGCGCGCTTTGGATGAAGACTACGCAAGGCTGCGGCAATTGCAGACCCGTTATCGGGTGCTTTTCCAGACCTCGAACGAACCCTTGCTAATTGCCGACGGAAGGACGCGTCGCATTCAGGAAGCAAATGGCGCTGCTGGACGATTGTTGGGTATCGATGCGGCCGAGTTGCCGGGACAAGGACTGGCGTCAGTCTTCGCTGTCGAGAGCCGACCAAAGTTTGAAGATGCGATCGAGCGTGTTCTTTCTGCAGGGCAGGCCGAAGTCATCGTCGGCCGCGCGGACGAAGCGGGTCAGCCAGTCGAGTGCCGTCTGACCGTTTTTCGCGCGGCAGACGCTATGATGCTTTTGTGCAGACTGTCACGTGGCGAAGGCCCTGTAGAAGGGGAACTCGCGATCGAGGATATCCTTCTCGGAATGGTCGGTCGCATACCCGATGCGGTGGTGATGACAAATGTCGAAGGATCGGTGCTTTGGTGCAACGAGGCTTTTCTAGGAATGGCGGAAACCGCGCTGGCTGGCCAGATGCGCGGGCGCTCGCTTGCCGAGTTCATGTCCCGGCCCGGCGTGGATCTGGATATCATCATCGACAACGCGATCCAGCATGGGCAGTTGCGCGCATTCTCCTCGGTAATCGTCGGGGCATTTGGGTCTGAAACACCTGTCGAGATCTCCGTGGCATCTCTCGCCGATGAAGATAACAAGGTGGTCGGCTTTGTGATGCGGGACATTTCGCGATACGACCAGGTGCCGTCGCGAAAGAATGGCGGTAACGGTGAAGCGGCCGACCATATGATGAATCTCGTCGGTACCGTGCCGTTAAAGGAGCTCGTGCGCGCCTCGACCGAGGAGATCGAGAAGATGTGCATCGAAGCCGCACTTCAGAAGACCGGCAACAACCGGGCATCCGCCGCCGAGATGTTGGGTCTTAGCCGACAAAGCCTCTACGTGAAGCTGCGCCGGTTTGGCCTGCTGTCATCACGCGCCGAGCACTGATTCCCCAGGCCGCTTCCGCCCACTGCGAGATGTTTCGCGCGATCTGATCTGGTGCTTCCTCGTGCATCAGATGACCAAACCCTTGTATCTCCTGATGGGTGACCAACGGGTGTCGCCCGGCGAGTTCCTTCGCTTCGCGCGGGTCGATCGTTCGATCGTTGGTGCCTGTCAGCAAGTGCGTTGGGATCGAAAGCTGGGGCAGCCTGGCCAGCATCGGCTCCAACTCCCACGATGCCATCATGGTCAGGGCGCCGGCGACGTGGCTGGGACGGCCAAAGAGTTTTGCGTAAAGGTCCAAGCCCTCTTGGTCCAATTGCGACCCCGTAGTGGCGATCAGACGGCGCGCCTGAAACCGCCACCCTGCCAGACCGGAGAATAGCCAGGGGGTCGCTGGATTGAGCGCGATCGTCTTCGCGATCAACGGAAACACGGTGGATGCCGGCCCCTTGAACGGCATCAGCGCAGCATTCAGCCCGATGAGCAGCCGGGGTCGCGCCAAGCCATCCAGCGCCATCTGAATTGCAATGGCGGCACCAGCGGAATGCCCGACAATGCAGTCGGGCTGTGCGTCAATCACGTCCAACAATGCGGCGACAGCGTGTGCCATCCCCGGCAGTGTGTTGCTCCCCGCGGGCGATGTGGTGAAGCCGTGCCCAGGCAAGTCGGCAGCGATGACATCCCAGTTTTTGGCAAGGCTGGGCATCAGACCACGCCAGCTGTGGGTTGCACCGCCCACCCCATGGAGCAGTAGCAAAACGGGACCGCGGCCCATGCGCTGCACATGCCACGCAACGCCGCCCGCCCGATGAAACACCGACGCAGAGCGATTTGGCCAGTCACGGCCATCACGTTGCCAGGAAAGCGGGGGCTTGCTCATGTGCCCGTGGCGCGGGCGGCTTGGCTGATCAGTTTGGCGTCTGCCCGGGGCAACGGGAGATATCGGGCGCCCAGCGCGCTCGCCAGTTCCGCCGCGGCCGGTTGGGGCCGGTTGGCCGTGTCGATCAGGACCGTTGTCAGTCCTTCGTAGGCCCACGCCTTGGCGGCAGCCTGCGTGTCGATCAGCGCTTGCTGTCGGCCCGGGGTGCCGTCCAAAGCAATGTTGCCGCGGCCATCCGTCAGCAGCACCATGTAAGGCGTCGCCCCCCGGCGGCGCAGCTGTATGGCAAGGTGGCGCCCGTCAATCAGCGCCGCTGCAAGCGGCGTTCCGCCGCCGCCAGGCAGCACAGCCAATTGCCGCTTGGCCGCCAGCAACGAGCGTGTCGGCGGCAAGATCAAATCGGCTGAACTGCCGCGAAATGCAATCAGCGCCACCTTCTCGCGTCGGCGATACGCCTCGGACAACATCAGCTCGACCGCGCCCTTTGCTTCGGCCAATCGTGCTGCTGCCGCCGACCCGGACGCATCCACCAGAAAGATCACGACGCTTTCGGCGGGCCGGAAGAAGCGGCGCGCGCGAAAATCCTCTGACTTGACGATCAAGCCTTGCCGCCCCGGCATTTCCCGCCGTCGGAGTGTTTGCCAAGGCGCGGCCTCGCGCAGGGTTGCCAAAACATCGAGCCGCGCACGTCCATCAGGTTTCGCCTTCGCAGACCCGGCGGGACGGCCATGGTCGGCGTGCTGCACGGCGCCTGACCCGCTGTCTGCCCCTCTGGCGCGCGACTTGCCGCCGTCATCCAGGCCCAACTCTGGTAGGATGGCGCGCGCTGCTTCCAGGACCCTGTCCTCTAGTGGCGCGTCAGATCGCGTGGATGTGTTGTCGGATGGCGTGTCGTCTTGTGGCTCTGGTGGTGGTGGCGGCTGCGCATCTTCCTGCCCGTCCTCAGCGGGCATCCGAGTGGCCCGCGGTGCCAGGACCATGACGGCGGCTTCCTCCAAGTCGGTGTCGCGGACCATGCGCCGCCCCGACAGCGCCGCGATGACCCGCGCTGCCCGCAACGCCAGCAGCGGTGCTCGCATCGACGACACTCCAAGCATGGCGGCGCTTGCCGTCAGCACCTTGGCGGCGTGTCGGGGAACCCGCACTGACGCCAGACGCTCGCGCGCTTGTTCGATGTCTGTTGAGGCGGGCGGGCTCAGATCGGCCATGGCCAAATCATCTAACCGGACATGGAGCGCAAGACGCTCTGTCAGCGCTGCCTGCGCGCCCTCGTCGGGCTCGGCGGCCTCGTCAAGCAGAACCAGGCCGACGCGCGAAGCGCTGTCGATGCGTTGCCCCGCACGTTCTGCCCGCACCCGGCCGGTGTCCAATACCGCCGCCAGTCTGCCCGCCAAGCCGGCACTCATCCGCTCGGCCATCGGCACTACGATGACCCCGCCGTCAGCCTCGACCAGCAAGCCAGTTGCGCCAACCGGTCGTCCTGCTTGTAGGGTGGCAGTCAGATCCAGACCACCCAACAACCTGTCGTCGGCAATTTCTGGTGGCAGACGTCGCGGCGGTGCGGGCAGATAGGCGTTCAACAGCGCAAGCCACGCCTCCCGTGCCGGGCCAGCGCGGGCCTGCAGCACAACACCACCCAAGCCGGCCGGATCGACGGCGAGGATGGCAGCAGCGCGCGCTGCCCTGTGCCAGGCGACAGCAGTCACTCGGCGGCGGCCTTCAACGCCTCCGGCCCCAACACTTCGTCGATGGCACGGGCAATGCGCACGGCCGAGCCGGTCTCGTCCAGCGGATCACGCCTGAGGCGATGGCGCAGCGCCGGAATTGCGACCCGGCGCAAATGCGCTTGGCGCACCGTTCTGGCGCGATCAAGCGCTGCAGCGGCTCGGGCTGCGCGGATTAGCGTAAGTTCGCCGCGCAAACCGTCGGAGCCAACGGCTGCGCAAAGCCTGGCTGCGGTTTCGATGATCGCGTCGGGTGTCGCGACACGTTTCACGCTCTTCTGTGCAGCAAGCAAGCTACGCCGCACCGCGCGTTCTTTTGCTGCCCATTTTCTGAGGAAGCGCTCTGGCGCACGGTCATAGTCGTCACGCCGACGGATCACTTCGACGCGATCTTCGATATCTTTTGGTGAGCCCACTTCGACCGATAGCCCGAAACGGTCCAACAATTGAGGCCGTAATTCACCTTCTTCGGGGTTGCCGGAACCTACCAACACGAACCTGGCTGGATGGCGGATCGACAGACCTTCTCGCTCCACGACGTTTTCGCCGGACGCTGCCACGTCCAGCAGGAGGTCGACCAGATGATCCTCCAGCAGATTAACTTCGTCGATGTAGAGAAAGCCTCGATTAGCACGAGCCAACAGGCCGGGCTCAAAGACCTTTTCACCGCCAGCCAGGGCGCGTTCAAGGTCCAGGGCGCCGACGACACGATCCTCCGTTGCCCCCAAAGGTAGATCCACGACAGGTGTCGGAATTTCAATCGTTGGGTCTTCCGGGGCGCCGGCTGCGCGCCCGGGTACAGCCTCGCCCGGACGCGAGTTGTAAGCGCAGTCTGGCCGCACCTCGATCGGCGGCAACAGCGCTGCCAACGCCCGCACCGCCGTCGACTTACCGGTCCCACGATCGCCAAACACCAGAACCCCACCGATAGAGGGGTCGACGGCCGCCAGGAGAATTGAACTCTTCATCTCATCTTGGCCGACGATTGCCGTGAACGGAAATGGCTGTGTCATGACGCCAGGGCCTGTGGTTCAAGTGCTTGTAAAGGGCTGCAGCCTTCCCAGGTTCCTCTTGCGCCTAGGATCTGGAAGCGAGCGTATAGTTCTTCCTTGAACCAATGGCCCTCTCGAACTGCCCTAATGGCGCGTGCATGAGGGCCGTCCGCGCGGGCAAAGTTCGCCATGCTTTTAGTGTCTGGCCAGATGGAGAATGTTACCTGGTGCAACCACGGCACCTCACCGATGCCGATCTTGAAGGCCACGTTCGGATCTTGTCCGATCGCTTCAGAAATCGACGGCACGTGGCCCCAGAACTTGGTGAGGATTTTCTTTTTGATCGTTGCTCGTGTCAGGGCTGCGACAGGTCCGTGCGCCGTTGCTTCGGATGGAGCAAAGGGCTCATGGCCTGACCATTTCCCCCGCGACGACGTTGGTGACAGAAAGACCGTCCAGCTTTCCGCGGCGTGTTGTCGGTAACGCCGATAGACCGGCGCATCCCATGTCTGCCGCCTGGCGGTCTCTTCATCGGGCCACGTGGCAAGGATTGCGTAAACGGCAGTGTTCGGCAGGGGGGTAAAGCCCTCTCCGGTGCCGGAACCACAAAGTTTCCAAAAGCCGATTCCCGGGCACGTAGCCAAGGCTGCCCGAGACAGGCCCATTTGTACGAATGCCCACAACTTTCCGCTGTGGGAGAAGCGAAAGAAACTGAGACTGACGGCCTGACTGCGTTCCATAGCCCTTAGGGTCGCGCTTGTTCGTGGGCTGATTAGGCGTGGCAAGACGGGAATTGTCAATCTGAATAGACACTGATACCGTCGTGACATGCTGACACGTGTCGACTCGCGCATTGTCCTCGACGAACGTCCAGACGGGCGCCCTCGGGCGATTGTCATCGGGGCAGGCTTTGGTGGATTAGCGTCCGCCATGCGCCTCGCAGCCAAAGGCTACCGGGTAGATGTGTTGGATCGTTTGGACTGCCCCGGCGGGCGGGGTTCCGCCCTGCATGTCGAGGGTCACCGCTTTGACTTGGGTCCCACCATCGTCACGGCGCCCCAGGTCTTTCGCGAGCTTTGGGCCGCTTGTGGCCAGGACTTCGATACGGACGTTGATCTCAGGTCTCTGGATCCGTTTTACGAAATCCGTTGGCCCGATGGGTCAAAACTGGCTGCGCGTTCCGATGCCAAGGCGATGCGGGAAGAAGTGGAGCGGCTGTCGCCTGCTGATCTGGCCGGATACGACCGTTTCATGCGCGACAGCGAACGGCGCTACACCTTTGGCTTCGAAGGCCTGGGGCGGCGGTCAATGCACGAGCTTTGGGAGCTGATAAAGGTCCTGCCAACCTTCGCCTGGCTTCGGGCGGATCGCTCCGTCTACGCACATGCGGCAAGACGTGTTCGGGACGAGCGTCTGCGGATGGCCCTGTCATTCCATCCGCTCTTCATTGGCGGTAATCCCTTCCATGTGACCTCGATGTACATCTTGGTCAGCTATCTCGAGAAGGCCTTTGGGGTCCATTATGCGATTGGCGGCGCTGCTGCCGTGGCGCGCGCCATGGCGGACGTTGTGGTGCGCTTGGGCGGCCAGGTGCACTTGAACACGGATGTCGACGAGATCGTCACCGACGGCGTCAGGGTCACGGGCGTGCGCTTGGCGGATGGAACTGTGATGTCTGCGCCGGTGGTCGTGTCAAACGCTGACGCGGGCCATACCTACACGCGGCTGCTGCGTAACTGGCCGAAAAAGCGTTGGACCCAAGAGCGTCTGGATCGCACGCGCTGGTCGATGGGACTGTTCGTCTGGTACTTCGGCACCAAAGGGACCCGCAACATGTGGCCCGACGTCGGCCACCACACGATTCTCAATGGTCCCCGCTACCGGGAATTGGTCCGTGACATCTTCATCCGCGGTCACTTGGCCGATGACATGAGCCTGTATGTCCACCGCCCGTCAGTTACCGATCCCACTTGCGCGCCCGATGGTGACGACACGTTTTACGCATTGTCCCCGGTGCCACATCTCGGATTCGACACCAAGGTTGACTGGTCGGCTCAGGCTGAACCGTATCGTCAGAAGGTCTTGGCCATGCTGGAACAGTCCATGCCTGGAATAGGGGCCCGGGTCACTGCGAGCAGAGTGTTCACGCCAGAAGACTTCCGCGATCGATACCTCAGCCCGCATGGTTGCGGTTTTTCAATTGAGCCACGGATCTTGCAGTCGGCATGGTTCCGTCCGCACAATGTCTCTGAAGAGATCCCAGGGCTGTGGTTGGCAGGCGCTGGTACGCATCCTGGCGCGGGCTTGCCGGGCGTGGTCGCTTCGGCAGAAGTTTTGGCACAACTCGTGCCCAGCCCAGAGGCCGTCAGATGACGTCGGCTGCCGATCTCGCTTATTGTCGCGAAGCCATCAAGCATGGGTCGAAGTCCTTTTATGCAGCGTCGAAACTGCTGCCAACACGGGTTCGAGATGCGTCCTTGGCCCTCTACGCTTTTTGCCGATTAGCCGATGATGCGGTTGACCTTCAGTCAGAGAAGGCGGCGGCTGTCGTACAGCTTCGTGCGCGGCTGGACCGCGCTTATCGCGGCGAACCGCTGGACGACCCGGTCGAGCGGGCGTTTACTGAAATGGTTGTCTCGTTCGACATGCCGCGTGCGCTGCCGGATGCGCTCATCGAAGGGTTGGACTGGGATGCCCGCGGCTGCCGGTATCGCTCGCTGTCTGATGTGCGCGCATACTCCGCACGGGTGGCGTCGGCGGTCGGTGTGATGATGGCCGTGTTGATGGGTGTGCGGGATCGCGATGCGTTGGCGCGCGCATGTGATTTGGGCGTTGCGATGCAACTCACCAACATAGCGCGCGACATTGGCGAGGACGCTCAAGAAGGCCGCATCTACCTGCCATTGGATTGGTTCTACGATGCGGATCTAGACCCTGACGACTTCCTTTCTAAGCCGGAACACCGCCCGGAAGTGGCAGACATGGCGAAGCGGCTGCTGAAGGAGTCGGACCGCCTGTACAATAGGGCCGAGGCGGGGATCGCCGCGTTGCCCGCAGATTGCCGTCCTGGAATCTACGCCGCGCGCAACATTTATGCCGGCATCGGTAAGCACATCCGCGGTGCTGGATATGACTCGATCACTCGACGCGCTCACACGGGGCTGACGGAAAAGATCGGTCTGATGATCCTGTCTTTGGGGCAGGCTGTCACCGGCAGCGTTATGCCCAGATCAGCAGTGATCCATGCCGACCCTCTGGACGAGACGGCCTTCTTGATCGACGCGGCCTGCGCAGAGCCGGCAGCCGATCAGTCCTGGGGGGATGGGAAACTGGGCACGCTGGTTTCGGTCTTTGCGACCTTGAAGGAGCGTGATCTTGAGCGGCGCAACAAAGCGCAGGATCGCGCACGGTCTGCCGTCGGCAGTTGGCAGGCGGACCCGAACGCCACATGATACCTGAAATAGACTGGATCGTTTTCGGGATTTGTCTGGCTGCTTGCTTTGCGGCGGGCACCACCGGGGCCGTGTTCCCGCCGGGTCCGTGGTACGAGCGCTTGGCGAAGCCGACGTGGACGCCGCCCAATTGGCTGTTTCCCGTGGCGTGGATGCTGCTTTACGTCGGGATGTCCTTGGCAGCAGGGATCGTTGCCCCTCTCGAAGGCAGTGGACAGGCCATGGCTTTGTGGTCCCTCCAGATCGCCCTGAACACTCTGTGGACGCCGATTTTCTTTGGATTACGCCGCATCAAGGGGGCTATTCCCGTTGTCATTGCGCTGTGGGCGGCGGTGGCGGCGACTGCGGTTGCCTTCTTGTCATTAGATACGCTCGCGGGCCTATTGCTCATTCCGTATGTGGTTTGGTGCACAGTCGCGGCGGCGCTGAACGTTGCTGTTTGGCGTCTCAACCCGGACGTCCAGCCGTTCGATCCGGCAAAGGCCTGACGCCCGCTTATTCCACTTCGCGGAAAGGTGTCGCAAAGGCAAAATTTGACATCTCTGTAATCGCTGGCTAGCTCATAACGAAGCGCAGCTACCTCACATCGTATCGGCCGCCACGCTCATCTTGCAAATCGCTGAGAGCGGGGGCCCTCATGTTCAGACTAGGGAAAGCAGGCGTACGCCTGCTGAGTTCGGCTAGCTTGTTGGCAGTCGTAAGTGCGAATGCTCATGCGCAAACCAACGGGGAGGAGAGCCCGGAGGGCATCGTCCTCGACACCATCGTCATTTCTGCCGGTCAGGAAAAAGTGCAGAGTGACACGCCACAATCTGTGTCTGTAGTCACGCAGGAAGATCTGGACCGCGAACAACCAACGACCGTCGGCGATCTGTTCGAAGACCTGCCGGGCGTCACAGCGACGGGGACCGAGCGGGTCCTGGGTGAGCGCTTCAACATCCGTGGTTTCGGTGGTGACAGCTTCGACGGGGGCGATGAGCGGCGCATCATCATCCAAATCGACGGTGCCACAAAGTTCTATCAGCAGTACCGCCTGGGCGCGCTGTTCACGGACCCTGAGCTGTTCAAGCGGATTGAAGTGCTACGCGGCCCGGCGTCATCGACCCTTTATGGCTCGGGTGCGTTGGCCGGTGTGATCACGCTTGAGACCAAGGACGCATCCGATTTCTTGGAAGCCGGTGACCGCTTTGCCGGACGCCTGAAGCTGGAAGGTTCGTCCAACGGCGCAGGTTATCTGGTCGGCGGGATCTTTGCTGCGCGTCCCGTCGAGAACATCGAGCTGTTGGCTGCGCTGAACTACCGCCGGTACGGAAGTATCGAGGACGGCGCGGGTGCGGAGTTGGCTGGTTCGTCTTTCGACGCCCCGTCTGGTCTGATCAAACTGGGGATAGACTTCGGCAGCGATAACGAGCACCGGATTGAAGCATCCTACCAGCACTGGACGACCGAAGAGAGCGGCGGCGAGTACGAGCAAACCAGCACAAGTGCTGCTTTTGGTGACGTCGATCGTGAAGTAACCGACCAGACCGCGATCCTGAACTACACCTACCAACCAGACAATGATCTGATCGACCTCGAGGCGACGGTGTCCTACTCGAACACCGAGGTTTCGCAGCGGAATGCGACCAACCCACTGATGATCCCCAGCACACTCTTCCAGGACTCGGACTATTCGTACGAGACATGGCAGGGCCGGATCGAAAACACCTTCACGTTTGGCTCGGAAGACGACATCCTGGCGTTCCTTACGGTCGGTGCCCAAGTCAGTGAGCAAACCCGGGTTGGTGAGGCGGAGCCCTTCTTCCTATCGCCGAACGGATTCATCGCGTTCCAGCCGGGCGGTACTGATTTCAAGATCGCCGGTTACGCCCAGGCCGAGGTCCTTTTCCCGTTTGGCCTGACGCTGATCCCCGGCCTGCGCTATGAGTACTCGGAATTGGAACCGGATGGCCTGAACACAAGCTTCAGCCAATCGGTATCGAACACCGCGATTTCGCCGAAGCTCGCCGTGCTGCAGGAGATTACCGACGAGATTAACATCTTCGCCTCGGTTGCCTACACGGAACGCCTGCCGGTTTTGGACGAAGTCTTCGATGGAAACAGCGGCAACTTGCTGCTGGAACCTGAATCGGCCCTGAACTTCGATGTGGGCGTCTCGTACTCGTCGGAATCCGTAATTGTCGATGGCGATGCGCTCGTCGCAAAGCTTACCTTCTTCCGAAACGATGTTGAAAATCTAATCGATCGGGCGACACAAGCCGATCCATACTTCAACGTGAACCAAGCCTTGATCCAGGGCGTTGAGTTCGAGGCAGGGTACGACACCGGGGAATACTTTGCCCGCGTGGCCGCGACGGCCATCCGAGGGGAAAACGAGACCACCGGTACGCCACTTACATCGATTCCGGCTGACCAGGTGTCGGTGACAGTGGGGCGGCGCTTCCTACAGGATGGTATCACCATCGGCGCGCGTGGTGTCTTTGCACGAACTCAAGATGACCTTCCGGTCACATCTCAGGATACGCCCGGCTACGGGATCATGGATCTGTTTGCCAGCTGGGAACCAAATGAAACCGGTCCGTTGAAGGGCACTCAGGTGCGCTTGAGCATCGAGAACGTTTTCGACAAGACCTACCAGCCGCACCTGTCGAACGATAATGGCCGCGGGCGGACGTTCAGGCTGACCTTCGTTCAGCCGTTCTAAGCGATCACGGACCGGGCGGCTTTAGCGCTTGCGCGCCAGGGCCGCCCAATCTGGCACTCGGGGCACACGAACGGCCAGCATCGGCTTCAGGAACGGCGACGCAAAGCGGTTCAGGTCCAGGGCCTCGTGCACACCTACTGTCTCAACGCCGTCGATCTGCGTCTTGACCGCAGCGCGCGCGTAGAAGGGCGCATGCAGCATCGGCACCACCTCGCGCGGGCGATATCCGGGGTCGGCCCGCGTCTCGCGTCGAACCAGCCAATAGTTGCGCGCAAAACGGGTTTTGGGCGGCGCGTCCTGGACAATTTCGGCAGAGCCATCGTCGCCGAACCGCGCCGCCACCGACAGGTCGGTGCCGTCCCGACGGGCCGCATCGTAGAAGGCCGAGGTGCCATCTTGGACGGGGAAGCGGCCCCATGTCCAATAGCTGAAGTCATCCTCCAACGCGCGGGTGCCGAAGTTCGCGTCCAGATATCCGTGCCCGTTCCACTGCCAGCCACGGTTCAGATCAACCTCGATCTTTGCCGTCGGGGCAAAGGGGCGCCAGACATGGCTGCCTTGCGGCGTCAGCGGCAACTCCACCTCAGTCAACGCTGCAGGCTTCAATCGGATCTGGCCTTTGATGCGCGAGATGATGGGGTTCGAGATCTCATCAACATCGATGATTAGTTCGCCGCCGCGCCATTCCAGTGAGGACGGTCCGACCTGGAAGCGCGTCGCCGATTGGCTGAGGGCGCCTTCGCCCCGTTCGGTCATCGTGAAACGCCCACCGGGCCCATAAAGGGCCACGTTGATGCAGACATGATTGTGGGGGCGACGGCGTCCGTACCAACGATACCAGGGCGAGAAGACCGATCCTATGAAGGCAATGACCGAGACGCCATAGCGTCCGTCATCCGAGAGTCCGTCGACATACCACCACGCGTATCCGTCCGAGGGGACCGAGACGTCGAAGCATGGTCCGTCAAGATCGCCGCGGCCGCGTGCCGGCCGGAGCTCATCGCCATTGGCAGGCCCGGGCCCGGGTGCACCCCGCCCCCCGCCAGGTAGAGACCGGGCAGCGTCGTTCGCACCACCGGGCGCTTGAAACTGGCCATCATCCCGTGCGGGCTCCGCCCGTATAGGGAACCGTCCGAACCGGGAAACAGGTTGGCGAAGTCCGCGGGTGTCGTCAGCGCCGAGATGTCTGGGCGTGGCGAGAACACCAGACCGGCGCGCTCCAATGTCTGGAATGTCAGCAGGCGGCATGAGTGTCTTTCCTCCGCAGGTTTGGCCGCAAGTTGGGCATCGTCGGCCGGTGCGGCGGCGCCATTCATGATGATCTCGAAACGCTCTGGGCCGTTGGGCGTCAGACCTGCGCCGCGGTCCTGGGCACAAACGTAAAGCGTGGCGTCCACGGGCATGCGGCTGGCGTCGATGGCCGCGAACTCGCGGCGATAGTGGTGATTGAAGAAGACGTTGTGGTGGGTCAGATCCAGGCCTTGCGGTTCGGCGGCAAAGCTCCAGACAAAGGCGGAGAGCGCCCGCGGGGCGACGCCCTCGGTCCGCACGGCCCGGGTGACATCCTCTCCCAACATACCCGCGGCCAGGGCGGCAGGGTCACCGTTGAAGACGACGTTATCTGTCAGCAGCTCTTCCCCGGTTGCCAGCAGCACCCGGAACGATTGCGGCCCGTTGGTCGCGATCTTGGTGACATGCGCGCCGTACTGGAAACGGGCGCCCCGGCTTTCGGCCAGACCCTCCAGGGCGGTGGCTAGTCGGTGCATGCCGCCCTTGATCCGCCAAACACCCGATGCCTCGGCATGCCAGATCAGCGCCAGCAGGGCAGGGCTGTCGAATGGCGAGCCGCCGACATAGGTCGCATACCGCCCGAACAACTGCACCAGACGCGGGTCCGAGAACTGTCCCCGCAGCCAGCGCCACATCGATTTGTGCGGCGCAAGCGCGCCCATCAATCCGGGCGCGGTTAGCACGCGCCGTGTCACCGCGCCCAGGTTGGGCTGAGGTGCATGCATGATCGGCGCCTCGAAGGCCTTGAACAGGCGTTTCGCCGTCGCGGAGAACCTGCGGAATTCTGCTTCGGACTTGGCGCCCGAGAAAGCGCGGATCGCCTCGGCCGAACGTTCGGGATCGGCGTAGAGATCTAGCGGGCCGGAATCCGGCCACCAATGGCGGGCCAGAACAGGCTCGGCAATCGCCTCGATGTGATCTTCCAGGCGCTCGCCCACTTCGCAGAACAGCCGGTCAAAAAGCGGCTTCATCGTGAAGACGGTGGGCCCCGCATCGACGGGGCCTGCAACACTGGGCAGCGTGCGCAGCTTGCCCCCTGGACCCCCGGCGCGATCCAGGACGATCACGTCCTGCCCGGCATGTGCCAGACGCAACGCGGCCGCCAAGCCGCCAATCCCTGCACCGATGACGATCGTTCTGTTCGAAGCCGTGCGCTTCAGCATGCGGACATCCCACTTTGGTCTCAGGTTGACTCGACCCTCGAATATGTCCACGTTAATTGACAGTTTATCAGTAAGTCAAAACTTACATCACGCAGAGAACGTGACTGGAAGGATTCACCTATGAAAATGCAGGACCGCATTCAGACCGCCGTGACTGCGTCGCTTCACCGGGCATGCCGTCAGCCGTCGCCGCCCAAGCTTGCGGCCGCCCTGCAATACGCGGTGCTGCCTGGCGGTGCGCGTGTTCGCCCGCTGCTCACGCTTTCCGTGGCCGGGGCCTGTGGCGATGACCGGCCCGCACTGTCCGATGCCGCCGCAGCAGCGCTGGAGCTGATCCACTGCGCCAGTCTGGTCCACGACGATCTGCCCTGTTTCGACGACGCCGATCTGCGCCGCGGTAAACCCTCGGTCCACAAGGCGTTTGGCGAAGCGATGGCGGTGCTGGTCGGCGATACGCTGATCATCTCGGCATTCGAGACGCTGGCCCGTCAGGCCAATGGTGATGCCCGCCGGGCTGCTGAGCTGATGTCAGCCTTGGGTGCTGCCTCGGGCGCGCCCTTTGGCATCTGCGCAGGCCAGGCCTGGGAGGGCGAGGCGGAGGTCGACCTCGTCGCCTATCACCAGGCGAAGACCGGCGCCCTGTTCACGGCGGCGACGCGCATGGGCGCGTTGGCGGCGGGCCAAGAGGCCGACGAGTGGACCGAGCTCGGCGCGCGGATTGGTCAGGCTTACCAAGTGGCGGACGATCTGCGCGATGTGCTGCTGGACGCCGAGGAATTGGGCAAGCCCGCCGGTCAGGATGCCGTGCATGACCGCCCGAACGCGGTGGCCGAGTACGGCGTCGAGGGCGCGGCGCGCCGGCTGAACGATATCCTGGCGGGTGCGATTGCCTCGATCCCGGCTTGCCCGGGGGAGGCGGCCCTCTGCGCGCTGGTCCGCGCCCAGGCCGAGCGGCTGACGCCCATGGCCTATGCGCATCTGGCGGCGATCTGACACCCTCGGATGTCTGAGACAACGCTGCCCCCCCAACCGCTGGCACCGCCGCCAGGACTGCGCGAACGCCTGCTTGAGCGCCTGCGCCGTTGGCGCCTGGCCAAGATCGCGTCGCCCTCCTTTCAGCGATGGGCTGCCCGCAACCCGCTGACCCGGCGGCGGGCCCGCCACGATGCCGCGCGGCTCTACGATCTGGTGGCGGGCTTCGTCTACGCTCAGGTCTTGCAGGCGTGCGTATCGCTGGATCTGTTCGAGCGCCTGCGCGACGGGCCCGTTCGTATCGAGGCACTAGCCCACGCAGTCGGCATCGCGCCGGACCGGATGGAAAGCCTCTGCCAGGCCGCCGCCTCTCTGGACCTGCTGCGGCGGGAGGCCAATGGCCTCTACGGGCTGGGCGATCTGGGCGCGGCCAGCCTTGGCGTGCCGGGGCTGGATCAGATGATCCGCCACCATCAGGCATTCTATCGCGATATGGCTGATCCGGTCGCCCTGCTGCGCGGCGAGACCGAGCCCGAGCTGGCTCGCTTTTGGTCGTATGTCCGCAGCAGCGATGTCGACCCCGATACGGCCCGCACCTATTCGGCGCTGATGGCCAGTTCTCAGGATCTCGTCGCCGAGGAGACACTGGACACCGTCGATCTCAGCGGCATTGCGCACCTGGCGGATATCGGCGGTGGGACCGGTCGGTTTCTCAGCCACGTGGCCCGTCGCGCCACCGACCTGCGCCTGACCCTGATGGACTTGCCGGGGGTGATCGATGCGGCACGCCCAGTCTTGGCGGATACCGGGTTGGATAGCCGAATTCGCTGTCTGCCGGGCAGTTTCCTGCAGGATCCGCTGCCTGCCGACGCCGATGCCATCAGCCTGATCCGCGTGCTCTACGACCACGATGACGACGTGGTTCGCAGATTGCTGGGCCGGGTATTCGCAGCCTTACCACCCGGTGGCCGCCTCATCGTCAGCGAGCCGATGTCGGGGGGGCACGAACCCTCGCGGTCGGGCGACGCCTATTTCGGTTTTTACACGATGGCGATGACGACCGGCCGTCCCCGCTCACCAGCCCGCCACATGCAATTGTTGGCCGAGGCTGGCTTCCAGGCGCCCAAGGCGCTGGCGACGCGCCGCCCATTCCTGACCGGCGTGGTCGAGGCGCGCAAGCCCGCCTGACACGCGCCCGAACCACTGTCTATAATTATTGACATATTGATCCGTCAATTTAGAGTGACATAGCCGGATTGTCGCAGGAAGCGGCAGCCAACGACTGCAACGCACGACGACGAAAGGAGGGTCAGGCATGGAGGCAAACGCCATTGTTCTTGACGCTCCGCGGCAGTTAGGCCTTCGCCAATTGGCCCTTGATGCGCCTGGTAGGGCGGATTTGGTGGTCGATATCCGGCATTCAGGAATTTCAACCGGCACCGAGCGGTTGCTTTGGACCGGCGAGATGCCGCCCTTCCCGGGCCTGGGTTACCCGCTGGTGCCAGGCTACGAATCGGTCGGGCTGGTCACACAGGCCGGTCCTGATTCTGGGTTCTCGGCGGGCGACACTGTCTTCGTGCCAGGCGCATCTTGCTATGGCGAGGTGCGTGGTCTCTTCGGGGGATCTGCCTCGCGCGTCGTCGTGCCCGGTGCGCGCGTCGTCGCGGTCTCGCCAGCCTTGGGCTCGGATGCCTGCCTGCTGGCGTTGGCGGCAACCGCACGTCACGCTTTGGCCGGCAAGGTCGAGAACCCCGATCTGATCGTCGGCCACGGCGTCTTGGGCCGGCTGTTGGCGCGCATGTCTGTTGCCATGGGCCGCCCGGCGACCGTTTGGGAAATCGACGCCGATCGCGCCGCAGGCGCAGACGGCTACCAGGTTGTGCATCCCGATGATGACCCCCGCCGCGACTACCGCGCGATCTACGATGTCTCGGGTGATGCTTCGTTGATCGACGATCTGATTGCCAGGCTGGCCCCGGGTGGGGAGCTGGTGCTGGCGGGCTTCTACAAGGACCGCATCGGTTTTGCCTTCCCGTCCGCTTTCATGAAGGAAGCGCGCCTCAGGATCGCTGCTGAGTGGAAGCCGGACGACCTGACAGCCGTTCTCACCATGATCGATGAAGGCCTGCTGTCACTGGGCGGTCTGATCACCCACCGAGCGCCGGCAATCGACGCGCCTGACGCCTACCACACGGCGTTCGGCGATCCCGGCTGCCTCAAGATGATACTCGACTGGAAGGGCATCCAATGACACCCGATGGCTCTGACGCTCCCGCGCCGATCATCACCGAAGGCGGCTTTGCCCGTCTGAAGGCTGAAGCTGCCATCGAGCCGGATCCGGTGCCGATCGAGGAGCCGACCAAGAAGACCCAGATCATCGCCATCTATGGCAAGGGCGGTATTGGTAAGTCGTTCACCTTGGCCAACCTCAGCCACATGATGGCTGAACAGGGAAAGCGGGTTCTGCTAGTCGGCTGCGATCCCAAGTCTGATACGACATCGCTGCTCTTTGGGGGCAAGGCGTGCCCCACGATCATCGAAACCTCGACCGCCAAGAAACTTGCGGGTGAGGAAGTCAAGATCGGCGACGTCTGCTTCAAGCGCAACGGCGTCTTCGCGATGGAATTGGGCGGGCCTGAAGTTGGGCGCGGCTGCGGTGGCCGCGGCATCATCCACGGTTTCGAGTTGTTGGAGAAGCTGGGCTTCCACGACTGGGACTTCGACTACGTGCTGCTGGACTTCCTGGGCGACGTGGTCTGCGGCGGCTTCGGCCTGCCGATTGCCCGCGACATGGCGCAGAAGGTGATCGTCGTCGCGTCGAACGATCTGCAATCGCTTTACGTGGCCAACAATGTCTGCTCAGCAGTCAAGTACTTCCGAGGCCTCGGCGGCAATGTCGGCGTGGCGGGGATGGTCATCAACAAGGATGACGGCACCGGTCAGGCGCAGGCATTCGCGGAGCAAGTGGATATCCCCGTGCTGGCCGCGATCCCGCAGGACGATGACCTGCGGCGCAAATCAGCCTCATACGAGATCGTTGGCTCCGACAGCACACAATGGGGCAGCCTGTTCGGTGATCTGGCCGAGAACGTGGCCGCGGCGCCACCGACCCACCCCGAGCCGCTAACCCAGGACGGTTTGCTGAACTTGTTCGACGGCAAGGACACGGGCGCTGACTTTGTTCTGGAGCCCGCCACCGACGCCGACATGCGCGGCAAGAACGCCAAGCCGAAGATCAGCCTGGAGGTCGTCTACGATGAGGCCTGACCCCCGCATGAGCACGGTTGAAGCGGTGGTGCCCTATACGCGGCAAGTGCTGTCCCATGCGCGCCGTGTCCGGGAAGCGGCAATCGACGTGCGCGAACGCAGCTTGGCTGCGTGCCATCGCTCACAAGCGCTGCTGGATAGCTTGAAGTCGGAGCGTTTCGACGACGCGCGCTCAGCGGAGGCGTCCAATGGATCATGACCTGATCAAACGTTCTCAAGCGGCACGCGATGAGGCGGTCAGGACGGTCGGTGAAGTCCGCGGCAGCACTCTTCGCGTGACCAAGACAGCGACGAACGCCAACGCAACGGTGGCGCCCTCTGTCGCACTGGAGCGCACGGTAAATCTGGAGGATGGCGATGCTTGATCTGGATGGCTTGGGTCGCGTCGAGGACGGGCTTAGCACGCTGGAGACCGGGGCGCCGATACCACGCGTTCCAGTGAACCCCGCGCCGCAACCCCCCGTTACGCCCTCGGCAGCCGCGCGCTGCCCGCATCTGGCAAGGATGTCCGCCGAATGACCGACGAAGTCCGCTACGACGACGCCCAAGACGTCGAGGCGATCACCGGGTTCCGCCTTCCGGAAGGTGCCCCGGGGAGCGTCGACGGCATGGGGTGTCACGCCGGCGCGGGCGAGATGGAGGCGGCCGCCCGGGCCGCCGGCAAATCAGAGATTCTGGACCAGTACGCCAAGGACTATCCGCAAGGACCCCACGACAAACCGCAGTCGATGTGCCCGGCCTTTGGTAGCATGCGGGTGGGCCTTCGGATGCGCCGCGTGGGCACCGTGCTCAGCGGCTCGGCCTGCTGTGTCTACGGCCTGACCTTTGTCAGCCACTTCTACGGCGCGCGTCGCTCGGTCGGCTATGTGCCCTTCAATTCCGAGACCCTGGTCACCGGCAAGCTGTTCGAGGATATCCGCGACGCGGTCCACGATATGGCCGACCCCGAGCGCTATGATGCGATCGTGGTGACGAACCTCTGTGTGCCCACGGCCTCCGGTGTTCCGCTGCGTCTGCTGCCGCCGGAGATCAACGGCGTGCGCATCATCGGCATCGACGTGCCGGGCTTCGGGATCCCGACGCATGCCGAAGCAAAGGACGTGCTGGCCGGCGCCATGCTGGCCTATGCCCGGCAAGAGGTCGAGGCGGGTCCCGTCCAGGCGCCGGAGCGTGCCCAGGATGACCAGCCAAGCGTGACGTTGCTGGGCGAGATGTTCCCGGCCGACCCGGTGATGATCGGCGGTATGCTGGCGCCTTTGGGCCTGGCTGCCGGGCCCGTCGTCCCCTGCCGCGAATGGCGAGAGCTTTACGCCGCCCTGAACGGCGGTGCGGTCGCCGCGATCCATCCATTCTATTCGGCGGCAATTCGGGAATTTCAGGCCGCGGGACGCCCGATCATCGGCTCGGCACCCGTCGGCCACGACGGCACAGCCGGTTGGCTGGCCGCCATTGGCGACGCCTTCGGCGTTGCTGCAGACAAAGTGGCCGCCGCCCAGAACGCCTTCCTGCCCGCCATTAAAGGCGCGCTGTCGGGCACGCGGATCAACGGCACGATCACCCTGTCGGGCTACGAAGGCTCCGAGCTTTTGGTCGCCCGCCTGCTGATCGAAAGCGGGGCAGAGGTGCCTTACGTTGGCTCGGCCTGCCATCGCACGCGGTTCTCGGACGTCGATGTCGACTGGCTTGAGGCGCATGGCTGCAAGGTTAAGTTCCGCGCCTCGCTGGAAGACGACTGCGCCGCGATGGAGGCGATCAAGCCAGATCTGGCCGTCGGCACCACGCCCGTGGTCCAGAAGGCCAAGGAACTGGCCATCCCCGGTCTCTACTTCACCAACCTGATCTCGGCCCGGCCGCTGATGGGCCCGGCGGGCGCTGGCAGCCTGCAACAGGTGGTGAATGCCGCCATCGGCAACCGCGACCGCATGGCCAAGATGAAGTCCTTCTTTGAAGGCGTCGGCGAAGGCGACACCGCGGGGGTCTGGGAAGGCGACCCGAACCTGCAACCCGAATTCCGCGCCGCCCACCAGAAGAAACTGGACAAACAGGCGCGCGCCGCCAAAGCGGCGGAGATGATCTGATGCTGATCCAGGATCACGATAGGGCCGGAGGGTACTGGGGCGCGGTCTATGCGTTCTGCGCCGCCAAGGGCCTGCAAGTGGTCATCGACGGCCCCGTCGGGTGCGAAAACCTGCCGGTCACCAGCGTGTTGCACTACACCGATGCGTTGCCACCGCATGAACTGCCCATCGTGGTGACGGGCCTTGGCGAAGAAGAGCTTGGCCGCGACGGTACCGAAGGCGCGATGAAGCGCGCCTGGAACACCATGGACCCCGCGCTGCCCGCGGTGGTGGTCACAGGCTCGATCGCGGAAATGATCGGGGGCGGCGTCACGCCCCAGGGCACCAACATCCAGCGCTTCCTGCCGCGGACGATCGACGAAGATCAGTGGCAGTGCGCCGACCGGGCGATGACCTGGATGTTCACCGAATTCGGGATGACCAAGGGCCGGATGCCCAAGGAGAAGAAGCGCCCCGAGGATGCCAAACCCCGGGTCAACATCCTGGGCCCGATGTACGGCACCTTTAACATGCCCTCGGACCTGGCCGAGATCCGCCGATTGGTCGAAGGCATCGGCGCCGAGATCAACATGGTCATGCCACTGGGCGCGCATATCGCCGAGATGCGGGGCCTGGTGAACGCCGACGCGAACGTGGTGATGTATCGCGAGTTTGGCCGCGGGCTGGCCGAGGTGCTGGGCAAGCCTTACCTGCAGGCGCCCGTCGGCATCGAGTCCACCACCAAGTTCCTGCGCAAGCTGGGCGAGATCCTGGATCTGGATCCCGAACCCTTTATCGAGCGCGAGAAGCATTCGACCATCAAACCGGTCTGGGACCTCTGGCGCTCGGTCACGCAGGACTTCTTCGCGACCGCCTCCTTCGGCATCGTCGCCAACGAGACCTATACCCGTGGTATCCGCCTGTTCCTGGAGGAAGACCTGGGTCTGCCCTGCGGCTTTGCCGTGGCGCGCAAGGCGGGCGCCAAGACGGACAACGACGAGGTCCGCGATCTGGTGCACAACTCCGGCGCGCTGGTCGTCCTCGGCTCGATCAACGAGAAGATGTACCTGGCGGAAAGCGCGGGCGGCCACGGGCCGAAGCCTGCCTTCATCCCCGCCAGTTTCCCGGGCGCTGCGATCCGGCGGGCCACGGGCACGCCCTTCATGGGCTATGCCGGCGCCACCTATCTGCTGCAGGAAGTCTGTAACGGCCTTTTCGACGCGCTCTTCCACATCCTGCCGCTGGGCAGCCAGCTGGACGAGGCGGCCGCCACGCCGGCCAAGCTGAAGGGCGATCTGAGGTGGGAGGCCGAGGCGCAGACCGCCCTCGACGAGATCGTCGCCACCCACCCGGTGCTGACCCGGATCTCGGCCGCCAAGTCGCTGCGTGATGCGGCGGAGACCGCGGCCCTGGCCGAAGGCCTCAGCACCATCGATCGCACCGTCATCGAAAAACTACGCCCCGCCGGGCGCCCAATCAAAAAACGCGAACTGGAGAGGAGCTCGACATGAGTGATCACACCGCCAACGGCCTGCGCGCGCCGCGCAAGGGCCCGTCGATCGAGTATCGCTGCTACTTCGCGATCATCTTCATGTTCACCCTGCCTTGGGCGTTCTGCTCGTGGGCGCTGGGGCTGGCGCGCCCCGACGCCGATGACGCCAGCCGCGGCTTTGTCGGCCGCGCCTGGCACCAGGCATCCGTCATCACGCCGCTGATCTTCAGCCAATGAAGCAGCGGACCCGAAATCTACCCCGTCTTCGGGCGGGGGGATCGCCGGAGGGGCATGCTGCCCCCTCGGTGCCCTACCGGGGTAATCCCGGGCTCAGTCTAGCGATCCGGAGGAGAGTCTATGGCTGATAACTCTGGCCTGTCTTTCACAGGTCTCACTGACGAACAGGCGCAAGAGCTGCACGCGGTGTACTTGAGTGGCCTATGGCTGTTTTCAGCCGTAGCCATCGTGGCACACCTCGCTGTCTTCATCTGGCGCCCGTGGTTCTATATGTGAGGGGAAGAGAAGCATGAGCAAGTTCTACAAGATCTGGCTGATCTTCGACCCGCGCCGCGTTTTCGTGGCTCAGGGCGTGTTCCTCTTTCTGCTGGCAGCGATGATCCATCTCGTCCTGCTCAGCTCGGACCACTACAACTGGTTCTCGATCGCCGAGGCGGCTGCCGCTGCGGGTGAATAACCCACGCGGTCTTTCTCCTCTGTGATCTGACCCAGTCGTCAGAACCAGCTACGGGCGGCGCGCCCTTTGCAGCGCATCGCCCGTAGCAACCGAGATTAGAACGCCGGCGAGGCGTGCGGACCTTCGGGAGAGCATATCGCAGGTGTTCAAGAGATCGCCCAAGCGGCGAGGCAGGTGCCTTGTCTGTTTGGGCCGCGGAACGGCTGCGGGTCTGGCGTTGGGCCCGCAGCCTCCCCGGGGTCGGGCCCCTCCGCCCGGCCTCACCTGGGCGTCGCGCTGGCTTGCCGCGCGACGTCCTTTTTCAACATAGCCCGATTTCGGGCGATTTCGCCATGTTTATTGGCGAAGGCGATTTCGGCTGCGCTTTAAGCGGCCGCATTGTCCTCCAGCTTCTTCGGCTTTTTGCCGCCGTCACCGGCCTTTTCCTCAACGCTTTCAGCATGTTCGTCGGTGCTGATTGAGGTGTCGGTCGAGGCGCTGGCCGTCAGGCCGTCCAGCCCATCGCCCAGGCTGACGCCAAGCTCTTCACCGATCTTGCGCATGGCCGGCAACTGCACCGCCATCCCCAAAATCGAATCAAGCGCCTGGTTGACCACCGGCTTACCACCACCGTCGCTGGTGCCATTTGCGCCGGTTGCACCGCCCAGTCCCGACATCTGATGGATGCGGATGCTGTCGATCTTTTCGGCCGGTTTGACCAGCTCGGCGGCCAGTTTCGGCATGGTCTCCAGCCGGGCGATCTCGACCTTCATGTTAATGATCTGCTGGTCCAGCGCGTTCTCGGCAGCGACGATGGCGCGCTGACCTTCGGCCTCGGCCAGCAGGTCTTTCTTCTTGGCCTCCGCCCGGATCGAGATGGCGTCCGCTTCGGCCTGAGCCTCCTCGCGGCGGGCTTCAGCCCGGTCGGCGGCGGCCTCCTTCTCGGCTTCAGCGGCCAGGCGCACGCGGGTTGCCGCGCGCTCGGCTTCACGCTGCGCTTCGATCAGGGCGACCTGCTTGGTCCGCTCTGCCATGGCGACGTCACGGGCGGTGACGATCGACTCGGTCGCCTTGGTCGCCTCGGCCCGCGCGGCATCTGCGGATGCTCGGGCGCGGCTCTCCTCCTCGGACTTCTGCGCGATGATGATCTGACGCTCCTGATCGGCCACCTCGATCTCGCGCTCCTTCGAAATCTCGGCCGCGCGGATGGTCTGCTCGCGCGCAATATCGGCCGCGCGGATCTGGCGCTCCTTCACGATCCGTGCCTCTTCGGCGGTGCGCTCCGCGTCTGCTTGGCGGGAGGCGATCTCGGCCTCCTGCGCGGCGCGGCGGGTCTCGATGTCCTGTTGTTGCAGGATGCGCGCCTCTTCCTCCTCGCGGGCAATCTCCAGCTTGCGCTTTTCGGCCAGCATCGAGGCTTGGGCCACAGCAACTTCGGCCTCGGCGTCGATCTCGGCGCGCTCTTTCTTCGAGGTCGCGATCACCTCGGCCAGTTTGCGCATACCGACCGCGTTAAAGGCGTTGTTCTCGTCCAGCGCCTCGAACGGCGTCTGGTCCAGCGCGGTCAACGAGACCGACTCCAGCTCCAGACCGTTCTTCAACAGGTCTTCGGTGACGGCGTTCTGCACCTCTTGGACAAAGTCGGCCCGGTTTTCGTGCAGCTCGTCCATTGTCATCTGAGCGGCCACGGCGCGCAGGCCATCGACCAGCTTGCCTTCGATCATGTCGCGCAGCTGTTCGACGTTGAACGTACGGTCGCCCAGCGTCTGAGCGGCCCGGGCCACGCCGTCCGCCGTCGCGTTCACGCTGACGTAGAACTCGACGCCCACGTCGACCCGCATGCGATCTTTGGTGATCAGCGCGCCTTCCGCAGATCGCTGCACCTCAAGGCGCAGGGTCTTCATGTTCACATAAGAGATCTCGTGCAGCAGCGGGATCGTGATGGTCCCACCGTCCATGATCACCTTTTTGCCGCCAGCACCGGTCTTGACCAAGCTGATCTCTCGCGTGGCACGGCGGTAGAGTCGCGCCAGCACCATCCCGATCAACACGATCAGGACCAGAACGGCGACGACGGGGATCAAAATCGCTGTCATGGAATCCATCATATCATCTCCTCTTTTGTGTTTGTCTCAGTCAGGGCAATGGCGAACAGGATGGGCCCACGGCCTTCGCGGATCATCACCTCGGTCCGCGCGGGCAGGGTGGCATCGTCGTCCACCGGTTCGACCCGCACGTAGTGCCAGTTGCCAAAGCCGTCGCGCACGCGGGCCTGGGCCGGTTTGCCCCGGCGCGCGGTCCCCTGGACGATCACGCCCATGCGCCCCCCTAACGAGCGGCGCCTGATCGCCGAGGTTTCGGTCTTGGGCACCAGTCGGCCCAGCATGCTCGCAAAGCGCGCGCCGATGTGGACGCTGGGGATCAGCGCGATCAGCGCGGCGATGGGCCATGTCAGGGTGGTGCCGATTGTGGCGGTTGCGGCCACTTGGATGCCGTAGCCGACCAGGCCAAAGGCGGTCAGCAGGCCGGACAGCCAGATGATGAACGGCACTTTGCCAAAGCCCAGCCAGGCCAGAAAGCCGCCCCCGCCCACGCTGGGGCCGTCCGCGTCAACCGCATCGATGTCTGCATCGGCAGCAATGTCTGCATCGGGCGCATCAAATTCGGGCCCATCAAATTCGGGCCCGTCGAACTCTGGCCCATCCACATCGCCGCCATCGCCCATCAGCGAGCCGCCGATCATCATCATCAAAAGCTCAAGCACCAGGAATCCCGCCACCAGCATCAGCGCGCCGGTGAATGGCATCATCCCGGGGTCAAGCAGCAGAGTTAGTGTCTCCAAACGTCCCCTCCTGTCAACCTGCAGTCACATCTTGCAGATATCATTATTATACGTCATATAAGTACCGCATGCGAAGAATATAAGACGGATACAGCGAAAATGCTCTTTAGACAGCAGATTTCGGCCGCACGTGGCCTGTTGGGCTGGTCGAAATCAGATCTGGCGGCGCGCGCAGGCGTCTCCGAGCGAACCGTTGCCCGATTCGAATCAGGAGAGGGTGACATCACCGTCGGCCGTCTGGAACGGCTGGAGCTGTGCCTGGTGTCGGAGGGGGTCGAGTTTGTCGACGGCGGCGTGGTGCTGGACCGTCTGCGGCGCGCGCACCGGGTGGCGCGCGGGATCTAGCCGGGCAGGCGCATGCCCGGGGTGGCGGGGCGGCTGCCCGTCAGGAGATGCAGGCCTGCAGCGGCACCGCGGCGGCCGCATCCACGCCGAAGGTCCCGCTGATCGTCTGACCACCGGGCACGGTGGCGTTGACCCGTGCGCCGGCAATCTCGCTACCCGCGACCATGGTCTGGCCCATCGGGCCGTCGATCAGCGTGTCGTCGATGTCGATGGTGAAGACCACGCGGCCGCCCGGCGCCAGCCCCGGCAGGTCCAGGCTGAGGCGCGTGTCGCCGTCGCTGACCTCGGCCACGCCGTCCACATCGCCCGACACCAGTTCGAACGGCTGATAGACGCTGACACCTGCGCCCGAGGCCGTGGGGTCAAAGATCAGCCCGGCGGAGGATGCCGAGAGGTCAATCTCGACCGACACAGGCCCCATTCCGCAACCCGAGGTGTTGATGATCTGGAAGATGTCCTTGGGCGCGCTTTCCTGGAAGGTGACGCGGATTTCGGCAGTGGCGGGCGCAGTTGCCATGGCCACAGCCAGGGCCGCCGACGCGGCCAAAAGCGATGTCTTGGTCATAGTCGGCATTTAGCGCATGGCGCGGCCCTGTCGACCGGCGGCGTTTCTTTAGATAGCGCCCGTCGGCCTGTCCTTAGGGTAGGCCCAGCGCGTCCGCTTCGGCCACGTCAAAGTCGATGTGCAGGTGGTTGCCGTCCGGATCCCACAGGTTGACCTGCACGATCGGGAAACCGGGCACACGATTGACGCCCGCCCGCTCGCCCGCGTCCTTGGCCCGCGCCAGCAGCGTCCCAAGACCGGAGGCCGAGAAGGCAAAGTGCTCCAGATGCAGATCCTTCTGCGGGTCCGTTGGCGTCGGCTCGACCCCGATCAGGTGGATGAACGGCGCATCCCCCACATAAAGCCACGCCCCGGGAAACGGGAAATCAGGCCGCGGGCCCGCGTGCATTTCCAGCATGCTGGTGTACCAGGCGACCATGCCCTGCAGATTGCCGGTGCGGATGTTCACATGGTCCAGTCGGCCGAGTGTCAGGGTCACGGGCTTATCCTTCGGTGGGTCTTCGTCACTGTGTCACCACAGCCTATCCGCGCGCTCAGCTCGCGTCGACCTGCAAGACCCAGTTGCGGATCAGGGCGCGCTCGAACTCCTTGGCCCGCCGCATCCAGCCCCGGTGTACGGGCGTTGCGCCCTTGCTGCGGGCCGCCAGATTGTTCGAGAAGATCGCAAAGGCCAATTGCCGCCCGCCCGGCGTGGCCACATAGCCGGCGAGGCCGCGAATATAGCTCATGGTGCCGGTCTTCGCGACGACGTCCAGTTGGTCATAGTTCAGCGGCACGTCCACGGCAGAGACATTGTGGACGCGCAGATAGCCCGCAATCGCCCCCGGCAGGCGCGCATGGCGCCCATCCGGCGGTGCCGCGCGGCGCGACAGGGCCATCAGCAGGTCGACCATCCGGCGCGGCGATACGCGGCTTTCCGTGGTCAGGCCCGAATGATTGACGAAGCGAAAGCCCAGATCCCCCTGCGGAAAGCCCGCCACCGCCGCGGCCCAGGCGTTCATCACATCGGCCGATTCCACCAGGGTTTGCGCGTCCATGCCGACCGCGCGGGTGGCGGCAGAGCCGGTAACCTCCGCCGTCAGATTGACCGAATAGCGCAGCATATCCCGCACAATCGGCCCCAGCGGGCGCGATTGGTGGGTGGCCAGCACCTGGGCATCCTGGGGCGCGGGGCCAAGGCGGCTGCCCTCGATCCGCAGGCCCTGTTCAGCGGCCAGGATCGAAAAGACCTCGGCCGCGTACGCCTCCGGCCCCTTCACGGGTAACCAGCGGGCCGCGCGCCCCCGAAAGGCGCGGCGGGCCATCCGCCATTGTTCGTGCTCGCTGGCGCCGTCAAAGGCGAAGACCGGCGCGCCGGCCCGATCGCTCAGCGCCACGCGCACCCCCTGCACCGGGGGGCTGAGGCCGTCGGCGGCGGCCTCGACCGACAGGCTGCTGGGTCCGCGCCGCGCGTCCCATTTAAGGTGCACGCGGTTGAAGTTCAGATTGAGGCCGGAGATCGAGGGGTTGTAGCTGGACACCTCGCCCTGGCTGGGCTCGATCGCGCGCAGTTGTGGCAGGGCCGAGCCATCGGCGATCAGCGCGCCGCGCACCCGGCGGACGCCGTTGGCGCGCACCTGGGCGACCAGCGGGGCCAGCGCATCGGTGTCCAGTTCGGGATTGCCGCCGCCCGCCAGCACCAGATCGCCGTCCAACTGGCCGCCATTGATCGGGCCTGCGGCCAGCACCCGTGTCTGGAACCGGTAATCGGATCCCAATGCGTCCAGGGCAAAGGCCGCGGTGGGCAGCTTTGCGACCGAGGCCGGGGCAAAGGCCTGCCCGGCCTTGTGGCTATCGATGACCAGGCCGGTTTGCAGGTCGACGACCAGCCAGCCGGAGACGCCGGACAAACGAGCCCGGGCGCGGATGTCTTGTGACGGTTCGGCCTGCGGTTTTGGCGGCAGGAACCCCTGCTGTAGCGCGGGCTGCAACTGAGCCACGCCCGGCGTGCCAACGCGTGGTTGTGCAGTGCCAGGCAGGCGCCCCTGCTGTAGCGTGGCGCCCAGCCCGGTGGTCACAGGCGCCCCCGCATATGCCTGGGGCGTGGGCGGCAGCTTCCCCTGCTTCAACGTGGGCTGCAACTGCGCCGACACCGGCGCACCCGCAAGCAGCGGCGCGATAAGCGCTACAATCACCCCAAAGATGAGACTGCGGTGGGGCCGCATGGCCTCCCTCCCTGCACAATCCATCCCCCCGCCGGTATGCTGCACCACGGCATGGTTCGCTGCAAGGGTTCAGAAAGGGTTAGGAATGCCGCAGCGCGACCTTTGGTGGGCTTTTCAGGTCCAGGCGCCGCTGCCCCGGATCGCCGTCGAAGATGCGCCCGACATGGGCCCCGTCAGCAGCGCCCAGCCATTGGTGGCACCGCGCCCCAACGTGCCCGCTGCACCCGCCGGCACCCGCAGCCCGGCATAGCGCCGCGCGGTGGGCGACAGACCGGCGCTGAGCTGTTGTTCCGGACGGCCGAGGACCAGGATCGGAAAGCTCTCGATGATCCAGTCCCAGCGCTGCCAGCGATGGAAACTTGCCAGATTGTCGGCCCCCATCAGCCAGACAAAGCGCACCCCCGGGTAGCGCCGGGCCAGCCCCTTCAGCGTGTGGGCGGTGTAGGACGAGCCCAGATGCCGCTCGATATCCGTCACCTGGATGCGGGGGTGGCGTCCGACCAGCGCCCGGCAGGCGGCGGTGCGCCGGTCGATATCGGCTGGGCCGCGCTGCTTCAGGGGATTGCCCGGCGAGACCAGCCACCAGACCCGGTCCAGCCCCGCCGCCTTCAACGCCCAATCGCTGATATGCAGATGGCCGGGATGCGGCGGATCGAACGAGCCGCCCAACAGGCCGATCCGCTGGCCGGCCATGGCCATGGGTCCTTTGGCGTTCACCGGCGCCCCCCGTTTGTCGGTCGCGCCACCTAGGGCGCGGCCCCCGGTGCTGTCAACCGGTCGCGGGGCATGTGAAACTTGCATTAAGGGCGCCCCTGCAGAAAGGCTGGGCACCAACCCACATACACCGGCCGCCGAGGGGACAGACATGGGCAAGAAGAAAGGCCGCCTGGCCAGCCTGGACATGGATCGCCAGATCAAGCGCTCGGTCTACGAGCAGAAGCTGACCGATCTGCAACTGAAACTGACGCAGATCCAGCAGGCCTACCTGTTCTCGGGCGACAGCGCCGTGCTGGTCTTTGAAGGGTGGGATGCCGCCGGCAAGGGCGGGGTGATCCGCCGGATCTCGGCCGCCATGGACCCGCGCACCTTCAAGGTCTGGCCCATCGCGGCGCCGCGCGACTATTACAAACGCCGCCACTACCTGGCGCGCTTTGTGGAACGCCTGCCGCCCGATGGCGCGATCTCGGTCTTCGACCGCTCGTGGTACGGGCGCGTCCTGGTCGAGCGGGTCGAGGGCTTCGCCACGGCAAAGCGCTGGCGCCAGGCCTATGACGAGATCAACCAGTTCGAAAAGCTCCTGGCCGATGACGGCACGCGGGTGCTGAAGTTTTTCCTCTACATCACGCCGGAAGAACAGCTCAGCCGCTTTGAACAGCGCCTGCACGACCCGCTGAAGCAGTGGAAGCTGTCGTTCGAGGATTTCCGCAATCGCGAGCGCTGGGACGACTATGTCAACGCGGTCGAGGATATGCTGGACAAGACCTCGACCAAAAGCGCGCCCTGGCACGTGATCCCCGCCAACACCAAGAAATGGGCGCGGATCGAGATCATGCAGACGGTGGTGCGCAAGCTCTCGAAGGGTGTCGATCTGGGCCCCGGCAAAGTGGACGGCAAAATGCTGGATGCTGCGACCGATCACCTGCAGATCCCGGCGGAACTGATGGCGCAGCTAAACGCCCGGCGGATCTGAACACCACGGCGGCGGCGCGAGATTCGGCGTTCCCAGATTTGGCGTCCCCAGATTCAGCGTTGCAAGCAGCGCCCGGCCCGGCGCATTCAGGGGCATGGATACCGCCACCATCGCCCATGAAGACCCCGACAGCGCCGATGCCCGCTGGTGCCTGGCGCAGTACTACGACGCCCTGTCCCAATCGATCGGCGAGCCGTTCGATGTCTCGCGCAGCCTGGACCCCGACCGCGACGCCCTGCGCCCGCCTTTGGGCTGCTTCCTGATTGCGCGCAGTGCGGGCCAACCCGTCGGTTGCTGCGGCCTGAAAGGTAACGGGTCAGAGACAGCCGAGATTAAACGGCTTTGGGTGTCCGAGGCCGCCCGCGGCCAGGGCCTGGCCCGCCGCCTGATGGATGCGGCGGAGGGGCGTGCCCAAGCCCTCGGCATCACCTGCCTGCGGCTCGACACGAACCGCACCCTGACGGCAGCGATTGCGATGTACCGTGCCACCGGCTGGACCGAGATCCCAGCCTTTAACGACGAGCCCTACGCCCATTATTGGTTCGAGAAACGGCTGGTCCCCTGACCGCGTCGAGACCCGCCCTCGGCCCCAAACAGTCCCCGGCTTGCACTCAAACGCCATGGCAGGCATGCTATGCGCCTCACGGGAACCAAGACCAACAAACCCAGGGGGGCGCCGTGAAGGAGGACCCGCACCCACACGAAAAGCGCGAGATCATTACGGCCTATGCCGTGCACGCCTTCACGGCGTCAGGCATCGTGCTCGGGTTCCTGGCGCTGATTGCGATCTTGGAAGGTGACCTGCTGGCCGTCTTCATCTGGCTGGGGCTGGCCCTCTTTGTGGACGGGACCGACGGCACGCTGGCCCGCAAGGCCCGGGTGCGCGAGGTGACGCCCAACTTCGACGGCGCAACGCTGGACAACGTCATCGACTATTTCAACTACGTCGCCGTGCCCGCGATGATGATCTACTGGTTCGGGTTCGTGCCCCCGGGGTGGGAGATCCCGGCCGCCGCGGCGGTGATGGCGGTGTCCTGCTACACCTTCGCCAATCTCAACATGAAGACGCACGACTACTGGTTCCAGGGCTTCCCGGCGCTGTGGAATCTGGTGGTGCTGTACTTCCATATTCTGGACACGGACCCCTGGACCAACCTGATCGTGCTGGGCATCTGCTGCGTGCTGACCTTTGTGCCCTGGAAATATGTCCACCCGCTGCGCGTGCGCGACTGGCGGGGGGTGACGATCCCGTTCACTGTGCTGTGGGGGGCGACCTCGATCCGGCTGGTGCTCTACGAGGCCGATGGAATCGAGGCGAAGGCTGCCTCGCCCCTGGTCTTCTGGCTGTGGGTCGGGGCGTCCGGCTACTTTCTGGCGCTGACCCTTTGGCGATCGTTCTGGCCCGAGGCGGGGGAAGGCTGATCGCCAGTTAGTCGGGCTCCCGCCAACGATGTGCACTGCGTTGGTTTCGGGCTCGGCGAACCACGAGCCGGCGCAGACATTTTGGCCCGCCCATTTCATTCTGATGCCGCAACCTCATCAGTTGATCGCGCCATCTCCGGTTGGCCCAAGCAGCGTCAGTGTGGTCCTCGGGCGACATCCGTTCCAATCTGTCCAATGCATCCTGCACCAGCGTTTCCGCGTCGGCGGTGTCCTTTGCCAAAAGCCGTGCAAACGCGATTTCCCGGCGTCGGCATACCTGCTCGACACGATATCGTTCGGCTTCTGTGTATCCGATCCCGCAATGCATCAGGCGCGCATGACACGTCTCGTGCACGATCGTGAGCGCGATGTCTTCAACTGGAGCTTTGGGCACATAGTCGCGCGCCAGCCCGCATGCCTTCCGGTCATCGTCGTACCACCCCAGTGATCTCGTTTGCGGCAGATCAACTGCAATGCCTCCTTCCAGCAAACGCCGCATCAGACGAAAGGTTCGGGGATCGAGGCGTTCGATCAGGTCTATGGCGTCATGAACCTTTGAAATCCACAGCTTGTCTTGCTCCCAAAACCGCAACACGATGCCGCGATGCGCCGAACATTCCATCAGCCAGTGCCAGAGAATGTACTTCAAGCTTTGATGGATCGCCCGCCGCAACATCTCTCGAACCCATCAGATTGCGTTCAATGACACTCGAATGTATGGACGGGCCGACGTGCCCGCAACCGGAGTGAGATCCCCATGGCCAGCTACCAGTACGTCTACCACATGGACCGGGTCTCCAAGACCTATCCGGGCGGCAAAAAGTGCTTCGAGAACATCCGCTTGAGCTTCCTGCCCGGCGTCAAGATCGGCGTCGTCGGCGTCAACGGCGCCGGTAAGTCCACGCTGATGCGCATCATGGCAGGGATCGACACCGACTTTCAGGGCGAGGCCTGGGCGGCCGAAGGCGCGCGCGTCGGCTACCTGCCGCAGGAGCCCGCCCTGGACGAAAGCCTGGATGTCCGCGGCAATGTCATGCTGGGCGTGGCCGAGAAGAAGGACCTGCTGGACCGCTTCAACGCCGTCTCGATGAAGATGGCCGAGGAATACACCGACGAGCTGATGGCCGAGATGACCGAGCTGCAGGACCAGATCGAGGCACAGAACCTCTGGGATCTGGACGCGCAGGTCGACATCGCGATGGAGGCGCTGCGCTGCCCCCCCGACTCAGCCCCCGTCGCCACGCTGTCGGGCGGGGAACGCCGCCGGGTCGCGCTCTGCAAATTGCTCCTCGAAGCACCCGAAATGCTGCTCCTCGACGAGCCCACCAACCACCTGGACGCCGAGACGATCGCCTGGCTGCAAAAGCACCTGATCGACTACAAGGGCACGATCCTGATCGTCACCCACGACCGCTACTTCCTGGACGAGATCACCGGCTGGATCCTGGAATTGGACCGCGGCCGCGGCATCCCCTACGAAGGCAACTACTCCTCCTGGCTCGAACAAAAGGCCAAGCGCCTGGAACAGGAAGCGCGCGAGGACAAATCCCGCAAGCGCACGCTGGACCGCGAATTGGCCTGGATCCGCCAGGGCGCCAAAGCCCGCCAGGCCAAACAGAAGGCCCGCATCAACGCTTACGAGGAACTGGCCAGCCAGTCCGAGCGCGAGAAGATCACCACCGCCCAGATCGTCATCCCCAACGGCCCGCGCCTTGGGTCCAAAGTGATTGAGGTTTCCGGGTTGAAGAAGGGCTATGGCGACAACCTGCTGATGGAGGACCTGTCGTTTTCCCTGCCCCCCGGCGGCATCGTCGGCATCATCGGC
>JBCCML010000008.1:0-123437 GCA_039026375.1 Pseudomonadota bacterium
CAGGAAGGACATTACCAATAGAGGTTGTTCTGGTAAGACCTTCCTTCAAGTGAAATGCTCGGTTTGGCGGGGCCTGGACGGCAGCGTAAGGCCGCCGTCAGGCGGTCTGACGCGGGCGGAAGGATGGGGCGATATAGGCGGGAAGACCGGTTGAGCGGCTCTAGTACGGACGGGTGGCCGCTAGCCCAGGTTGTCCAGTTGAGCCATACCAAGGGCGTGGTAGCCACCATCGACGAACATCACATCGCCCGTCGTTGACGCGCCAAGGTCCGATAGCAGGTAGACCGCCGCGCCGCCCACATGTTCCAGTGCCGCGTTCTTGCGCATGGGCGCGTTTTCTTCCGTGGCCTTGAACACCCGTCTGGCACCGCCCACGGCCGATCCGGCCAGCGTTCGCATTGGGCCGGGGCTGATCGCATTGACCCGAATGCCCTGCGGTCCCAGGTCGTTCGCCAGATAGCGCACCGATGCCTCCAGTGCCGCCTTGGCGACGCCCATCACGTTGTAGTTCGGCATCACCCTCTGGGCGCCCAAATAGGTCATCGTCACCAGCGCGCCGCCATTGGGCATCAGCGCCGCGGCCCTTCGCGAGACGTCGACGAATGAGTAGCACGAGATATCCATCGAGCGCAGGAAGTTCGCCCGGGTGGTATCTGCATACCGCCCGGCCAGCTCGTTCTTGTCCGAATAGGCGATTGCGTGGACCACGAAGTCCAGGCTGCCCCATTCATCGGCCAACGCACCGAACGCCGCATCCATCGACGCCTCGTCCTGGACATCGGCGTTCATCACATGGGTCGAGCCGACGCTGTCGGCCAGGGGGCGCACCCGCTTTTCGAAGGCATCGCCCTGATAGGTAAAGGCCAGCTCCGCCCCCTGGTCGGCCAGTGCCCGTGCACAACCCCAGGCGATCGAGTGATCGTTGGCCACGCCCATGACCAGGCCGCGCTTGCCTTTCATCAGGGTGTTCATAGCAATTCCTTCGGTCCGGGCGACGCCAATTTGTCCAGATCAAACCGATAGGCCGCCGCCACATCCGCATCGTCGTAATGACGGTTCACACCATAACCGGTCAGGTGCCACGCATAGGTGCTGATCGCGAGATACGCATAGCTGTCGGGCTTGCCGAAGATCTTCTCTGAAAGTTCCCTGGGCCGACTGTCATCTACCCACTCGCTGGTCCGCCGGTTCAAGCGCATGCCGCTGGCACACTTGTCGGCAAAGTCATGGAATTCCTGCGGAACGTCGCCTTTCAGATGCATCTTGGACTCGGCCAAGGCAACTGACCATGCCAACCTTCCCTGGCTCCGGTAGACCAGCTCTTCAAAACTGACCGTGTCATAGGCACGGTACGAAATGATAACGTAGTTTGCCGACGCCGCCTTCACAGCCTCTGCTACCGGCTTCGGCGGGTCTACCCCTGTAAAATTCAGAATCGTCCAATCACACCCGTGGAGCTTTAGGATCCAATTGCCAAACCGATCCAATTCGGAGAACTGCGCACTAACCGCAGACAGTCCGACGAGCTTAGCCATCGCTTCGGGGCCCGATTGCATGGCGATGTAGTTGAGCTTGTTGCCCATTGGTTCAGCCGTGGTACCGGCTGAGGGCCAGCGTCGCGTTGGTGCCGCCGAACCCGAAGCTGTTCGACAGCACCGTGTCTAGCCCCGCATTGTCGACGCGGCTGGTGGCGATTTCCGATGGGTCGATCGCCGGGTCCAGGTCCTGCACATTGGCCGAGGCCGCGATGAAGTCGCCTTCCAGCATCAGGATCGAGTAGATCGCCTCCTGCACCCCGGTGGCGCCCAGCGAATGCCCGGTCAGCGATTTGGTGGACGAGATCGGTGCCAGTTCTTCGCCGAAGACGCGTCTGCAAGCCTCGACTTCGGTCACATCGCCCGCGGGCGTCGAGGTCCCGTGTGCATTGATGTAGCTGACCTTGTGGTCGCCCAGCGTCGCCACAGCCTGGCGCATCGACCGCTCGCCGCCCTCGCCCGACGGCGCCACCATGTCGTAGCCGTCCGAGGTGGCGCCATAGCCCGTGACTTCTGCGTAGATCTTGGCTCCGCGGGCCTTGGCGCGCTCCAACTCCTCCAGCACCACGACACCGGCGCCACCTGCGATGACGAACCCGTCGCGGTTGGCGTCGAAGGCGCGGGACGCGGTGGTCGGCGCGTCGTTGTACTTCGAGGACATCGCGCCCATGGCGTCGAACAGGCAGCTTAGCGTCCAATCGACCTCCTCGCCGCCGCCGGCAAAGACGATGTCTTGCTTGCCAAACTGGATCTGTTCCACCCCGTTGCCGATGCAGTGGGCGGACGTCGAACAGGCCGAGGTGATCGAGTAATTCACGCCCTTGATCTTGAAAGGCGTCGCCAGGCAGGCCGAGTTTGTCGACGACATACCCCGCGTCACCATGAAAGGGCCCATCCGCTTGGGCGAGCCTTTTTCGATGACGATCTTGTGCGCCTGGAACAGGTTCTTGGTCGACGGCCCGCCCGAGCCCATGATGATCCCGGTCCGCTCGTTCGACACTTCGCCTTCGCCCAGCCCGCTATCGGCGACCGCCTGTTGCATGGCGATGTAGTTATACGCCGCCCCGTCGCCCATGAATCGCAATTGGCGCTTGTCGACCGCCTCGGTCAGGTCAATCTGCGGTACGCCGTGCACCTGGCAGCGAAAGCCATGCTCGGCATAGTCGTCGGCGAACGAGATCCCGGATTTGCCTTCACGCAGCGATGCGGTGACTTCCTGGGCGGAATTCCCGATGGATGAGATGATGCCGATCCCGGTGATGACGACGCGGCGCATGGCGGGGCTCCCTTCTGGCGTCCAGGCCCCTCAGGACCAGACGGCGGATTTAGGCCTTCACGGCGTCCATGAACAGCCCTACCCGCATGTCTTTTGTTTGGTAGATCACCTGGCCATCCAGCTCGACCGTGCCGTCGGCGATGCCCATTTTCAGCTTGCGGTCGATCACCCGCTTCAGGTTGACCGTGTAGCGCAACAGCTTGGCGGCTGGGGTGACCATGCCGGACAACTTGACCTCGCCTACGCCCAGGGCGCGGCCGCGGCCAGGCATGCCCATCCAGCCCAGGAAAAAACCGGTCAGCTGCCACAAACCGTCCAGGCCAAGGCAACCGGGCATGACCGGATCGCCCGGGAAGTGGCATTTGAAGAACCAGCTATCCGGCTTGACCTCGAACTCGGCAATGACCTGGCCCTTGCCGTCCGGTCCACCATCAACGGTGATCGAGGTGATCCGGTCCAGCATCAGCATTGGCGGTTCCGGCAATTGGGCGTTCCCCGGGCCGAACAGCTCGCCGCGTGCGCACCGCAACAGATCGGGCAGGTCATAGCTGCTTTTACGATCGGTCATTCGGGCTCTCGTCTACGCAATTTCTCTGCACTTGCGCGATCCCTAGCACCCGCTTAGGTGACGCACAAGCGCCACGCATGGTGTAAAACGTGCCAAGCCTTTGTCAGAATGGAAGTTCTGTTGTATAGGTGACCCGGAGAGTCGGAATTTTACGGAGCTAGCCGCCTTGCTAGAGGACGCGAAAGCAACGGAAGTACGCGCCCAGGCGTGGTTGGCGGGGGCCGGATTGCGCCCGACTCGCCAGCGTGTGGCACTTGCCGAATTGCTGGTGGGCGATGGACGCGACCGTCACGTCACCGCCGAAAGCCTGTATGCGTCTGCCTGTGCGGCAGGTGCCTCGGTCTCTTTGGCCACGGTCTATAACACGCTGCGGTCCTTCACCGATGCCGGCCTTGTGGCTGAAATCACGGTGGACGGCACGCGCAGTTATTTCGACACGCGCACGGACGAACATGCCCACTTCTATTGGGAAGATGACGGCCACCTGACGGACGCGCCGTCTGGTACGGTCTCGTTTTCGTCGCTGCCCGAGGCGCCGGAAGGGGCCGAGATCAGCCGCGTGGACGTGGTCGTAAAGCTGCGGCGCACGGATTAGGCTGCGCCGCACGATCTAGGCTTCTCTACGCCGACTTGGCTTTCGCCGGTCTGAGCGACCCACCGTGCTTCTTTTCCCGCTAATGCTTTTCGGCTAACAGCCTGTCATGGTGCGCCTGAATGCACCGTGTTTTCGCCCCGTCTTCTTGCCCCGTTTTCTCGCCCCGTGACCGTGTTCTGTGACAATCAAGGCTGAGCCATGGCGACGCGTATCGCATTCCTCAACACGCACCCGATCCAGTACTTTGCGCCGATGTATGCGCGTCTGAACCGGGCCGCCGATTTGGATGTGCACGCGTTCTACTTGTCGGATTTTTCCATGCGCGGGGCGCACGATCCTGGCTTTGGCAAAGCGGTGACATGGGATGTGGACCTGACCGCGGGCTACACGCCCATCTTTATCGACGGCGCGGCCCAGCGCGGCCAGCCTGGCGGGTTCTTTTCCTATGTCGCACCGAAGATCTGGTCGACGGTGCGCCGGGGCGGCTACGACGCCCTGATCTTTCATGGCTACCGCTTCGCCGCCCATAACATCGCGTTGGCGGCCGCCAGATCGATGGGGATCCCTGTCTTCATGCGGGGGGAGACGCATCTGGGATTGTATAGGCCCGGCTGGAAACAGGTGGCCCGCGATGCGTTCCTGCGCCGGTATCTGAAACTTTTTGCGGGTTATCTGGCCATCAGCAGCCGGAACGCGGAGTACTATCGTTATCTGGGGGCGGCCGACGATCAGATCTTTCACGTGCCGTACGCGGTGGACGTCGCCCGCTTTGCGCAAGCGCTGGACGTCTCACCCGACGACCGGGCCCAATTGCGGGCAAGTTGGGGCGTCACCGATGACCGGCCGGTCATCTTGTTTGCCGCCAAATTCGAGGGGCGCAAGCATCCCGATGATCTGATCCAGGCCTGCAAGTTGTTGGCCGAGCGCGGTGTGGCGTTCCATCTGGTCCTGGTGGGCTCCGGCGCGTTGGAGGGCAAGCTGCGCGAGATGGCGAAGACGTTGCCCGACGGCACGGTCAGCTTCCCCGGCTTTGTCAATCAGCAGGATCTGCCGAGGTATTACGGCGCCAGTGAGGTCTTTGTTCTGCCCAGTGTGAACGAGCCATTCGGCCTGGCGGTCAACGAGGCCATGGCCGCGGGTCTGCCCATCGTGCTGACGCGCGAGATCGGGTGCGTGCCCGATCTGTTGCGCGAGGGCGTGAACGGTCAGGGGTTCGACAGCCGCGATATCGCGGGGCTGGCCGATGCGCTGGAGGCGGTGATTGGCGATCCAGCGCGGCAGGCAGCCATGTCCCAGGCCAGCAGGGACCTGATCGCGACGTGGGATTTCGATGCCTGTTTGGCGGGGGTGCGCACCGCCCTGAAGGCCGTCGGCAAGCTTTAAGCTTTTGACGCAGGGGGCCCACCAGCAGGGCCCAGCAGGCCCCACCATGCGCCCGGCGGGATAGCGTCAGCCGCCCGTGCCCGGCAGGGAAGAAATCGCGGCCGAGCAGCCCACACTGATCGTCTCGCCGTTCGCCTTCAGGCACTGCAACACCCGGCCGCCACCCGGCGCGATGTCGCCGCAGAACTCGGCGATGTCCTCGCCGCAGGCCGCATAGGTGGCCTGCATCCGGTCGAAAACCCGCTCCAGCAACAGGGCCACCGGCTCGGTCGCGGCGTGGCACTGATCGCTCAGCACGCTGTTATGGGCGTAGAGACAGGCCGAGATCCGCCCCTCGCCCGGTTCGACATTGGCGCACAATTCTTCGATGTCAGTGCCGCAGGCCTCGAACAGGCCTTGGGATTGGGCGGTTGCGGGGATCGCCATAGCGGCGGCCAGCAGCAGTGCGGGTAGTTTGCGCATCTTCAGGTCCCTCGCAGCGATCAGGGTTGCACGATGATGTAGACGGTCTCGCCCCCCTCGACGATCGAGCGGTAGTAGACCGAGCCGCAGCGCCAGTGGACATAGCCGTTGATCGAGATGCGCACACAGTTGCCCGGCAGGGTCCGGATATAGCTGTTACGCCGGTTCACGCGCCGGGTCGTCCGGCGGGCGGTGCGCCGCGCCGTGCGGCGGGCGACGCCGCGGTCCACCACCAGTGTCAGCGCGCCGTCGGCGTTGGGCTGGATCTCCGGCAGCGTGGTGACAGGTGCGGGCGGCGCTGTGAGGTCTAGGGTGACGCTGGACCCCGATGACGGGGCGGCTGCGATGACGCCACCGATCGCGGCGGACAAAAGAATGGGGGCGAGGCGCATCGGGATCTCCTCCGCTGAAACGAGGCGCGGAGGCTAACATGGTTTGACGATTGAACACAGCAGCGCGCGGCGGCGTCGCCGATTCATCAAGGATGTGCGGCTTACGTGTTGTCCAGGTGCTTAACGTACTCGGCCAGCGCCTCTTCCAGCGTGCGGCTGGTGTCCAGGGTTTGCCGGGTCTCCTGCGCGAAGGGGGTCTTGGCCAGCAACGCGAAGATATCGGCGGCCCCGCGGTGAAACCCGTCTGTGACGCCGGCATCGGCGAAGGTGGCGGCGATCTCCTGCATCTCGGGCACCCAACGCGGGGCATCCGCGGGCAGGAAGGGCACGCGCCCCCGCATGGCCTGAAGCTGGGCAGACTGCGAATAGTCCAATTCGGAGAGCAGGGGCTCCAGCACGCCCTGGCGTGCCGCGGTCAACAGCAGCGCAGTCTGCAGGGTCCAAACCCCCTTGGTGCCCGCGGCGTAGACCATCTTGAGCGCAGAGGCCGCGCCTATGTCCTCGCCGATCTGCACGACTTTGATTGCATCCGAGTTCAGCGCCTCCATAGCCGTGCAGTCAGGGCCGGAGACATAGAAGCGCGTGGGCGGCGTCTTGATCGGGTTAAGCCCGATGATCCCGCAATCGATGAACGGGGTATCGTCGGGCAGGGCGGCCTGCACGTCGCGGGTCGTCATGGGAGAGATGGCGTTGCAATCGACATAGGTGGGCCTGGTCCCGGTTGCCTGCATGGCCGCAGCCAAATCCCGCGCCTGGCCTACGGCACGGTCGGGCGGCACGATCGAGAGGATCAAGCCCGCCTCTGCCACGGTGTTCTGGATCGACCCGGCATCCCGGATGCCCGCGACGTCCGCCAGGCCGCGGGTGTGCGCCGAGCGGCCCTCCAACGCGGTGATGACATCGTGGCCGCGGGCGATCAGCGCCTGGCCGACACCGTGGCCCATATCGCCGGGCATCAGGATTGCAATGGGTTTGGTCATGGGATGCTCCCCGGTTTTGGTGGTCGGCCCACCCGTCGCCAATGTCGCTCGGAGTTGCGTTCGGCGCGCCATCGGTCCGAGCGACGACAGCGACGGCGCAACAATGGCGACCCCCCGGCCCCCCGAAACCGGGGAGCGCTTGGCACGCCTAGTGCTCGCCCGGCAAGCTGAGCCCAGTGTTGCGGGCGTAGACCTTGGCCACCGCCGCGTCATCCTCGCCGCCCAGGCCTTGGCCCGCGGCGGCGACGAACTGCTGCAGGGCGGCAGCAGTCAGCGGGGCCGAGAATTTCGCGCCTTTGGCGATGTCCAGGACGATGCCCAGGTCCTTCAGCCAAATGTTCACGGCCGAATGGGGCGTGTAGTCGCCGGCCACGATGTGGGGTGCCCGGTTCTCAAGCATCCAGGACGAGCCCGCGCACTGGCTGATCACCTCGACGAATTTGTCCGGTTGAACGCCCTGGGTCATGCCGAAGGTCAGCGCCTCGGCCATGGTGGCGATATGAACGCCCGCCAGCAGTTGGTTGACGGCCTTCATGGCCGATCCCGCCCCGGCAGCATCGCCCAGTTCGAACACTGTTTCGGCCATAGCGTCCAAGGCGGGTTTCGCGGCGGCAAAAGCGTCCATTGTCCCCGACGCCATGACAGACAGCTGGCCGGCCGCCGCCTTGACCGAGCCGCCCGAGATCGGTGCGTCCAGATAGTGCACGCCGCTGTCGGCGCATCGGGCGGCCATGTCGCGGGCAAACTCCGGCGGGACGGTGGCACAGGCGATCACCGCGGCGCTGGGCTTCAGGCCGGGCACGACGCCCGTAGGCCCGAACAGCACGCTTTCGGTCTGGGCGGCATTCAGCACCACCACGACGACGGTGTCCAGCAGGCTGGGGTCGGCCTCACCCTGGGCGCCGCCATCGGCCCTGAAGCGCTCCATGGCCTGGTCGTTGATGTCCATGCCCCAGGTGGTGTGGCCGGCGCGCAGGACGGACTGCGCGATGCCGTACCCCATCGAGCCGAGCCCGTAGACCGCGATGTTCGCCATGACGCCCTCTTGCCCTTTTCCTTGCCGGTATGCGTAGGGCTGGCGCCCTGCCCACCTGTCGCTGGTTGTCTGAAACCAAGGGTGCAGTAGCAGACCCTAATGCCCGACCCTAGTACCCGGACCTAATAACCGATGGCCGAACCGTCCTTGCGCGGGTCGGACCCGCCGACCAGCACGCCGTTGTCCGGGTCGATCCAGATGGCCTGGCTGCCGCCCACGGGCTTGGCCGGATCGACGATGCGGTGGCCGCGGGCGGCCAGGTCGTCGCGGATGGACTGGGGCACTGTGTGTTCGATCTCGACCGTGCCGGTGAACGGGTCGGCCATGAAGCGCGGCCGGTCCATCGCCTCTTGGATGTCCAGGCCATAGTCGAACATCGCCGTCAGGAACTGCATGTGTCCCATGGCCTGGTATTCGCCGCCCATGACGCCGTAGGGCATCACGACCTTATCGCCCTTGGTGACCATGCCGGGGATGATCGTGTGCAGCGGCCGCTTGCCGGGTTCGATCCGGTTCGGGCTGGCTGTATCCAGGCTGAAGCCTTGGGCACGGTTGGTGAAGACCACGCCCGATTTTGGCGCGCAGAGCCCCGCGCCCCAGTTCGAGAACAGCGTGTTGATGAACGAGCAGGCGTTGCCGTCGGCGTCCACTACAGAGATGTAGACGGTGTCGTCGTGGCGCACCAGGTCACGCTCCGGCATCGGGTCGCGGGCGGTGCCCATGTCGATCAGGGCGCGCAGCTTGTCGGCGTATCCGGCGCTGAGCAGGGTATCGACATCGACGTCCGAGTAGGTCGGATCGGCCACGTAGACGTTGCGGGCGGTGTAGGCCAGGCGGCAGGCCTCGATCTCGGCGTGCATGCGGTCGGCAGAGATCGGCCCATCATAAAGATCCACCTGGGACATGATGTTCAGCATCAACAGCGCGATGACGCCCTGGCCGTTCGGCGGGCACTGCCAGACAGTATGGCCGCGAAAGTCGGCTTGGATGGGTTCAACGTAGTCGCCCTTGGCGGCGGCGAAGTCCTCCATCGTGTGCAGACCGCCCAGCCCGCGCAGATAGTCGACCATGTCCTGGGCAAGCTCGCCCGTGTAGAAGGCGTCGCGCCCGCCGGTGGCCACGGCCTCCAGCGTGCGGGCAAGCTCTGGCTGGCGGTGGATCTGGCCGGGCTTCAGCAGCTCGCCATCGGGCAGGAAGACCTTGGCGATGTTGGCGTCGCCCTGCAGCAATGCCAGGTTCGAGGCCCAATCGGCCGACACGCGGCTGGAGATTGGGTAGCCGTCGCGCGCATAGCTGATGGCAGGTGCCATAAGATCGGCAAACGGCAGCTTGCCGTGATCGGCGTGCAGGCGGCACCAGGCCTCTGCCGCGCCGGGGACAACGACCGAGTGCGGGCTTTGCCGGGGCAACTCGCTGAGGCCAAGCCCCGCGAAGTAATCAGTGGTGGCGCCGGTCGGTGCCTTGCCCGAGCCGTTGAAGGCGATGGGCTTGGTCGTGCCCGCAGGCGCGTACAGACAGAACGTGTCGCCGCCGATGCCGGTCGACTCAGGCTCGACCACGCACTGCACGGCGCAGGCCGCGATGGACGCGTCCATGGCGTTGCCGCCGGTGCGCAGGATGGCGATGGCCGTTTCCGTCGACAGCGTGTGGCTGGTCGCCGCCATGGCGTGCATGCCGTAGGCCGGCGAGCGGCCTGGCTTCTGAAGATCTCGCATTCCGGTCCTCGCAAATCGGTTCCGAGGCGCGATATAGCCGCGGCGCCCGCGCTTGGCCAGCCGGGGCGCATCAGGTGACGGATGGTGGTTTCCGTTAGTCGAGAATGCGCACGGCCAGCGGCGGGAAGCCGTTGAAGCCCACCGAGGCATAGGTGGACGTGTAGGCGCCGGTGCTGCGGATCATCACCCGGTCACCCGCCTTCAGGCCCAACGGCAGGGCCACCGGTCGCTGTTCGTAGAGCACATCGACCGAATCGCAGGACGGTCCGGCGACGATGCAGGGGCCGGTCGGCTCGTGATCGCGGGCGGTGACGAATTGGTAGCGGATCGCCTCGTCGATGGTCTCAGCCAGGCCTGAGAATTTGCCGATGTCCAGATAGACCCAGCGGTGCAGGTCGGTGTCGGCCTTGCGGTCGACCAGCAGCACCTCGGCCATGATAACGCCCGCATCCGCGACCAGGCCGCGGCCAGGTTCCGCCATGACGCGCGGCACGTCGATCCGGGTGCGCACGGCGGCGATGACCTGGGCGGCATAGTCCGTCGCCGGCAACACCGGCTGGCCGTAATCCGCCGGGAAGCCGCCGCCGATGTTGAGCATTTCCAACGTGTGGCCCGCCACCTCAGCGGCCTGCCAGACCTGGGCCACGTCGTCCAGAACCGGGTGCCACATGGCGGGCTCCCGCGTTTGCGAGCCGACATGGAAGGCCAGGCCCACCGGGCTGAGCCCCAGCGCCGCGGCGTGGTCCATCAGCGCCAGCGCGCGGTCCGGCGGGCAGCCAAACTTACGGCTAAGCGGCCAGTCCGCGCCGGTCGCGCCGACCAGCAGACGCAGGTAGACCTGCGCGCCCGGGGCGTTTTGCGCGATTTTCTCCAGTTCCTCGGCGGCGTCCGCGGCGAACAGGCGAATGCCCGCCCGGTGGGCGAAGGCGATGTCGCTGGCCCGTTTGATCGTGTTGCCGAACGAGATCTGGTCAGGCCGCGCGCCGCGCTCCAGGCACAGCTCGACCTCGGCCCGGGAGGCCGCGTCGAAGCCCGCGCCTTCGGCCAACAAGGCGTCGATGATGGCGGGATGGGGATTCGCCTTGACCGCGTAATGGATATCGGCCCGGCCCAGCCCCGCGCGCAGCTCGCGAAAACGGGTCCGGATCAGGTCCGGGTCGATCACCAGGGTGGGCTGGTCATAGTTGCCCGACCAGGCGCGCTGTTCCAAACGAGAGAGCGCCGCGCGGGCGACGCCGACATCATAGGGCATGTCCCATCTCCACAAGACCCGGCCCGGCCGTCCCGGACCGCTCAGTTCGAACGGAGACGTTACCGCCGCTATAACCCAGTGCTGTGAGCGCCGGGCATGGTGCAGACGTTGGCGTCGCGGTGGGATATGCGGTCTGGCGGATAGAATCGCAAGGGTTGATCCGTCCTGTGGGAAGAGCCCAGAGCATGTTGACTTTCCTGCCACATGCGCGACGTTCTGTCCGGGACGGCGGCGCTCCCCCGCGCTGCCACAACTGGGAGAGAGACCATGAAAAAACTGTTCATGACCGCCGCGGCTGGCGTCGTGGCCATGGGCGTTGCAGCGCCCGCACAGGCCGCCGACATTCCGTGCGATACCGCGCAGCTTATCGTGCCGTGGAAGGCCGGTGGCGGCACGCACGTCATCTTCTCGGTGTTCGAGAAGACGATCGCCGAAATGGACATCACGCCGAAGATCCAGGTCGTGACCGTGCCCGGCCAGGGCGGCAACAAGGGCGCCAAGCAGGCCGCCGGTGCCAAGCCTGACGGCTGCACGCTGTTCGCCATTCACCAGTCGGCGATCACCAGCTTCCTGAACGGCCGGATCAACTATCAGTATGACGGCTTCGAGACGGTTGCCAACCTGACCGTGACCCCGGACATCATCGGTGCCGGCTCGCCCGACAACGTGCCGTTCACGAACTTCGAAGAGTTCGCCACCTACGCCAAGGCCAACCCGGGCGCGATCAAGGCCGGGACCACCTTCGGCTCGACCTCGCACTTTATCTGGCTGCTGTTGGCCAAGGAAATGGGCGTCGAGTTCACCTACGTCCCCTATGACGGCACCGCCGAGCGTATGACGGCGCTGTTGTCGGGCGCCATCGACATGGGCGCGCTGAACGTTGCCTCGGGCTCGAAGCACCTGGAATCGGGCGCCCTGCAGGGCTTCGCGATTGCCGCTGACGAGCGTGCGAAGCAACTGCCGGACATGCCGACCCTGAAGGAGCTGGGCGTCGACATGACCTTTGCGCTGGAGCGTGGCATCGTGGCGCCGAAGGGCACCCCGCCGGAGATCGTTGAGATGTGGGCAGGTGTCTTCAAGGCCGCGGCCGAGAACCCGGACCTGCTGGCCCAGATGGACGCCAAGGGCACCGGCATCCGCTTCCAGGGGCCGAAGGACTTCCGCGCCTGGGCTGACGGGATTTTCTCCGACTACAAGGCCGTGGCGATCGAAATCGGCATGTACACAGAGTGATTGCACTCACTTGGCCCGGCAGCGCGCGCTGCCGGGCCGTTCTGCGCTGAGATCAACCGCATGTTCCATCCAAGACTGTCCGCTGCTGTGCTTTTGACGGCGCTGTCGATTTCCGGGTGCGCAGAGCCGGACTGGACCCTGATCGACAACCCACTGACCGCCGAGCAACGCGCGCTGTACTTCGTCGACACCGTCGATACGACTGTCGCCTCAGACGCCACGATTAACTGGGAAACGGCCTATCCGCGTCTGGCAGAAGAAGCCGGGTTAGATGCCGACGATCCGCTGGTCGTTGCCCGTTTCGCCGACAGTCCAGCCGGGAAGGCCGCCCTCCGTGCTCTGGTTGCGGATGGCTTGCAAACGGTGCTGGCGCCCCGGTTGAAGGACGCTCTTGGAACGGGGTCCAAGCCCGCTTTCCTGGCCTTTCAACTCCAGGCAGTGCGTGTTGTCTCGCCCGGGCAGCAAATCGTGGTCGGCGGGGGGCTACATGGGATCGCTGGTGCCGTTCAGATCTACGACGGTGTGACAGGCGAGAAGCTCAGCTGGGCGCAACTGCTGGCGGTTGGAATTCCGGCGGGTTCGGGAATTGTGGGGGCCATGGCCGATCAGCAAGCAGGACCTGCCTACACGCGATTGCTGACCGGGTTCGCCCCGCACCTGAAGGGTTGGGTCGGTGCCTCGCACCCCATCACCTTGTACGGCGAGAAAGTGAAGACACCCGTCCCCGATCTGCCGGGACCAAGAGGCGTATGACCGCATGACCCTGAACCGCGATATCATCGTCGCCGTCGTTTTGCTGCTGATCTGCGGCGGGCTGTCGGTCGCGTCCCTCGACATTCGCGAGCCGAACTATGGGCAGCTGTCGCCTGCCACCTGGCCGCGCATCATCCTGGCGGTCTTCGGGCTGCTGAGCTTTATCTATCTGATCCAATCGCTGCGTCAGGGGCCGGACCAACCAGACCCCGAGGCGCCGCAGGGGGTTTCGGCCTTCTTAAGCTATTGGCGGAACGTCATCTGGTGTTTTGTGCTGTTCGGCGCCTACCTGATCGCGATCCCCTATGTGGGCATTCTGGTCGGCGGCATGGCTTTCGTGTTCCTGCTGCTGACCGCGCTGGGCGGGTTCGGCCGCGCCCCCCTGCACCTGGTGATTGCAGGCGTGACCGTCGGCGGCATGTGGTCAATCTTTACCTATGCCCTGAACGTGATCCTGCCGTCCGGCGAATGGACGGGGTTCTAGCATGCCGGCCGCGATCAATCTGGCCGACAAGCTGGCGACATTTTCGGACCACTGGGCACCGCGCATTGTCGGCCGCTACAACGACAACGAGATCCTAGTGGTGAAGGTTAAGGGCGAATTCGTCTGCCATGATCACGCGGATACCGACGACTTCTTCATGGTGCTGTCCGGCCGGATCCGCATCGACACCGATGATGGCCCCGTCCGCCTTGGCCCGGGCGAGATCTATGTGGTGCCCAAAGGCCTGCGCCACCGGCCCGTCGCCGAAGAAGAAGCCCATCTGCTGCTGATCGAGCTTGCGGGTACGCCGAACACTGGCGACCCCAAGACGGCCGTGGTCAAGGAGGTCATCTAATGATCTGGGACAACATCCTGGCTGCGTTCGCCGAAGTGGGCCAGTGGCAGACCTTGCTGCTGATGATCATTGGCGTGGCGGTCGGCCTGCTGGCGGGCTCGATCCCCGGTTTCACCATCGCCATGGCGGTAGTGCTGACGCTGCCGTTTACGTTCTCGATGGAACCTGCCCAGGGCCTGGCGACCATGATCGCGGTTCTGGTGGGCGGGCTATCCGGCGGGCTGATGTCCGGCATTCTGACCGGGATACCGGGGACGCCCTCGTCGGTGGCGACCACCTTCGACGGCTTTCCCATGGCCCGCAACGGCGAGCCCGGCTTTGCCCTGGGCCTAGGCGTCTGGTCGTCCTTCTTCGGGGGCATGATCTCGGCCACCATGCTGGTGCTGTTCGCGCCGCAACTGGCCAAAGTGGGGCTGGAGTTCCAACCCTGGGACTTCTTCATGCTGGTGATCTTCGCCCTGACGGTGACGGCCTCGCTGGCGGGCGAGAACCTGGTCAAAGGCCTGATTGCCGGGGCGCTGGGCCTGTTGATCCGCAGCGTCGGCGAGGACGAGGCCGTCGGTGTTGGCCGGTTCGACTTCGGCTCGGACTACCTGCTGGCGGGCTTCGACTTCATCGCGGTGCTGATCGGCCTGTTCGCCTTCAGCCAGTTGCTGGCGGATGTCCGCGACCCGGTGGCCGCGCGCAAATCGCTGGATGAAAAGCGCGACATCACCATCCGGATCGAGCATCGCCGCGCGATCATCGAGCTGTGGAAGCGCAAGGTCGTGGTCGTTCGCTCGGCCCTGATCGGTGTCTTCACGGGCATTCTGCCGGGGGCTGGCGGCTCGATCGCCAATATCCTGGCCTATGACCAAGCCAAGAAGCAGTCGAAGGAAACCGAAAAGTTCGGCAAGGGTCATTCCGAAGGCATCATCGCGCCCGAGACGTCGAACAACGCGGTCGAGGGCGGCGCCCTGACGCCGCTGATCAGCCTGGGCATTCCGGGCGACGTCACCGCGGCGATCATGCTGGGTGCGCTGCTGATCCACGACATCGTGCCGGGCCCGACCTTCATCCAGGAAGAGCCGGTGCTGGTCTATTCGATCTTCATCGCCTTCTTCGCGGCCAACTTCATCATGCTGGGCCTGCAATCGGGCATGCTGCGGGTCTTCGTGCTGGTCACGAAAATCCGCATGTACATGTTGGCGGGCGTCATCCTGGGCCTGTCGACCATCGGCGTCTTCGCGCTGAACAACTCGTTGGACGATGTCTACACGTTGTTCTGGTTCGGGGTGCTGGGCTTCCTGATGCGCCGCTTCGGCTTTCCGTTGGCGCCGATGATCCTGGGCGTGGTGCTGGGCAACATCGCCGAGCTGAACCTCAGCCGGGCGCTGGCCATCGACCAGGATCTGACCCTGTTCGTCACCCGCCCCTGGGCGATGTTCTTCTTCGTGATCGCGATCTTCTCGGCGGCCTTCCCCTGGTACCAGGGGGCACGGGCACGGGGCGAGGGATGGACCCGATTCTACGGTCCCGCGATGCTGGCCTGCGTGGCCCTGCCGCTCAGCCTGATGGACGGCTGGTTTCGGCCCAGCCTGGCCGTGCTGGCGGTGGTTCTGGCGGCGTTCATGACGTGGCGGGCCACGCGCCCCAGCGCCGCGGCGTAAGGTCTAAGGTATACCGGTCCGGCGCGCGCCGCCGGGCCGGGCTTGCCCCAGCCGCCTGAGCCTTTCTGGCTGACCCGTGCCGCCAAGCTGATCGCACCATACCGATCCCACCATCACGTCTGCGAAATTGCCCGCCCGCGCGTGGACAAGGACCGTGCCCCGCCCCATAACGCCACCCACAGCGGACAGGTGAGCGCATGATCGACCCGACCGTCGCGGCGCTGACCGTCGCGGCCTTCCTGATTGGCGGCTTCGTAAAAGGGGCGATCGGCCTGGGCCTGCCCGTCGTGGTGCTGGCCATGCTGGCGCTGGTGATGCCGCTACGCGAGGCGATGGCCGTGTTCCTGATCCCGGGCGTCGCCTCGAACATCTGGCAGGCCACGAACGGCCCCTTCCTGCCGGTGCTGCTAAAGCGGATGTGGAGCTTTCTGCTGGGCGCCATCCTCGGCATCGTCGCGGGCGTCTTCATCATGGCCGGCACCAAATCCAACGAGATGGTCGTGGTCCTGGGCGTCCTGCTGATCGCCTATTCGGTCTTTGCCCTGATCGCGCCGCGCCTGCCCGAACCCGGCCGGCGAGAGGTCTGGATGTCCCCCGCCGCGGGTGCCTCCGGCGGGATGCTGTTCGGGATGTCGGGGCTCTTCATCGTGCCCGGATTGTTGTATCTGGAGACGCTTCGAATGCCGCGCGATCAGTTCGTGCAGGCGCTGGGCCTAACCTTCGTGACGATCACGGGAACCTTGGCGATCTCGATGACGTCGTTCGCGCTGGTCAGCTGGGAACTGGCGCTGCTGTCCGCCTTTGGCCTGATCCCGGTCTTTTTGGGCATCTGGCTGGGGCGGCGCGTACGCCACCGCATCTCCGAGACAGGCTTTCGCAAGCTGTTCTTCGTGGCCTTGATCGTCTCGGGCATCTACATGATCGCCCGCAACTGGGAATCGGTATTGGAGGTTTGGGCATGAAGAGCTTCACCGTCGGGATCGCGGGCTTGGGCGCCGCGGGCATGCGGATCGCGCGCGGCCTGGACGCGGGCGAAGTGCCGGACATGCGGCTGGCGGCTGTCTCGGCCTCCTCGCCCGAAAGTGCCGCCGCCAAGGTTGCCGGGCTGAAGACACCGCCCACGGCCTGCGCGGCCGAAGACCTGGCAGCGCACGCCGACATCGTGATCGAGGGCGCGCCCAAGGCCGCCTTCCTGCCGGTCGCCCAGGCGACGATCGAGGCAGGCAAGATCTTCATGCCGTTATCCTGTGCGCAGTTGCTGGAGCATATGGAGCTGGGCGACCGGGCCCGCGAGACCGGCGCGCAGATCATCGTGCCGACAGGGGCGATCCTGGGCCTGGATGCGATCCGTGCCATGGGCGTGGGCGAGATCCAGGAGGTCACGCTGGAGACCCGTAAACCGCCCCGCGGGCTGGCCGGTGCCCCCCACCTGGAGCGTAACAACATCTCGGTCAACGGGCTGACCGAGGCGAAGCTGGTCTTCAAGGGCACGGCGCGCGAGGCGGCAATCGGCTTTCCGGCCAACGTGAACGTCTCGGCGGCGCTGTCGCTGGCAGGTGTCGGGCCGGACCGCACGATGGTCGAGGTCTGGGCCGATCCCGGCGTCGACCGCAATCACCAAACGGTGCGCGTGCGCTCGGACTCAGCCGAGGCCGAGATGGTGATCCGTAATGTGCCCACCGAGGAGAACCCGCGCACCGGCAAGATCACCGCGCTCAGCGTCATCGCCTGTCTGCAGCGCATGACCGCGCCACTGGTCGCCGGAACCTGAGGCTGCGTCAGGGACGGGGCCTCGCCATGCCCTAGCTACGTCGTGGCTTCGTACCTGCCCGCCGGATCTCGTGCTGGCGGCGTAGTTCGGCCACCTCTTCCCGCGTCCGCGCTCGGTCCGCGTCGCGCAAGGCCTGCGCGATAAAGTCCATATGTGCCTCGACCGCCCGGCGCGCCGCCTTGGGGTCGCGGGCTTTAATGGCGTCGCGGATCTCGCGGTGCTGTTCCATCAGTTTCGAGCGGCGATCGCGCATCGCATAGACCGCCTCACGGCTGTACCAGACGCCGCGGACCAGCAGATCGTAGAGCGTGCGCATCATGTGCAGCATCACCACGTTGTGCGCTGCTTCTACGATGGTCATGTGGAACTGCGCGTCCAGCGCGGCCTCTTCGTCGGGTTTGCGCTTGGCGGCGGCGGCCTCCATCCGGTCAAAGACGCTATCCAGGATGTCCAGGTCCGCCTGGGTGGCGTTCAGCGCGGCGCGTTCGGCGGCCAGCCCCTCCAGATCGCGGCGAAAAGCGATGTAATCGAACAGCGCCGTGTCGTGGCTGGCGAACAGCTCGATCAGCGGCGGCGTGAAGGCCGAGCCCAGGATATCGGCCACATAGGTACCGCCCCCCTGGTGCGAGGTGATCAGCCCGCGCGCCTCCAGATCGGCCAGCGCTTCGCGCAGCGTGGGCCGCGAGACGTCGAATTGCTGCGCCAGGTCACGTTCAGCCGGCAGGCGGTCCCCGGGCCGCAGCACGCCCTGCAGGATCAGCTCTTCGACTTGAGCGGTCACCGCGGTGGCGATGCGGTCGGAACTGATCTTGCGAAACGGCATGGTGGGCTCTCCTGCGCCGACCCTAGTGTGCCCTGCCAGCGCAGAAAAGCCCCGCTTACTGGGGGCTTTCTGCTGGCTGTCCCGCCAGTTCCGGCAGGTAACGGGCCAACAGTTCGGCCTCGTCCGCCAGCACCAGATCCTCGGCGCTGCCGCCGCGCACGGGGATACGGCCGGCCTCCAGCATCAGGGGGGCGGCCAGCGGGGTGACCCGCTCGGCGCGGACATGGTCGATCCGCCCGGCCGAGCGGCTGAGCATTTCTTCGATCCGCCCGAAATCGACCAGCCCGCGCAACGCCTCCGTGCGCGTGATCTCCAATAGCAGGTGATCCGGTTCGAACCGGCGCAACGTGTCGTAGAGGATCTCGGACGAGAACGTCTGTTGCTTGCCGGTCTTGCGCTTGCCGGGCAGGTTCGGCTCGATCAGACCGGCCACGACCGCGACCTGCCGGAAGGTGCGCTTCATCACGGTGTTTCCGGCCAGCCAATCCTCGAACGTGTCGGTCAGCCCCTCCCCCGCCAACAGCGGTGCGGGATCGGTCACCTCGCAGAGGCCCCAGAACATCACGCCGTAGTCCGAGCAGACGAAGCCCTGGGGGGCGAGGCCCGCCTCCTCCATGCGTTGGCTGACCAGAAGGCCCAGTGTCTGGTTGGCGTTGCGCCCGGCGAAGGTGTGAACCACCGCGTGAAAGCGGACGCCTACGGGGAAGGTTTCGAACAGCAGGCGGTCGGGCCGCGGCATCCGGGAATAGCGGGTCTGCAGTTCCAGCCAGTCGCGCACCGGGGACGGCAGCACCCGCCAACGGTCCGGTTCCTGCAGCCAGTCGATCACGCGGTGGGCAAGTTGCGTCGACATGGCCAGCTTGGTGCCGGAGAAGACGGCGATCTTCGGCTCGCGGCTGGGGGCGGGCTCGACCTGCAGGATCATCTCGCGCGTGCCGCTATAGCGCACCACCTGGCCGCCGATCAGGAAGCTGTCGCCGGGGGTCAGGGTGGCGGCAAAGGCCTCCTCGACCTCGCCCAGCATCGGGCCGCCCCGGCCGCGGCCCATGCGGACCTTGACATATTCCGGCTCGACAATGGTGCCCACGTTCATGCGCAGACGCCTTGCGGCGCGCGGATCGCGCAGGCCCCAGCGCCCGTCCGCGCGCTGGATCAGCCGATGCCATTGCGGATAGGCGCTGAGCGCATAGCCGCCGGTGGCGCAGAAGTTCAGGCAGCGGTCAAAGCTGGCGCGGTCTAGGGACATGTAAGCGCCGGCCTGGCGGACCTCGGCATACTTTTGGTCGGCATCGAAGTCGCCTGCACAGGCGGACAGGTTTAGATGCTGGCAGAGGACGTCCAGCCCCCCCGCCGGCAGCGCGCCGCCGTCCAGATCGTGCTTTTCCACCGCGTCCAGGGCGGCCTGACACTCCAGCACTTCGAACCGGTTGGCGGGCACGATCAGCGCGCGCGACGGCGCGTCATAGGTGTGGTTTGCGCGCCCGATCCGCTGGACCAAGCGCTTGACGTTTTTGGGGGCGCCGACCTGGATCACCAGATCCACGTCGCCCCAGTCCAGGCCCAGATCCAAGGACCCCGTGGCGACCACGGCACGCAGTTCGCCCGCGGCCATCGCCGCTTCGACCCGCTGGCGCTGGTCGCGTGCCAGGGACCCATGGTGCAGTCCGATCGGCAGGTTGTTGGCGTTCTCGTGCCACAGGGCGCGAAAGAACAGCTCGGCCTGGGCGCGGGTGTTGATAAAGACGATGGTGGTGCGGTTCTGGGCGATCTGGGCCATCACCTCGGTGGCGGCATAGCGCCCGCCCTGACCGGCCCAGGGCGGCTCGGCCCGGGTGGCCAGCATGCCGATGTCTGGCTCGGGCCCCGGATCGGCAAAGTGGATCTGGCAGCGCCCCGGCGCCAGCCAATCGGCAATGGCCTGAGGGTCATCGACCGTGGCCGACAGCGCCACCACCCGGTGATCGGGCGCCAGGGTGGCAAGTTGCGCCAGGCCCAGCGACAGCTGATCGCCACGTTTCGAGCCCGCCAGGGCATGCACCTCGTCAACCACAACCCGGCCGAGGCCCTGGAACAGACGCGCGCCCTCGGGCTGGGACAACAGCAGGGCCAGGCTTTCCGGTGTGGTCAGCAGGATGTCGGGCGGGTCGGTGCGCTGGCGGCGTTTTATGGCGGAGGAGGTATCGCCCGTGCGATCCTCGATCCGAAGACCCAAGGCCATTTCCTCGGCCGGTTGGCGCAGGTTGCGCCCGATATCGGCGGCCAGGGCCTTGAGCGGACTGATGTAGAGGGTGTGCAGCCCGCCGGTTCGGTCAGCGGCCAGATCGACCAGGGACGGCAAGAACCCCGCCATCGTCTTGCCGGCGCCCGTGGGCGCGATCAGCAGGCGCCTGGGCGTCTGATCGCTCAGCAGCACACGCTGGTGGGGATGCAGCGCCCATCCGCGCGCGGCAAACCAACCGGCGAAGGGTTCGGGCAGCTCCATGCGATGCAGGATAGGCCGGGCGCCTGGCGCCGCAAGGCCAGCGGCCCTGCCAACGACGCATGCGGCTCAGTTCATCTTGCGGTGATCACGCTCCAGCACGCGCAGGCGGGCCACGCCGGGGCGGCCGTCCGGGTGGAACAGCATCTTGTACTGGGTGCGACGCTCGCCCTTCACCTCTACCAGGCGGCCGTCGGGGATCACGTCGCCATTGGCCATCAGGTAGCCAGCGGTCGAGTACAACAGGCGCAGCGGTTCCTTCACGTCCGTCGTCTCGAACGCCTCGCACAGCAGTTCAAAGCCCAGGAAATCGGCGGCGCCCAGGGTCTGAAACCCGATCACAGAGCTATCCGAGCCGATTTGGCCGTGACTGTACCAGCCGATCCAGATGTCGACAGGCCAATAGCCCTTGGCCAGCCCTGCGGTGGCCCGCACCATCGCCTCGGGCGAGGAGACTGTGCGTGCCCCCAACCACAGCGCGCCCAAGGCCGGCAGGCATTCGCACGCCGCCGCGGCCAACCGGGTGATCGCCGAGGCTTGGGCGCGTGCCAGGCCGTGGGTCTGGAAGGGCTGGGTGCCAGAGATCGCCAGAAATGCGCGGTGGTCTTCCAGCGCCATCCCGGCATCGCGCCAGAACAGCGATTTCTCGACCGCGTGGGCATAGTCTTCCGGGGGCAGCTGCTGATCGAATAGTACCATGGCAATTGACTGCCCGTCGATGTCGGCGATTAGGGCCTGCTCGGCGTCTTGGGGCGTCATCTCCTGGTCGATTCGCAGGCTGGAACGCGGGGCATGCAGGGCCAAGGCGCGCTCCAGCGGGCCGGGCAGCACCTCGGCCGCGTCATCCAAAGCGATCAAACAGGTCAATCCAAGCGGCTGCATGGTCTTCTTGCGACATCCTGGTCGTTGGCGGACAAGATTTCTGGCCCGATACCATTGAAACAGAGAACATCCAACGGGTGGGCGTATGGCATCAGAGACAAGCTCTCGCCAGGCGCGTCGCCAGATCCTGGGACCTGAAGGCCCAACCTGGCTCGCATTGGCGGGATGTTACACATTGTGGGCGGTGACGCTGTGGCAAGCACAGGCGCTGGGCCTGCTGGCCGTGGTGCCGGGCGCGCTGGCGGTGGCCTTTCATTCGTCACTGCAGCACGAAATCCTGCACGGGCACCCGACCCGCAACCGCCTGCTGAACGAGGCGCTGGTCTTCCTGGCGCTGGGTCTGTTCATCCCCTATCGCCGGTTCCGCGATCTGCATCTGAAGCACCACAACGATCAGCGGCTGACCGACCCCTATGACGACCCGGAAAGTTACTATCTGGAGATTGCCGATTGGTGGCAGCGCCGGGGTCTGCTGCGGGTGCTGTTGCTGTGGAACCAAACCTTTGCGGGCCGCATGGTGCTGGGGCCGCCCCTGTCGCTGTGGGCGCTGTGGCGGGGCGACTTTGCCCGCTGGCGGGCTGGAAAGCGCGGTATTGCCGGGGCCTATCTGCGGCATCTGCTGGGCTTGGTGCCGGTGGCGGCCGCGATCTGGGCGTCGGGGATGTCGCCGTGGCTCTATGTCTTCGGAATCGCCATGCCGGGCATGTCGCTGATCATGGTGCGTAGCTATATCGAGCACCGGGCGGAGACCGAGGTCGACCACCGCACGGCCATTGTCGATGCGCACTGGTTCTGGCGGCTTTTGTTCCTGAACAACAACTTCCACGCCGTACATCACGCCGAACCTGGATTGCCCTGGTACAAGCTGCGGGCGCGATGGTTGGACGATCAGCAGGGTGTGCTGGCGCGAAACGGCGGATACTACGTGCCGGGGTATGGCGCGGTGCTGCGCTGGTGGCTGTTCACGCGCCGCGAGCCGGTGGTGCACCCCTTTGTCGGCCATGACGGGCCGGAGGATAAGCGGCCTGTTCCGACACAAATCGCACGTAAGAAGGCGGCCGCGTCCTGATTGCAGCCCTTCAGATGTATGACTGGCCGGAGGTGCAGGGCCGCACAGATGCGTTCTGGGCGGCTGTGCGCGCGGCCCTGCCCGCGGACCTTGCGGCGCCCGAGGCGTTGTCGCGTCCAGACGACCTGTCCGCGCCCTGGCGGGACCCGGGACTGGTGCTGGGTCAGACCTGCGGCCTGCCTTACGTCAGCGGCCGGGCTGGAGAGGCGGTGCTGGTCGCGCGGCCCGACTATGACGTGCCGGGGGCCGGGGATGGCACCTACCGCTCTGCCCTGATCTGCCGGGCGGATGCGCCCGGGGAGTTGGGTGACTTCCGAGGTGGAATTGCCGCTATCAACGAGCCGGGCAGCCAGTCTGGCCACAATGCCCTTTTGGACGCGGTCATGGATGTGGTCTTGGACGCGTCGGAGGCGCCGTTCTTCAGCAGGGTTGTGCAGACCGGCGCGCACCGTGCGTCGGCCCAGGCGGTAGCGGCGGGGGAGGCCGACATCGCCGCGATTGACGCGGTCGCCTGGGCGCTGTTCGCGGAGCTGGAGCCGGCGCGCCATTCGCAACTGCGCGTTCTTGCGTGGACACGGGCGATGCCGGCGCTGCCCTTCATCACCGCGCCGCGGTTTGCTGATCGCGTTGGTGAGTTGGCCGCGGCGCTGGCGGCTGGGGCCGAACAGGCAGGGGCGCTTTGCAATCCCGTGGCTGTGCGCCCGGCTGTGGATGCGGACTATGACCCGATCCGCCAAATGGCCGCCCGGGTGCAGGGTCAGCGACTGGCACCCTGAAAGGCGGGGTAAACCGCCGAATGGCCCACGTCAGACCAAGCCCCGGCGCAGAACCTCCTCGGCGATGCGGTTCGCTTCGGCCAGCGGCTGATAGGTCCAGTGTTCGATCACGCCGCGGAAGCGGCGACTGGCGCCGCGTTCTGCCAAAGTGTCGTGGAAGCGGCGGAACTTTGGGGCGACGTGCTCGATCGCGAAGACATGGACGGGGATGCCGGTGGACGCCGCCTCGGACGCCATGTTGACCGAGTCTTCGGTGACCAGAACGGCGGCCGCGCCGTGCAGCATGGCGGGATAGGGGTTGGGCCCGCCCGCCTCGCCGGTCCAGACCAACGCGCGTCCGCCCAGTCGCTGGGTGATCTGATCGCCAAGGGCGGCATCGGTCCGGCGCGAGGTGGTGATGATCAGGCTGAAGTCTTCGGCCAAGACCTCCAGCGCGCGCAGCAGTTTATGGCCGTCGTCGGCGCTGAACCGGGCCGAGCCGGAGGGGCCGCCCACCAGCACTGCCAGCCGCGGCTGGGTCAGGTACTGGGCCACGTCCTGCCAGTCATCCCAGGCAGCGTTGATCGCCTGCGGCGTCAGCCGGTTTATGGCGCCGACGGTCTGAAGCACAGTCGCCCCGGTCAGCCCATCATGCTCTGGCACGATCAGCGCGTCGAAGGCCCGCGCCGGCATCTGCGGATCCAGGATCTGTATCGCGCTAATTCCGCGTTGCTGGCGAAGCGTCGCCACCAGGGGCGCGACACGGCGTCCTGCCCCGATCACGGCACGTGGCCAGGGTGGGCCCAGCCAGTCCGAGCCGGGGGTGACGGCGGACTTTGGCCAGCCGGGGATCATGCCGGACAATTGATAGGCCAGACCCGGTGGCATCACCTGGGCCCAGCGCTGCAGCGTCACCGTTTTTTCCTGTATTTCCAGTTCACTAAGGCGCGCAATCGCTTGGCCCAAACCGCGCGCCTGAGCCACATTCCCGGCCCTGCCGTCCGTCATGATCCACAGATGAGACGGAAGCGCCATGACTGATCGTTTCCACATATTGCGCGGTGCCGCAATAATCTTGCTTTTCTATGCCGGGAAAAGTAGGGATCAGTGCGAGCGAGTTTGAACCATCACGATAAGTCGCTGCCGGGCCAGGTGCAACGGGCCTGATGCAACGGCGCGATACCCAGGGGGTGCCCATGGCGGCGTTAAAGCTGGACCTGATTGACCGCAAGATTCTGGAGGAACTGCAGAACGACGGTCGGATCACCAATGTCGAGCTTAGCCGCCGGGTCGGGATCTCGGCCCCGCCTTGCCTGCGCCGTGTCCGGTCTTTGGAAGAATCCGGCCTGATCGAGGGGTATCATGCCCGCCTGAACGCATTGGCATTGGGCTATGAGGTCACGGTCTTTGCCATGGTGTCGCTGCGCAGCCAGGCCGGCGCAGATCTGGAGGCATTCGAGGCGCTGTGTGCCGATTGGCCGTTGGTCCGTGAGTGCCACATGCTCTACGGCGATATCGACTTTCTGCTGAAGTGCGTCAGTCCGAACCTGGCCATGTTCCAGACGTTCCTGACCGATCAGCTGACAGCCACACCGAACGTCGCCAATGTCCGCACTTCGCTGGAGATCCGGGCCACCAAGAACGAGCCGGGTGTGCCGTTCGAACATTCGGAACATCTTGCGGCAGAAAGCGTCTGATTGGCGCGCTTGCACCGAATGGGGATCCGGCTAGGCTATAAATCATGACGTGGCGAGGGGCGACGATGGGGATGGCGCGCGCCGGGCTTTGCACGGCGGCGCTGTTGATACTGGCGGCCTGCACACCGGAAGCTCGGCTACCAGACCTGCAGCAGATCTATAACGCGACGACCGAGGCGGGGGCGGATGGTCCAGGGAGACGGCCGCTGATCGCTATTCCGGGGACGCTGGGATCGAAACTGGTCGACAGCGAAACAGGCGTCACGATTTGGGGTGGCGGTGGAAGCGCGGGGATTTCCGCTGATCCTGACGATCCGACCGAGTATGCGCTGATTGCCTTGCCGATTGCCCAAGGTGACGAACCGCTAAGCGATCTTGTCGACACCATCCGGCCCGATGGTGTTCTGGAAACGGCCGAGGCACAGATCCTGGGCATCCCCATCGACATCAACGTCTACGGCGAGTCGATAAAGTTGTTGGGGGAGGGCGGCTTCACGGTGTTGCGTCGGGTGCCCGGCGCTGACGCGTTAGACGTTCCGCTGGCCATTATGGAGGAGCGGGCCGCTGCGCAGGCACCGCCGCCCGCACCTGAACAAGCTCAGATGACCCCGGAAGGCCTGGGTGATTTCAACTCGTTTCAGTTTGATTATGACTGGCGCCGAGATCTGGTGGAAAGCGCACATCGCTTCGGGCAATTCCTGCGTTTGCGTCGTGCCCAAGTCGCTGCAAAACGCGGTGTGCCGCCCGAGACCGTGCGTTTCGACCTGCTAGCACACTCGATGGGCAGCATGGTCTCGCGGTACTTCCTGATGTATGGGTTTGCCGATCCGCCCGATGATCCCGATGGGCCATTGCCGCCAGTTACGTGGGCCGGCGCTGACTATTTCGACCGCGTGGTCTTCGTCGCGCCACCGAACGGTGGCTCGATCATCGCCATGGACAATCTGATCAACGGTAAGGAATTGGGACCGCTGCAGCCGGTGTACCCGGCCGCAATGCTGGCCACCCATCCGTCGCCCTATCAGTTGATGCCGCGCACGCGGCACAAGCGGATGCTGGTGGCGGGCGAGCCTGACGCAGACATCTTTGATCCGGAGCTTTGGATCCGCATGGGCTGGGGCCTTGCCGATCCTCGGGCGGATGCTGAACTGGCGATCCTGATGCCGGAGGAGGAGTCCGCTGAACGCCGACGGGAGCGGGCCGTTGCCTTCATGGCCCGGCTGCTTGGGCGGGCCAAGGTCTTCCAACGTATGATGGATCGTTGGGCGCCGCCGCCGCAGCATCTGCACTTGTTCTTGGTGGTTGGCGGTGGGTTTCAGACGCCATCAACTGCGGAAGTTGATCCCGCGACCGGGAGTTTCGTCATCACCCAGGATGAGGAAGGGGACGGCGTTGTTCTGCGCGCCTCGGCGCTGTTGGACGAACGCATGGACGGGGACTTTTCCCGTGGCTTCCGCTCGCCACTGCGTTTCAATACCACGCTGTTTCTGCCCGACGAGCACGTGGAACTGACGCGGAACCGTGTCTTCGGTGACAATCTGCTGTTCTGGTTGTTGGAGGCCCCGCGCGGTGGCACGCAGCTGGCGCGCCCCAGCCAGGGCGGGCTATTGGCGAACGTCTCTGACGGCGATCGCGCGGCCCCGACGACGGGCGCGGCGGCGCCGGATCTTCCGATGCCTGGGGCCGATCGTTGATCGGATGAAACCCCGCTTGTGAGCAGGCGCAGCATCGGCCTATAAGCCAAGCGAATCGAACGTCTGATGAGGGAGGTTGCCCGGTGAAAAAGGTGTTTCAAAGCGCAGAGGCGGCGCTGGACGGGCTGTTGTTCGATGGCATGACCATCGCGGCGGGTGGCTTTGGCCTGTGCGGCATCCCTGAGAACCTGATCGCCGCCATTAAGGCTGCGGGGACTAAAGAGCTGACCGTCGCCTCGAACAACGCTGGCGTTGATGATTTCGGACTGGGTCTTTTGCTGCAGGACCGCCAGGTGAAGAAAATGATCAGCTCTTATGTGGGAGAAAACGATCTCTTCATGAAGCAGTATCTGTCTGGGGAGTTGGCAATCGAGTTTAATCCGCAGGGTACGCTGGCTGAGCGCCTGCGCGCCGGTGGGGCCGGCATTCCAGGCTTCTACACCAAGACGGGTGTGGGTACCGAGATTGCCGAGGGCAAAGAGCACAAGGAATTCGACGGCCAGACTTATATCCTGGAACGTGGAATCGTGGCCGACGTGGCGATCGTCAAGGCCTGGAAAGGGGACCATCAGGGGAACCTAATTTACCGTAAGACGGCCCGGAACTTTAACCCGATGTGCGCGACTGCAGGGAAGGTCACGATTGCAGAGGTCGAGGAGTTGGTGCCGACAGGCGAGTTGGACCCTGATCTGATCCACACGCCCGGTATCTTCGTTCAGCGCGTCATTCAGGGTGACCACGAAAAACGAATCGAACAGCGCACCGTTCGCGCGGCTTGAGAAGCGATGGCCTACGCCAAGCTTTCTCGACCAACAAACTTCAGGAGGGAATGATGCCCTGGGACCGTAATCAGATGGCAGCGCGTGCTGCGCAGGAGCTGGAAGACGGCTTCTACGTGAACCTTGGCATCGGCATTCCGACGCTGGTGTCTAACTACATACCCGAGGGCGTGGATGTCACGTTACAGTCAGAAAACGGGATGCTTGGCATGGGCCCGTTCCCGACTGATGAAGAGATTGATGCTGATCTGATCAACGCCGGCAAGCAAACCATCACAGAGCTGGACCGCACGAGTTATTTCTCGTCGGCGGATAGCTTTGCGATGATCCGCGGCGGTCACATCAATTTGGCCATTCTAGGCGCCATGGAAGTGGCAGAGAACGGCGATCTGGCAAACTGGATGATCCCGGGAAAGCTGATCAAAGGTATGGGCGGTGCGATGGACTTGGTTGCCGGGGTTGGTCGCGTGCTGGTCATCATGGATCACGCCAACAAGAAGGGTGAGTCCAAGCTTTTGAAGGAGTGCACGCTTCCCTTGACCGGCGCTGGCGTCGTCGACCGCATCATCACAAATCTAGGCGTTTTCGACGTGGTTGAAGGCGGTTTGAAAGTGGTGGAATTGGCGCCTGAGGTCGAGATGGACGAGGTCCGCACCAAGACCGAGGCGAACCTGGTTGCTTGATGCGGCAACTCTTTTAGCATTTATGCTGGTGGCGCGATCTCAAAACAGTGCACGGCTAGGGTGACCCGGCCACCGGTGAAGTTGCCGCCGCCGGCGGTAAGCAGCACACGAGTGCCACCATAGTAGGTCTGAGGCTGCCCACTGACGCCGTGGGCAAGAGCGCCCACATTTGTGCCGTAACCTGATCCATAGCGGTCAGGACTACCTGCAACACCCAAGGACCAGCTACTGGCGCCGGTGATCTCCTCGGTAACCCGAGCGGTCAATCCAAGGACAATTGCTTTATCCGGAATGATGGCAGGTGTTTCGTTCAGGCTGCCGGTGTCGATGGACACGTCATGCTCAATGACCCGGATCAGGGTAGCAGCTTGTCCGGGCGAACCTGCGACATGATCAGTGACCCACGCGGTACCGTCAAACGTCGCCCAGACAGCCTCGTCAGCCAACCAGAACCGCGCACCTGCCCAAGGCACGACAAATTCCCAACCGCCGTTAAGGAACAGCGCAAGAGAATCATCCTGACCGGCGAAGGCACCTTCGGCTGCTGTGCCGACTATGTAAACCGCGCCATCCTCAAGCGCAGCCGGCTCGCTGAATGCAACCGTTTCTGCGCGTGTAGCCGCCAAAGCATCGGCGCGGGTCAACGCCTCGTTCAACGTCACATGCTTTTGGGCCTGCGCCGCATCCAGCAACGGCATTCTGAAGAGATTCGTATCAGACATTGCTCGCGATCACCTTTTCTGGTCCGTATCCAAAGGCCGCTGACAACTGGGCCACGCCGACTTCTAGCGAGCCGGCAGCGCCGTCAGCGGCCTGCATTGCGCTTGTGTAAAGAAACTGGGGCGAGCCTGTGTCCTGGATCCGCAAGATGTTGCCATCTTGTCGGATCGTCACCCGATAGGCTTCGGTCTCCTCGCCCAAGGGCACTTCAACGCTGGCTAAGCTGTCGCCGCCGATGCGTGTCTGCCGGATCCAGGTGAGCTCTATACCGTCGGGCTTCGGACGAGCCCTGAGATGAGCGGGCGCGAACGGCCTTAAACCGACGCCATTGGTGGCATCCGTCAGTGTCACATAGCTCTCATGGCTGATGTCGCGGTTTGCAGGACCGATTTTCCAAATACGCTGGACGCCCAACTCGTCAGGTACGACTGGTAAAAGTGCCAGGGCATCGTCCATCACCACAATCCGGGTGCCAGGCCCAATACTCTTAAGGAATGCCTCCGACCCCCGCTGTCCGCGCAATAAATTCGAAAGCCGATAGGTGTCAGCTGCAACCAGCTCTGCTTCAAGGAACTGCAGTATCTCCCAACCGCCTCCAGGCAGCTGCAATGCAAGTCGATTGGCGCCGTTCAGAACCGAGAGCCTTGTGGCTGAAGAGACTGCGCCAGGCGGCAAGATCACATCCCAAGTAGCGCGGTGCCACCTGTCCGGTTTGCCGACATCAAGCTGGGTTGCAGACAATCCGATCAGCGCGGGCTTTCGAACCGTTGTCGCCAGATCAAACCCTTCGCCATCTGCTGACCGATAAACCGCAACTTCACCGGGCCATGGATCTGCAGTCACAGCAAGCCGTGGCTGGTAGTCCAACGCCGAACCATCGGCCAGCGGAAGGTCCAGGATCAGCGCCTGTATTGGGCCTGGTGGGCGACTCAGTTGTGGTTCTGAAGCGCGGTCACTTGCAGGCACTGGCGCATAAGCGCCGGCTTCGACCCGAACGGCCTCAGCAGCCCTGGCGCCAACCTCTGTCAAGCGGTCCAATCGGTACTGCGCCGGGGTGCCGTCCTCGTCGATTTGGACAATATCGCCCGGCACAAAAGCCAGCTGCGAAGGTGGCAGGCTGAAACGCGCCGTCTCTTGTGCGCGCAGAGCCTCTGCTAGAAAGCGATCTGCAATCTGCTGCGCCCGGCTTGCGGGCAACGCCAGCTGGAACGATGTCTCGGATACTCGCCGGACTTCTGTGCCCGGTAGACGTGCTTCGGCTGCGCCAACCCTATAGTCGTTTTCTGACTGCAGGTAGGTAACGCGCACAGCGTCGGTTGCTTCGGTCTGAGAGGCGGTGATCCGCTCGACGGGCGCGCGATCGGGACCGTCCCCTGGTACGAGGCGTTCAGGAGTTAAAGCACCAACCGCTGCAGTTGCGGCGGACGCGGCACTTGCTACCCCACGGGTTGCGAAGACCAGCCGACCATCCGCTTCGAACGCATCGAAGGCGAAAGCCTGCATAAGCGGCTGCAAGGCCTCTCGCGCCGATGCAGTTCGGTCAACTACGTAGCCATCGACTTGGCCATAAAGGTCAGAGACGTCGAAGTCGTCTTCAGCAAATCCCGCGTTCAACAAAAGCTCTGCAACCACTTCCGCTAGGGACCCGCCGGTCACGCGGCCAGTGATCCAATGCCCCAGGCGATGAGACGGCCCATCGGCCCATATGCTCTCGCGTACTGGAAAATCGGGCCAAGGGCGAGCATCCCAAGTCCAGACAAAAACACGATCTGTGGGGATCATCGGCCCAGCATAGACCGAGCTTAAGGGATTGTTCCCGACGTCCTGCCAATAGCCCAGCTTGGCCTGCAGGAAGCGACGCTGCATCTCGTCATCGCGGGCGCCACGCGAGCCAGGTGGCAACGCAGATTCAGACGAACGTCCATCGAAGAAGACGTTTGGTTTGTTGGCACCAAGATCGACAGCAGGACAGCCCGTTTCTGTCAGCCAGACAGGCTTTGATTGTGGGATCCAGGCTGTTGGCGTTGTTTGGCGCACGCCATCGATGCGATTGTAGTGCTGGTTCGACCACCAGTTGCGGATGTCCTTAGGCCGGAAGATCCAAGCTTCGTTGTGTGCGCCATCGGTTATCGGCGTTCGGATCTGCGCGGTCCGGTCAGCATCTGACGCATAGTACCAATCGTAATACTCACCGCCTTCGACATTGGACGCCAGATACGGCAGCGAATAAATCGAACCCGCTTGCGCGTCCAGGTGCTCGGTCGTGTAGCGCCAATCGCTCAGCGGGGTGTAGTCGTCGATGCCAACGGCATCAACGTTCGCATTTGCCCATAACGGGTCCAAGTGAAACAAGACATCGCCTGAGGCGTCCTGCGGCTGATAGCCGAAATACTCCGACCAGTCGGCTGCGTAAGTGATCTTGGTGTTCGGTAACAGTGCACGCACTTCGGCGGCCAGCGCGATCAGTTGTTGCACTGCCGGAAAGTCCGTCTTCGAAGACCGGATGGTCGTCAGGCCGCGTAGTTCGGTCCCGATGCAAATGGCTTCGACGCCCCCTGCTGCCGCACCAAGCGCCGCTAGATGCAGGACAAAGCGGCGCCACGTCCATTCGTCTGGCCCGGTGTAGGTGACCTTGCCCGAGTCGACGGTGAAGTCCGCCGCGGTGGCGGTCCCAAAGAATGCGTCAACCTCTTCAATCGCATCGGCTGTCTGATCTGCAGTTCCCTCAAGACCCGGCGCCCGATCCAGGGTGATCCGCCCGCGCCAGGGAAACACTGGCTGCTCGGTCCCACCATAGGGGTTGTCCAAGTCATTACCCTCGACGATGTCCATCAGGAGAAACGGGTACAAAGTCACGGCAAGACCGCGGCTTGCCATTTCCTGGATCGCCCGAATGACCGAGCAATCGGAAGGGCTGCCGCCAAAGTTTGGACGGCCCTCTGCCGATTGGCTGATCACCGGCGCGGTAGATGTGCTCAACCCCGCAACCTGCCAGCCATCCGGCGCATAGCTGCGGCCTGCTTGTTCGATTTTTGGTTCAACCCGGCAACGGCCGCACCGCAGATCATTACCGAACCAAGAGACGACCAAGTTGACCTGGTTGCAGAGTGGTAGCTCACTCTGCAGTTGGTCCAAGGCAGCCTGCATGTCTGGCGTACCCGATGCGTTGTTTATGTTGGCATATTGGCCGCCGCCTGCGGGAAACACGACACGGCTGGCTTTCGGATCCAAGGCAAATTCGCCGGTTCCTGGTGACATGCAAACGGCGCGCACAATCTCGGGGAGAGCTGGCGCTTGTTGAGGACCAGAGACAGCTGCCTGCGGTGCGCCAGCGGCCCTGAAGACTTCGACGTTTAACTGAGGAATCCGGTTGCCGAACTGCCCAACCGGCAGATCCTCGAAAACCATGTAAGCTAAGCCGCGGTAAGCTGGCACATTCCCCCCGCCCTCCACCGCTTCGATCTTTGGGTCAGGTAGCTGAGCCTCGTCCCCGTTGTAGATACGGAAGTTGGCCGTCGACAGATCGAACAACTGGCCATCCGCCCAGACGCGCCCAATACGATCGATTGGACCTTCGCAGAGAGCGATCGCGAACGAGATGCAGTAAGAGAATTCGCGCACCCGCTGCCCTTGCGTCGCTTTTCCGCCTTGGGTCGTGGTGCGCACCTTTTCCAAAAAGCGCGTGGCCCATATCAGGTGACCGGGCACGCGCATGCGACCCCAGACCTGTGGGATCGATACGCCTTCGGCAGCGCCCTGTATGCGTAAGCCGCTGGCTTTACCAGTTTCGACGGCCGATGATCCTTGACCGAGGATCACTTGGTCGATGGCTGAACCTGCGACAGCGCCAGCGGCTTGACCGATGGCGGCCGCCGAGATGCCAAGAACAGAGCCGCCCAGCGATCCGCCAATGGCTGATCCTGCAGCAGAAATCAGTAACGTCGCCATGGGGCGCCTCTTCAGTCGGACATAACGTTGGGTGAGCGCGTGCGGACCGCGCGGTTCTCAGGTTCTCAAACGAGAGGTTTTGGAAATTGGAATGCACCAGCGAGACGCCGTTGCCATCCAACCGTCAGGCGCGTCTCGCAAACATCATGGCCAGAGTAGGCGTGCAGGATCGTCCCGCCATTCACGAAACCGTCCACCAAAATTGCCGCGTGTTTCGCCGGTCCACGTTCAACGATTCGGAATAACAGCATGTCACCTGGTCGCGCAGCATCGCGTGGCAGGCGCGTCATATGACGAAGCGCAGCTTGGAGCAGGCGCTCTTCTCCTGTCGCCTCTGCCCAATCGGCAGAGTAGGCTCCGGGTTGCTCAGGCTCGGGCCCAATGACATCACGCCAAACACCCCTGACCAAGCCAAGACAGTCTGCACCCACGCCGCAAAGACTGGCCTGGTGCCGATATGGCGTGCCCAACCAGGCCTTCGCCGCCTCGATGATCCGCGCGCGATCAGTTGCGGAAGAGCGATCCCCCGTCATGGGCGCCTCCTGTTTGTGGATAGGACGCCGCCACATCGTCGCCCGGGATGTGCGGAAATCCGCGGAAGTCCTCCAGGCTGCCAAAGCGCTCTTTCCAAACGCGAGCGGTAACGTTGCAGTTTACGGTGAGCTCGAATTGATCGCCTTCACCGATCTGGAGCGGTGGGGTCAGCCAAAGCTCGATGATTGCTTCATCGGCGGCAACTAAGTGCGCTTTGACTGGTCCTTGCACGCCCGTGTTTCGGCCCGAGATCCAGCGCAGATTGCCACCCGTGAACCATCCTTCCGCGTAAGCGGAAAGGCCCGTGGCGATCAGGCGGACAGCTTCGCTACCCGTCGTCAGCGTCCCCGTCCCCCGATAGGCAGGATCTGAGAGGTCTACGCCGCAGTTCCCGCTCGGACCGGCTTGGGTTGATGTGTGGATAAACGCCCGACCCTGCGGCTGGTTTAATCTTTCGGAAAGACCGACGATTTCCGCCTCAAAGGCGATGTTGCCGCGGCGGATCTCGCCGATCTGCCCGCGACTGAGCAGCGTCCGCGCTTCGACGTTAGTCCAGTCCACTGTAAACAGGGCCACTTCAGCGCCCGAGAATAGGCCGAGCGCGATGTCCTCTGCGGTGATTTGGTCTGAGCTGAGGGCGCCTTCGACTGCGTGACTATCGGCGGCCAACCCCGTTCCAGCTTCAACGGCCGATGACGTCAGGCCTGTTCCTGGTTCGTAACTGACTCCGTCAAAGCTCAGCGCCAAATCATGATCGGTGAAGCCGAGAACGACGCCATCTCGTCGGGTGATGCGCCAGCAACGGGCTAGGGTCGAGGCTCCGCTATCGAGCGCAGTCTGAAGAGCAGGTGCCAGAACACGCATTAGATCCGCACCTCGATGATCGGGATTGCTGGGACGTCACCTGCCTCGAAGGCGGCCAGATTGACGTCGATCGTGTCTTCGCCAAAACGAACGGGCACGTCGAATTCGAACCCAGCGGTGACTGTGGCTTCAGGTGCCGGCGCGACCGCCAGAGTCACGAGGCCCGTGGTCTCATCAACGGCAAAGTCTGTGCCGAAGTTCAACTCTTGTCCCTCGACTGCAACCCTCACTGTGCCATCCACAGGTTTAGCGATTGGCCGAGTGTACGAACCGGGACCTTGCGAATAGGTCTTCACCAATTGCCAAGTCGTGCTCTCGCCAGTGAGAATCTGATCTCCTGGAGTGATCTGAGCGGAAGGCGCTGTCGACTTGTGGTCCAGCCAATCCTTCCAGCGAAAGCCATGAAGCCTGCCCAGCCGTGCCTCGAAGAACTCAAGCACCTCGGCCAAATCATCCAGCGAGCGTACTCCTAAACCAGCATCGTATCGTCTGCGCGAGCGGGCCCAAGGGGCATTCCGTTCCTCGAAACCGTTGACAAGTTCAACGATCTCAGTTCGGCGTTCGACGCCACCGGATGAACCGAAGGAGATCGCCGCGGGGAACCGCGTCTCGTGGAAAGCCATGTCGTATCCTCTTTATCGGCCGCTCGGGTGCTGACTTGCCGAAGCTACTTTACAACCCGGACTGTCCGCGTTTGACGGCGCGGGCCAATTGCGCGGCAACTTGCCCGCGAGAGCGTTGGAAACCCTGAACGTCCGGCGTCTGGATGTTGACGACGATCTGTGGGGCGCCACGGCCGCCTTGGGCGGCAACACCTAGTCGACCGTCCGGTCCGCGGGTTAGTGGCATGACCGCCTCAGGTCCCGCTTCGCCCATCAGTCCGGCGCCCCCGCGCATCGGAAAGTAGGTCGGGCCGTCTACGACGCCGCCACGGGCAAAGGCACGCACGCGGCCCGAGCTGAACGCGCCGCCGTCCTTGAATCCCAATGCACCTGTCAGAGCTCCCGACAGGCTTCCGAAGATACCTGAAAAGCCACCGGATATCGCATCGGTTACCGGTGTGATGGCTGCGTTCAGTGCCTTTCCTGCAACCGAGCCCGCCAGATCACGGAAGACGGTTGTCAGCTTAGCGCCGCCAAAAACCGCTTTATCAAAGGCTGATCTCAGCGAGGATGACAGCGATCGTGACAGCTTGGTCGCTTGACCATCCAGCGTCTTCATCGCGTCGGAGGCTTCGCCTAACTCGCCGGAGAAATCAGCCGCAAGCGCGCGCATCTCTTCCAGTGCTGGCCCAAGGCTGCGGGGCAGCGAGAAATTCTGATCAGGTGTCATTCAAACCCTCCGTCAGGGCAACTGGGTCGGTCCGGAAAGGCCGCCATCAACTCAGTTAAGCCCGCTCTATTCAGTGTGTGTGCGGCGCTGATTGTGACACCTGCACCTTCCAGGGCAGCTTGAAACTCGACAGGACTCATCGCCCAAAATGTTTCTGGCGTCAGGCCCAGCCGGCCCAATCCCAGACGCATGATTGCAGGCCAGTCGACTGGCGCGTCAGTGTTGGTATCAGCCATCTTCGAGCGGCTGAAAGGCCCGGCCTAACAACGACATACCGGCCCGCATTGCACCGCTGGCCCCGCCCTCAATCTCAGCCTGGGCAAGCGAGGCCTCGTCGATGCACTCGCCCGCGCCTTCAAGACCGGCCGCTAGCAAAGCGATGAGGTCAGCCGTGGCGACCCGACCCGTCTCAAACCGTTCTGCAAGTCCCATCAGCGACCCCGCTTGCAGACGTGTTTCAAGAGCCGCCAAGCTGCCCAAAGTCAGACGCAGACGCCGTTCGGTCCCATCGATGCACAAGGCGATTTCTCCGCGTTGGGGGTTCGCCATCATGTTCAAAGCGTCTCAAACGCCAACTCGCCGGCCGAGGCCAGGGCAATCTCGAAACTTGCTTCGCCATCATGATTACCAGCGTACTCGAGTGACGTGATCTGGAACGGTCCTGTAACGGTGCCAAAATCTGGAATAACGATCTCGAACTCTGGGTGCTCTTCGTCAAAGAAGGCTTCGCGCAACAAGGCGTCGGTCGCCGAGTCCTTGAAAATACCTGAGCCGGAAATTGCTGCGGTGCGTACGCCTGCGCCTGCAAGAAGCTCGCGCCACTGTCCCGAGCTTTCAGAGGTAGTCGTATCGACCGTATCAGCGTTGAAGGTGATGCGCGTTGCGCGGATCCCGCCTATGGTAACGAAGTCTCCATCGTCATCCATTTTCAACAGGATGTCCTTTCCCCTTTGGGCGGTCATTTCGTGTCTCCGTTCTGCAGTGTTGTTTGGGCGCGGTTCGCGTCGGTTTCGCGGCCAGCAATCTCGTCAGAGGGTGTCTTCCAGTATGATCCGGAAACGCATTTCGATACGGCGCAATTGGCCGGCCTCGTCCCGCGCCGTTCGTGCATCCACAAAACGCGCGTTAACCAAAGCTCCGCGTGCCAGCTGGATCGGGCCGGTCAGAACTGCATCTGATACCGCTGCCGCCGCTTCCTTCGCCTCGGCATAACTCTGACGTGGTGCGTGTACATCCAGGCGGACAAAGTGTTCGGCACCTTGATCGCAACCCGTCGACCAGTCGCGAACTTCCTCGTCACCTATCGTAAGGTAAAGTCCTTCAGCGGCGGCGTCCGGACCAAAGGGCGGTGCGGCGTCATGCACCCGATTTCCGAAGATGGCTTGGCAAGCCGCGTTTGTCGTTAGCAACTCATACAGGCCTTGCTGCAGAGGCCATGCCAAAGCATAGGTCATGAGAACGGACCCTCTTCTACCCAGCAAGTTAGGTGCCTCCCAGCTCCGTCCGCCGGTGCAACAGCGCGGATTGCGAACAGGCGATCACCCAGGCGAAATCGCTGTTCGGGGCGGGGGCGCTGTGGCGAGCCTATGGGTGCAGACCTCACCGTGATCTGATGACTAATTCTGGCGTTTTCGCGCAGACCGGCAACGGTCTCGCGTCCCGATTTCGCAGCGATATCAGCCCACACTGTGCCCAACGCGGACCAGACGATCGACGTCCCACCGCCTGTATCGACTAGGCGTTGTGGCGCCTCCAGCAACATTGGGGTGTCCAGCGACGGCCCCATCATCAGAGCCTCACCGCGCGGTGACTTTCCACGATCGCCAGTACCCCAAAAGGGATCCCATCATCGCCCGGAGCATCGCCAAACCGATTTTCATAGTAATGCGCCGCAAGCAGAATAACCGCCTGGGTAAGATCATCAGGAATGTCCGTCCAAGCGAGGCCGTAGCCCGCCTGAAAGTCGACTTCAGCAACCGCGCCCATAGGCATGGTCCAAAGCGGGCCGCCACCAGGTCCTGTAACGCGCTGGCGGGCCGTGCCCGGCTCAAGCACCCAGTCCTCTGGGTTCAACGTAATCGTTGAGCCTGGCGTGACATAGCGAAAGCTGTCGATCGTGCTTACCGGCCCAACCGGTAGCGAAAGATGCCCATGCCGGTCAAAGCCCGCCGATTGCAGTTGATACGGGCGGCGGATTAAGGCCTGGCCTGTGCGCCGCTCGACCACTGCCGTGGCATTCCGAAGGTAAAGGTCCAAAAGACCGTTCTGCGAACCGTCATCAACAAAGCCGTGGCCTAGACGCAGATGATCAGCAAATTCATCAAGCGGTACCGGCGTGACCGCAGCAGGTGTGGTTTCCTTGAGTAGCATGGTCAGCTTCCTCCTTGGACGCAGTGGTCTTGCTTGGTTGGCGGATAAGTGAGGCACGTCGTTTGCCTGCGCTCATGCGGGCTTCGGCTTTATGCGAGACGTATAGGATTGGCGGGTCTCGCGGCCTTGATAGACCCGAACCCCGGAAGGCTTTTCGTAGGCGGCAACCGGCAAGCCCCTAGCCAGTCATATCTTGGTCGTGTCGTCACTTGGCAGCGTGGCCAAGCATTGAACCATTATTGATCCAAGTTGCCTGTCGCGAGGCGATCGCGGTGGCTAGCTAGAAGGTACCTGCTATTGGCCGTCATCAGACCCTGAGCACGGCGATGACCAATCTTGTTCGTGCTTTCGCCTAAGAACCTTGGGGCTGGATTCAGTGTGAATGCCCCAGCGGTATCAGGAACCAAGCGTCCACGGCCCAGAATGTCTTGGCCCGAAAGTGAACCTCGTCCTTCCAACGCGCCGCCTTCCAAGGGGCGCAGATCGGGTAGTATCCCAGAAGCACTGACTATCGCCTCAGCTGGATCAATCCCTGCAAGACCGCGCCGCCCAGGAAGCGTGTTCTTAAGACAGAACCCCGTGCCCAAGTGCCCTACGGTGGCCATGGCTGCCCCGACATACGCGCCGACTTTGAGGCCGGCATTGGCCAAAGCCCGGCTGATGTAGAACAGCGGCTTCACCGGTAGTTCTGAACCGGATTGGTTCTCTGCCGTAATCCATACGCGGTAGAGACCGCCGCCAAGATCGCTCACTCCGCCATCTATGGCTGCCAGACCGCAGGGCATACCCATCAAAGTAGTCAGGGGTGGGGTATCGACCCAGCTGATCCGGACTTCAGCCATCCCTGCTGGGCTGTCCAAAGCAATGGCGCTGGCCGCTGCCGTGGGGTCGCCGACGATGACAGCGAAGCCAGCGCGCTGATATGGCGCGACAGTTCCTAAGGTTGGACCTTCGATGTAGCCGTCTGCTCCGTCGCTGCCCCACACTCGTTGTAAGGCGACACCGAAGGGGCCGGGCCGCGTATCAACCGTGTCGACATTTGTGTGCTTCAGATTCCAACTTGGATCATCCAGCCGATCGGGTGCGGACAGCGCGTTCGCTTGGTCACAAACCAGACCGAGCGCATCGACGAAGTTGCCGCTGAAGGCTTTGGCAAAGCCGAACACGACCGTCGATCGCAGTGCTGACCCGACACTGCCCGCTACCGACACGCCTTCTCCGTCTGCCAGTGGCCGCCTTGGCTTGTAGATTGTACAGCCCTGGCCGCTTGCACCATCGGCTAGGCAGATACCGTCACCAGCACCGCGTTGGATAATGGCGCTGGCGACAATAAAAGCCTCCGTGCCGCGTAGTGTTACGGCTGGTTCAGCCGAGACGGCCTCGACCAGACATGTTTTAAGGGCGATCAGTGCGCCCTGGCCGTCATCGGCCACCGCGGCGCCATCTTCAGCAACGATTTGCAAGCCGGCGAGCGAGACACGGGTGCCTGTACCTCGGACCGAGATTGCAGGCCCGCTAAGCGTACGGATCGCCGCGCCTAGACCTATCGCTGGGGCCAAGGGGTCTACGATTGGGTCGTTCAGGTCGGCGAAGCTGTGTCCGCGCGCTGCGCGGATAGTGACGTAGGCACTTGGCGAGCACCGGGTTTCGATGACAACCGCCCCGGGGTCCTCGGCTCCAGCGGTCAACTCGGCCACTGGCGCGATCCCGGCCTCCAGCAGATCAGGCGGCAGGGTTGCCGCCCAACTTGCAAGCGTTGGAAAGTCGGCATCGCGACCGATTGTGTGGACTACCGTCTCGACCATGCTCGCCTTCTTTTACGCTTGTGAAAAGGATCTCGCTTTGGCGCGGGCTTGGCGCCAACTGGAACGTAGAGACTGCGATGAGCTGGGGCGCCCATTGGGTGCCCCAGCCTTTTTGTCACGACGTTGCGAACCGCAGCGTCTTGATCGCGGCGTAATCCGAAACGTCACCGCCCACGCGTTTGGTGGCGAAGAAGGTAACGTTTGGACGCTGCGTGTAAGGGTCGCGAAGGATGCGCAGATCCGGGCGCTCGGCGATGGTGTAACCGTGCATGAAGTTACCGAAGGCGATCGCATGCTCACCGGAGGCGATGTCGGGCATCTCCTCGACGATCAGGGCTGGGTAGCCGACCAGTAACGGCGGCTGTGCCGCCTGCAGGCCTTCCATCCACAGGAAGCGGCCCTGGCTGTCCTTCATCTTGCGAACTTCGCCAGCGGTGCGCGAATTCATCAAGAAGACCGAGCCCGAGCGGTACTCAGCGTTCAGCGCATAGACCAGATCGACCAAGCTGTCCGCGGGGCTGTTCGGATCGAAATCGCCGTCGGTCCCGGTGGGGACGTAGCCGATGTTGCCCCAGGTCCAAGAGGTGTTGGTGACAAAGGACTTGGTTAGGAAGCCTGTCGGCTTGTTCACGCCATCACCGTTGACAAACGCGTCCGACTCGGCGCGCAGGAACCGGTCCGCGACGCGCTCGGCCAACCAGCCTTCGACGTCGAATGCCGAGTCGTCCAGCAGGCGTTGCGAGGCAACCGGCGATGCCGACAGCTCATGCAGCGGGATCGAAATACGGTCGATCGTGGGTGCGGCCGTCTCAGACTGTGGCGTCACCTCGTCTGACCAGCCAGCGCCAATCTCGGCGTGGTCAATCAGAACATCGTAGGCAGAAGCCTCTACATTGACGACGCGGCTGACCGCACGCATCGATGCCCCGGAGCGCAGCACGCTGTCGATCCGGTCAGCCGTTTGCGGATCAACCAGAAATCCGCCGTCGCCGGCAACCTGGGTGTTCAGGCCCTTGGCTTCGACTTCCAGTGCCCGGATCTGGTCCTCGTCACCATTGCGCACATAAGCCGAGATGGCCTTGCGGTGCGGCAGTTGGTCGATCGCTTGCGTCGCCAAGGCAGGGCGGCGGATGTCGGCGTTCTTGCGGTCGATCGAATCGATCCGACGGCCCAACTCGTTCATGCTCTTGCTCACATCGTTCTTGAAGGTTTGGAAGGTCGCCAGGAACTCGGTCGCGGCACTTTTCGCCTCGGCCGAGACCCGATGCTTGCCATCGATCTCGCTCATAATGGGTCCTTTTCAGGGTTAAGTGAGGGGGTACGCCGAGGGCGCCCCGTGGGGGGTGGCTGTGCTGGTGGATCCCAACGGGACCTAGTCAGTTCGCCAACGCCTCGGCCAACGCCGCAGCGATATCTTCGGAGGTCTCCAGCGTCGCATCCGAATGCGCGCGCGCGCTGGGCAGCATTGGGAAGGTGACCAGGCTGACTTCCCAAAGATCGATCTCGATGAGGTTGCGCCCACCCGTTTCGGCATTCTTTTGAGACTTGATGACTTTGTAGCCGATCGACAGCCCGTCGATCGCGCCAGCCTTCATCAGAAGCGCTGCTTCCTTGCCCAGTTGGACGTCGGTCAGTACTTCGCCCGAAACCCACAGCCCTGTGGCGTTTTCTTTCACTTGCTTCCAAACACCGATCGGTTTGGTCGGATCGTGTTGCCATAGGAATTTGACTGACCGGCCAGCTTCCTTTAGCCGTGCCAGCGACTTGGCAAAGGCACCGGGAACGACCACGTCACCGGACTGATCAGGCTCGCCAAAGCGCGAGGCGTATCCATTGATGCGTCCAATCTCACCTGTCTCGGTCAGCGAGCTCAGCGCGGTATACTTGGTCTCGAGGCCCAGCCCGGGCTGCGGAATCTCGAATTTCATGTGATCCTCGTTATGGCGATGCGGGCGCACCCGTCGGGTTGGGCAGCAGGGCAGGCGCGTTCCGCGCCGCCTTAGCAATCAATCGCGGGGTGGCAGGCCCAGCAGGGCGCGCTTCTCGTCCTGGTCCAGGAACTCCGCTTCAGAGACGCGTTTCCATAGTGCCTCGCGCTCCGGCCCCAGCGCTGTCACAGCATCCAGATCCGGTGCAATGCTCAGATCGGTCGTGCGGGTCTGGCACAGCCAACTGGATAGGGCCGAGCTTGTCTTCTGCACCAGCGGCAGCACCGTCTGACGATAAAAGGCGCGATTGGCCTCCTGGTAGTTCGCATAGGTGTTGTCCCCCGGCAGGCCCAACAGCATGGGTGGCACGCCAAAGGCCATCGCGATCTCGCGTGCGGCGGCGTTCTTGGTCTCCAGGAACTCCATGTCGGTCGGTGAATAGCCCATGGGCTTCCAGTCCAGCCCGCCCTCCAACAGCATCGGTCGGCCTGCATTGCTGGCACCGGCATGGTTGTCTTCGATCTCGCGGGTCAGCCGCTGATACTGTTCCTCGGACATGGTGGCTGCGCCATCCTTGCCGCCGAAGACGATAGCACCGGATGGGCGCGCGGCGTTGTCCAACAGCGCCTTCGACCAGCGTGCCGCTGCATTGTGGACATCTACCGCCTGGGCCGCGGCTTCGATCGGGCTCATGCCGTAGTGGTCGTTCAGCGGGTGGAATGCCTTCAGATGCAGGATAGCTCGGAAATCGCCGTCCATCGCCCAGCGATGAGCGCGTCCCGAGACATGGTACTCGTATGCTGCTGGCCAACCATCATTTCCCGGCACGACCCGCATTCGATCAGGGCGCAGCACGTGAAGCTCACGCGGCAGTCCCAGTGTATCGATAGAAGCCGCCTCGACGTAGGCATTCCCCGACAGTTGTAGATGCCCGTAGAGCGCCTCTAGGAAGGAGCGACCGTCCTGCCCGGGGTTGGGCTGCGACAATAGCCGTACGACCGGGTGCTCTGACATGCGCACGCCGTCTTCGGTGACGGTAACCGGAACCGCCGCCGCCGCTTCGGCGACCATCCGCACCGCCCGAAAACCAATGGCATTCTGTTCGTAGCCCGATCGTGCCATCGAGGCCGTATCCCGTGGCGTCCAAACCGCGCGACCGGTGCCGTGAAACGCCATAATAGGCGCGGTAGCCGAGGCTTTCTGAGCCTCGGGCTCAGCCGATCGGCGGAACAGCGAAAAGGCCATCGGTGTCTCCCGTAGTTCATATCCAAGCCATCGCGCAGCAAAGCCGCCGCGCGCCGGTGGGTGGGTGGGGGCGGGCGGCGGCTTTGCTGCGCCTGGGCCCCCGCCCAATTGTCAGATCGTTCGAATGCGTGGTACAGGGCCGTTGCTTGCGTCCAGCACCAGATCCGTCAGCGCCCAGACCAGAGCATCCAGCCGGTCGGGGCTTTTGCCGCCGGTCCCGTCAAAGCTGCACATTTGCTCTTCCAGAATGTCGAAGGGTTCGACGTGGTGGATGCGGCCCTGCTCGTAGAGAGCGGCCACCGGTTCGGCCCGCAGGCGCTTACCTCGGGCTGCGTGAACGCCCCGGTAGGCGATGTTCGGTGCCACCTGACGCATCACGCTCTCCACCAGGTCGCCGCCCTGATTGGTTTCCGCCACCAGCCTGTCGGCGGCATAATCCGCATAGGCCGCTGCAGCCGCCTTGGCCCAGCGCTGCGGCGTTCCCTTTAGCGAGCAGTCGGCCAAGATCCACGCCTCCCAATACTCCGGAGGCCCCTTCGCTCGTACGCCCGCAACGATGATCCCGCATTCGTCCGCTCCTTTGCCCGAGGTGACTGGCGGGTCGACTGCGACGACGACCCGGGTGATATCATCTGGCGCTGGCTCGCGGGCCTCATCTATAGATGCCCGCGTCCACAACGCGCCTTCGCGTTCTTCAAGCAGCATGCCATCCAGTTCCTGGCGGCCAAGCCAGGTGCCCGCGTACCGGGCACGCATGCGCTCGATGAAGCCGGGTGCCAAGTTGGCTGCATTTGCCTCGGTTGCCGCATGGCTGACGACCGTGCCAGGCAGCTCCAGTACTTCGCGTAGGACAGGCAAATCCCGCGGCGTCGTGGTGACGATCTGCCGTGGGCAGTCGCCCAGGCGCAGCGTGAACTGCAGCATGTCCCAGGCCTCTCTTGCGTAGCGCCATTTGGCCATCTCATCGGACCAGGCCGCATCAAACTGAGGTCCGCGCAAAGCTTCGTAGTTGACCGCCGAGATCAGCATCGCTTGTGCGCCGTTCGGCCACTCCAGCCGGTTCTTCGAGGTGATCAGTTTTGGCCGGCGATCCGGCGGGCTCGATGCGAGGATGCCGCTATCGCCTTCGACCATGACGGCACGGACCTGATCGAGCGTTTCGCCCACCAGGGCGATGCGCCGGCATCGACCGGGGTCGCGTGGTCCGGCACCTTCGACTTGACCGCGAACCCATTCGGACCCGGCGCGGGTCTTGCCCGCGCCGCGCCCACCCAGGATAACCCAGGTGTTCCAGTCCCCTTCCGGGGCCGTCTGGTGCAAAGGGTTTGCCCATGCGTCCCACAGAAACGGCATAGCGGCGACTGCGTTCTCGGTCAGTGTCTCCAGAAACGCAGTACGCCGGTCCTTAGGAATCGAACGTAGCGAAGCGGCTAAGGATTTCGTCACGTGCCGCCTCCAAGTCCAATGGGGGGCCAAACGACAGTGCGTGCATGCACAGCTTGGCCTCGAGGTCGATGACCTGAGTGGTCGACTTCCGACACTCGGTCAGGACAGATTTCAGATTTTCCAGGTGCTTGGTGGCCGTGTCATCGAGCGGGCTGGATTTCTCCAGCGCTTCGATTTCAAGCTCCAGCAAAGCCCCGGCATCGGCGAGGATCCGCCGCGCATCGATCAGAATACTTTCCAGACGTTCGATCGAATGCGCGTCCCCCCGCCGATCAACTTGGTTGATCGTCGTTCTCACAGCAGACGCCTTTCGGTTTGAGGTGTCTCCGGCCAGGGGCCAGAAACGCAAAAGGCCGACCCCCCGGTCGGCCCTGTCGGTTGGGGCGACGCCCCTGAAGAGGTGCTCCTCTCCACCGCCACTTCTCGTAGCGTGCTGGAAGAGATACCTGGGACCGTCCGCCCCGTCAATAAGTTTTTCGAAAAATTTCTATTAATTTCAGTGGGTTGCGTTAACGACCTGTTAACAAACGGCCCACCGTGTTAACCGTCTATTTACACGTTCGCCACCTGTTCACGGATTTACGCGCCTCGTCGCGGCTATCCATCCAGATCAGCTAGCCGTGAAAGAATCGTCAGCTGTTGCGTTTATTGTTGTTGCTCTTGCTGGCGTTGCCGTTCGATCCGTCGCCAGACGGCAACATTGCGGTTGTGCTCGTCCAAGGTCCGGGCGAACGCATGGCCACCCGTACCGTCCGCCACAAAGTAGAGGTACGGCGTCTCATCCGGGTTCGCCACAGCCTCAATTGATGCTTGGCTCGGATTAGCAATCGGCGTGGGTGGCAGGCCTGCAATGACGTAGGTGTTGTAAGGTGTCGCGGCGCGCAGTTCAGACCGGCGCAGCCCGCGGCCAAGTGGCGCCTTCCCTTCGGTGATCCCGTAGATGACCGTCGGATCCGTCTGCAATCTCATACCCAGGCGCAACCTGTTGATGAACACCGAGGCCACTTTGCCATGTTCGGCAGGGGTCGTTTCCTTCTCAACGATCGACGCGAGGATCAGCAACTCGTCCTTCGACTGCAGCGGCAAACCCGGAACGCGGTTCTCCCAGGCAGTATCAAGTACTTGGCGCATCTTTGCCTGCATTTGCTCGACAAGAGCTTGGCGGGGGGTGCCGCGCTGGAACGACCACGTGTCAGGGAACAGTGAACCTTCAGCCGGTAACTCGGCAACTTCACCTGTCAGCAGTTCAGCACCGTTCAGTACGTCAACCGCCATGGCCGATGTCATACCTTCGGGGATTGTGACCGTGTGCTGTACGTTCGCCCCGGTGGACAGCAGCGTCACGAGTTCTTCGACGGAAGCCCCTGGCGCAATTGCATACTCACCAAACTTTAGCGACTGCGATTTACCAGCATAACGTGTTGCCAGCCGGAACAGTGTTGCGCCGTCGACGATACCCAGGACGCCGCGATCGGGAAGCGCTCCAGCCTCTGCCAACAGCTCCGATATGTCACGTGGTGACGCCCCACGTGGCACCTGAACGGTTACTTCTTCCCTTAAAGGGCCTGGTGAGACGATCTCCTGCTTTGCGAGACCTAATGCCCCGACAAAAACCAGGCCAACTACAATCAGGATGGTGAGGACGTTTGAGGCAATATTGCGCATGCCCAGCCCCTCAGCTCACGGGCGCGCGACCAAAAATGATCGACGCGTTGGTCCCTCCAAACCCAAAACTGTTGGATAGGGCCACGTTGATCTCGCGCTCGCGTTTGACCAGCGGTGCTAAGTCGATCTGCGTCTCGACCGATGGGTTCTCCAGGTTCAACGTCGGTGGGGCCACCTGATCACGGATTGTGAGGATTGAGAATATGCCCTCCAAGGCACCTGCTGCCCCCAATAAGTGACCAGTGGAAGACTTAGTAGACGACATCGTGACGTGGGCTGCGTCGTTGCCCAATAGCTTTTCGACCGCGCGAAGCTCGATTTCATCGCCGACTGGCGTCGACGTGCCATGTGCATTCACGTAGTCGATGTCGCTGGCGGACAGGCCTGCTGAGTTTAATGCAGCCTTCATCGATCGATAGCCGCCGTCACCGTCTGGTGAAGGTGATGTGATATGATAGGCATCGCCCGAAAGGCCGTACCCCAGCCACTCGGCATAGATCTTCGCCCCGCGTGCGCGTGCGTGCTCCAGTTCTTCAAGAACAACGACACCAGCCCCTTCGCCCATGACGAAGCCATCTCGATCGCGATCATACGGCCGGGAGGCACGCTCAGGCGCATCGTTAAAGCCAGTAGACAGCGCCTTACACGCAGAAAAGCCGGCAACTGACAGCTCGCAGACGGGTGATTCGGCGCCACCTGCCAGCATGACGTCGGCATCACCCAGGGCGATCAGCCGTGCCGCATCGCCGATGGCGTGTGCGCCGGTGGAGCAGGCCGTGACGACCGCGTGGTTGGGCCCACGGAAGCCATACTTGATCGACACCTGACCGGAACACAGATTGATTAGCGCACCCGGGATAAAAAATGGGCTGACACGGCGAGGGCCGCGCTCTTTCAAAGTGATGGCCATGTTGCCAATCGACTCGATGCCCCCAACACCCGAGCCAATCATCACCCCAGTGCGATCCAGCTTTTCAGTCTCGTCAGGATCAGGTCGCCAACCGGCATCTGCAACTGCCTGTTCGGCCGCGGTCATCGCGTAAACGATGAAGCGGTCGACCTTGCGTTGCTCCTTAGGTGCCAGCCAGTCATCCGGATTGTAGGTGCCATCGCTGCCATCGCCCAAAGGAATCTCGCAGGCAATCTGCGCCGGCAGGTGAGAGGCATCGAAGTGCTTGATCGGGCCCGCGGCAGACGTTCCCGCCAGGGCGCGCTGCCAGCTTTCCTCGACACCACATGCCAGCGGCGAGACCAGGCCAAGCCCTGTCACAACCACACGCCGCATGCGCACCTCCTCCCGCTGACTGTCTTTTGTTTGGTGTAGCGCCGGTTCCTGCGGCGGTCACCGTCAAAGTTCAGGATGGTCGGCGCCGATCCCGAATCAAAAACGCGGCCACGGGCGTCGCCGCCGGGCCGCGCTGAATGTGCGTAGGGGCGATCAGCCCTGCTTTTCTGCGATAAACTTCACCGCATCGCCGAAGGTCTGGATCTTCTCTGCGGCATCGTCTGGAATCTCGACGCCAAATTCCTCTTCAAAGGCCATCACTAGCTCAACGGTGTCGAGGCTGTCAGCGCCCAGATCGTCGATGAAGGAAGCCGCCAACACGACCTTCTCTTCTTCAACGCCCAGATGCTCGACCACGATCGCACGGACCTTGCTCTCGATTTCCTCGCTCATGCCTTCACCTCGTTTTGGGGCGGCGTTCGCCGCCGGGCTCACCAAGTTAAAATCGTTCCTCGGGCGCCCAAGCGTCCGCGAAGCTGCGCCCCGATATCAACAAGTCCGCAAAGATGCAAACCGTGAATTGCCCCTGACATCATCGCGTCTGCATACTGCGCTGGAGGGCCCAAAGAACCAGTCGTCGCGGCAATATGGGGACAACCCAGCCCAAAAGAAAGCCCAGCCGCCAGTCGTCAAAGACCAGGGGGCGGCCTGCCTGCATGGCCTTGTACCCTACGGCAGCGGTCAACTTGGCATCTCGCGCCTGCCGTGTCACGGCCAGGTCCGCCATACCGGCGCGATCGAAAAACTCGGTCCTGACAGGCCCCGGACAAAGTGCCGTGACCGTGATGCCGCTGCCGCGCAGTTCCTGTGCCAACGCTTGGCTGAAAGACACCACATAGGCCTTGGTTGCGAAGTACGTTGCCATGCCTGGACCAGGCAAAAACCCAGCGGTCGAGGCGACATTGAGTATCCGGCCGCCTCCTTGGGCGCACATAGATGCCAGGTACCGATGCGTCAGATCTGTCAGGGCACTCACATTCAGCGAAATCATCGCAAGCTGTGTCTCAAGCGATTGATCGGCGAACGACCTCAGTGCACCGAACCCCGCGTTGTTGATCAGAATGTCGATATGAGGCGCTGCGTCGTGAACGCGGGCCGCAGCATCTGGCTGGGTCAGGTCAACTGCGACCACCTGGACGCTGACCCCGTGAGAGTAGGTCAACTCGCTTGCCAGTGCCTCTAACGCGTCTTCACGCCGGGCGACCAGCACCAGATCTCCGCCAGCCTGAGCGTGCAGCTTGGCCAACTCCAGGCCGATACCACTTGATGCGCCAGTGATCAGGGCTGTACCGGTCACCGGGTAAGCCGATCAGATCATGGCCATCCCGCCATTCACGTGGATCGTCTGACCTGTGACGTATGCCGCTTCCTGGCTGGCGAGATACAGGGTTGCCGCCGCGATCTCGGCCGGGCTGCCCATGCGGCCAGCCGGAATCCGGCCAAAGATGGCGGTCTTCTGCTCGTCCGTCAGCTTTCCCGTCATCGCCGTTTCGATGAAGCCGGGCGCGATGCAATTAACAGTGACCCCGCGGCTTGCGACCTCTGCTGCCAGTGATTTTGACATGCCGATCATGCCTGCCTTGGCAGTAGCATAGTTGCCCTGACCTGGGTTCCCCGTGACGCCAACAACCGAGGTGATGCCGATGATGCGGCCCCAGCGGGCCTTCATCATGCCGCGCAAAACGGCCTTTGACAGCTTAAAGGTGGCCGTCAGGTTCACATCGATCACGTTTTGCCATTCATCGTCTGACATCCGCATGAACAGATTGTCCCGCGTGATTCCGGCGTTGTTGACGAGGATGTCCAGGGCGCCCATTGCGTCGCTCGCCTGTTTGGGCAGGGCCGCGACGGCGTCTGGGTCTGACAGGTTAGCCGGTGTCACGTGCGCCCGCTCGCCTAGCTCGGCAGCGAGTTCCTCTAACGGTCCAGTGCGCGTGCCGTGCAGAGCCACTTGTGCGCCAGCGCTGTGCAGCGCACGGGCGATCTCGGCACCGATGCCACCCGAAGCGCCGGTCACCAGCGCGGACTTCCCCGTCAGATCGAACATGTCTGCCTCCCATGCGTGTGGCTGCGGCGTCTGCCACGGTAGCTGGGGGCGCGCAAGCCCTTGGGGGCAGTGCTAGTCTGCGCCCTCGCTCGGCTGCATCATTCCGCAGACCGCACCCGTTGCGTCACGTACAATCAGGATACGGCCAACTCCGGGCACGTCGAAGGCAGGTCGAAGGACCTGTCCGCCCGCTGCTGCGATGGCTGACGCCGCAGCATCCGCGTCCGCAACGGCGAAGTACGACAACCAGTGATCGGGCATGCCCTCAAACTCGGGCCCCTGCATTTCGAAGATGCCGGCAACCATGTCGTCGCCCCGCTGGCCGATACGATAGGTCCCCTGTCCGTCAGGCATCTCCATTTCGGCGATGTCCCAACCCAGCACCGACGCGTAAAACGCTGCGGCTTTTGCGGGCTCTCGCGTGTTAAGTTCTGTCCAGTGTACGTGACCATGTTTTGGCATCTTAGCCTCCTGTAGCCTTCAGCTGAGCGTTTCGGCCAGTTTCCTGACGTCGTCGGGCGTACCCACCGCCGTAGCCGTAAGACTGCGGTCGATCCGGCGCGCCATGCCGCTGAGCGCTTTGCCAGCCCCGATCTCCAGCAGATCGGTCACGCCCTGAGCGGCCATGTACTGTACCGATTCGCGCCAGCGCACGGCACCTGTGACCTGCTCGACCAACAAGCTGCGGATTACATCAGCATCGCTGACCGCGCTTGCTCTGACATTGGCGACCAGGGGTACCGCTGGAGTGTTGATCGTGACTTCGGCCAGTGCTTCGGCCATACGACCCGCTGCAGGTGCCATGAGCGCCGAGTGAAAGGGAGCCGAGACGGGCAGAAGGATGGCGCGCTTCGCACCCTTGGCCTTGGCGATCTCAACAGCCCGCTCAACGGCTGCCTTATCGCCAGAGACGACGACTTGGCCGGGATCATTGTCATTTGCCGCCTGGCAAACCTGGCCCTGTGCTGCTTCCTCTGCCACCGCAGCGGCTGTGTCGAAGTCTAACCCCAGCAAGGCGGCCATGGCGCCAGTTCCGACAGGCGTTGCCGCCTGCATGGCACTGCCCCGCAGGCGCAGCAGCCGGGCTGTGTCTGCAATGGATAGCGCACCCGCCGCAGCCAAAGCCGAGTACTCGCCCAGCGAATGACCCGCCACAAATGCAGCGTGGCTGATCTGCACCCCCTCCGCCTCCATCGCGCGCATCGCGGCCAGCGACGTTGCCATCAGTGCGGGTTGCGCATTCGCGGTCAGAGTCAATTCGTTCTGATCCCCTTCCCAGATCAACGTGGACAGGGTCTCGCCAAGGGCTGCGTCGACCTCATCAAACACAGCTTGAGCCGACGGATAGGCTTGGGCCAGATCGCGGCCCATGCCGATTGTCTGAGAGCCCTGGCCGGGAAACGTGAACGCGCGCATCTGATCCTCCACTGTTTTGCCCGCTTTCGCAGGGCGCGCGTCAGCCTGTCAACTGCGCTGCTCGGTAGGAATGTGGCCCCTTGGTCTTCTGCTCTATCGGGTTGCTCGCTGACCTACACGCTATATGTTGGGGTCGACGACTCGGGGGATACAATGACAGACCGCCTTCCCATCGCGATCACCGGTTGCTCTGGCGCTATGGGCCAAATGCTGATCCAGGCTGTGGACGAGGTACCAGAATGTGTGCTGGCTGGCGTCACCGAGCAGCCGGGCCACGACTGGATTGGCCATGATCTGGGCGAAGTGATGGGTGGCGCTTCTAGAGGGATCGTCGTGTTTGACGACCCGCTAGAAGTTTTCGTCGGTGCCAGGGCTGTACTGGACTTCACGGCGCCAGCGGTCACCATTGCGCATGCCGCGCTGGCGGCCCAGGCACGGCTGATCCATGTGATCGGTACCACGGGTTTTGAAGTTGCGGATCTTGAGAAGCTGTCGGCTGCGGCGAGACATGCAACCATTGTGCGCGCGGGCAACATGTCTTTGGGCGTGAACCTTTTGACTGTCTTGATCCGGCAAGTTTCGGCCGCCTTGGGTGAGGACTTTGACGTTGAAGTTATCGAGATGCACCACAAACGTAAGGTCGATGCACCGTCTGGCACCGCATTGATGTTTGGCGAAGCGGCGGCAGAGGGACGGGGCGTCGAGTTGGCCGATGTCGCAGACCGGGGACGCGACGGCCAGACCGGTGCGAGACCGGCAGGCGCTATCGGATTTGCCGCGCTGCGGGGCGGGGATGTCGTAGGGGAACATGAAGTCATTTTTGCCGGCGCGGGAGAGCGCATCACCCTGAAGCACATCGCCACCGACCGGATGCTGTTTGCGCGGGGTGCCGTGAAGGCCGCACTTTGGGGGCAAGATCAGAAGCCGGGCGAATACTCGATGCTAGATGTTTTGGGGATCGGCTAATGGCGTTGCATCTGATCAAGTTGTGCGTTGGCGCCGAAAAGATTGATGATCTTCAAACATGGCAGGCTGGCCGTAGCGCCGAACGCCGACGCCAGGGGCTTGACCCCCGTCCACGTCATGTGACGCGCATGTGGCCCAAACGAGCCGATGAGGTGTTGGACGGTGGCTCGCTCTACTGGGTCTTTCGTGGCGTGGTGTTGGCGCGCCAGAGGATTGAGGATCTGCAAGAGGTTGTTGGCGAAGATGGGATAAGACGCTGCGCCATCGTATTGTCGCCAGAGATCGTTCAGGTGGCTGCGCGGCCGCGCAGGCCGTTCCAGGGATGGCGTTACTTGACCGAAGATGACGCCCCACAAGACATCTTTGCGGAACGTGAGGATGGATTGGCACTTCCGCCCAAACTTGCCTTGGCTCTGGACGATCTTGGCGTCGTTTCCCGTTAGGCAGGGCCCCCTCGCTAAACGGGGTTCACGCGCCTTACGGCGCGTTCACACGATACTTTGCCCGCGCCGTCGCTACGCTGGCACGGGCAGTGCGCCCGGCCGCAAAGACTGCAAGCCATATGCTGGATCCATTTCCGGGGTTTAAAATGCGCGCCCGGTCGGGGCGCGCTGAATGTCTGTTGATCTCTACCGGTCGTTTAGACTGAGAACTGATAGGTTGCGGGCACGAAGCGAAAGCCTTCTCCCAGAGTCTCTACGAAGCCAACCGCTGGGTAGGGCATGTGATAGCCAACAAATGGCATTTTTTCCGAAGCAAGCATGCCAAGAACTTCTTTGCGAGCCGCCACTGCACCTTCTTTGTCCATGTCGAACCGCACATGCCATTCGGGGCGCTGCATCGAGACGACATAGTGGTTGCAGGCATCGCCAAGAATCAGCAGGTTTTTGCCGTCGCTCTCGATCACGTAGCATGTGTGACCTGGCGTGTGCCCGTTGGTTGCCATTGCGGTGACGCCGGAAACCACGCTCCCCCCGTCGCCGATCATGGTGGTGTTCGCTGCCAATGGCACGACATTGGATTGCACCAGCTTGCCGACACGGGCAGTCGCCTCGGCCTCGGCCTTCTCCACCGGGGACCAGAAATCATACTCGTTTGTCGGCATTACGTAGCGGGCATTCGGGAAAGCGGGCGAGCCGTCCTCCATCAATCCGCCGATATGGTCGGGATGGAAATGGGTCATCGCGACAACGTCCACGGCTTCGGGCGCGATACCGGCCGCGGCCAAGCGCTCGCGCATCAGACCGGCACCCTTACCGCGGCGGCCAGCGCCGTTGCCTGCATCGAATAGGACGACTTCGCTGCCCGTGTTCACCACGGTCTGGGTAAACCCAATTTCCATACGCGTCGGCGGCAGGAAGTTTTCGACAGCCAGTGCCTGCAACTCCTCCGCGGTCACATTCTGTCCAAAGATCGGGTGCGGACCATCGATCTGGATAGCGCCGTCAAGGATGGTCGTTACTTCGAATGCACCAAGCTTGAACCGATAGATGTGCGCGGACGATGGTCCCTGCAAAGGCACGCCAGCCTGGGCAACTCCATTAAGTGCACCAACGGCCAAACCAGCGCCAGCGGCGAGAAACGCGTCGCGCCGGTTCATGTGGAACGTTCTATTGGTCATGCTGACCTCCCTGCCATGCTAACTGTGGCGGAAGTGGCGCAGAACTGACCGATTGCCAGCTTATTCAGGCTGCTTCAGCGAAACTTGACAGTGTTTTGACATGTGTCCGCATCGGATCTTTGAACGGCGTTAGCGATTTGGGTTAGTCGCCAGTCATTCCGAAGCGTCGCCGTCACACCGGCTGACGCCGTGTTGCGTTTTATCCCAGTAAAACGGTGCAGTAGCGACTTCGATGATTGCCTTCCAGGCGGCGATTGCACCGAGCGTCCAATAGATCGGTAGGATTGGCAGCCACGCCAAAAGGTCGAGTGCCCGGCGGCGCCAAAGCGCCAATGCGGCACATCCGAGCATCACGACCTGACCCACGGCGAAGCCGTATGCCAAGACGGATTGGGCCCAGTCGGGCAGCCTGTCACCGAAAACTGGTGCGCCGCTGGTTAGCCAGAAGAGCACTGCTGCCCAGAACACGGGCATCGCCAGATAGGTGACAGCACCGCCAAGAAAGAGCACATTCAGGCCTAAGAACCCGATCGGGCCGAGATCTTGCCAAAGCTTGAGCGGCCGCCGCATATGGGACAACCAGGTCATTAGATAGCCCTTGAGCCACCGCGAACGTTGGCGGATCCAGGGCAGCATGCGGGTGTTCGCCTCTTCGGTGGTGGTGGAGGTCAAGACCTCGGTCTTCAAACCGCGCCTGGCGAGCCGCATGCCAAGATCTGCGTCCTCGGTAACGTTGTGAGCATCCCAGCCACCCACTGCTCTTAATGACGATCGCCGGAAATAAACGGATGTGCCGCCCAGAGGGATCGGGAGGCGCAAACGCTGAAACCCGCGCAGGAGAACGTCGAACCAAATCGAATACTCGATCTGGAAACAGCGCGTGATCCAGGTTTCGCGCGCATTGAACCAGGATAACTGGCATTGCACGCAGGCGACCTCGTGCGGAGCAGCGACCAAATGATCAGCGACAGCCCGGAACTGACCGGGATCGGGGCAGTCCTCGGCATCAAGGATCCCGATGATGTCACCGTCACAAAAGTCCAAAGCTAGATTCATCGCTCGGGGCTTTGTGCGAGGTTCGCCGTCTGGCAAGATCAAGACACTGACCCACGGCGGTAACAGGCTTTCCGAGACGGCAGCCCGAGTTGCCACATCCCCGTCTTCAAGCAGCAGTTTCACGTCCAGCCGCTCTCTGGGATAGTCGGTTGCTGAGAGGGCACGCACGATCTTGGGGATCATTGTCGGTTCGTCATAAAGTGGGATCAGCACCGATAAGCGCGGCGTTGGTCTGTGCTTTGCCAGGATAACCGCATCGCCGCGGTCGGTTTGCTTTGGTTCCTGCCGAAAGCTAGCGATGCCAGCAGCAAGCCGGGTCACGGTCGTCAGGGCATTCAGCAGGAAGAGGATCACCCCACCCGCCGCCAAGGCTAACGTTGGGATCATCGCTGCAGCGACCGCCAAGCCAGCCAAGCAGGCAACAAATGCCTGCCGCTGGTTGTCCAAGGTCCGTACGCTCCATTCTGGGGGTGTAAGGGTAGCGGCACGATCGGCTGTCTCGCGTGGCATCAAATCAAGCAGAGCTTGATCGATCGCCCGCTGACTTGCGACCACCACGAACGCAATCGCATGGGGCAGTGAAAGTTCATCCAGCGCTGCTTGGGCACGGTCCGGTTCAGCGGTAGCAAAGCACACCAAACTACCGACTTTGCGCCAGGGGACGAGCCTGTGTTTGAGGTAGACAGGAAGGAAAGCCGGGTCACATGCTGCCGGATCCGGAGGATCGTTTGCGAGATCAGCATAGCCGAGGCGGCGTTGGCTGGCGACAGCGCGACTGATGAGCTCGGGGTCAACAACGCCGTTGGCGACAAGTATTTCGCCGAGCCGCTCTCCCGTCAGATCTTGGCGGGCAAGTGCGGCGTCCAACTCCTCCTGTGTCAGCGCCTCCTCGGCCAGAAGGATCTGACCGAGAGGCTGGTCCGGCCGGTGTGCCGTATCAGCGTCATTGACGAGGCCCTGAAGAAGAGAGAGTGGGGTCAAGACCTAGACCTACCGGAAGGTGTCCTGTGACGGTCCGGTGTAGGTCATAAGCCAATCTCCTTTAGGTGATTTCGATTGGCATTTGACTAGACTTGGTAAGGTTAATGGTAACTAAACCAGAGGGTTAACGGAATCTGAAGACCCGTTGAACTCAGGCGGAGAAGCGGGCGATCTTGGCCCCAGTTGCACGCCTGAGATCTTCGGGCGTGACGGCAAACACTGCATCGGGTGCGCCGGCGGCTGCCCAGACCTTGGCATGCTGAAAAAGCGCCTCGTCCATCCAGACTTGCGGACTTTCAAGGTGGCCGATCGGTGAGACGCCGCCGATCGCAAACCCCGTGCGTTCGCGAACCTCGGCCGCGTCGGCGCGTGATAAGGCACCGCCGGCGATATCAGCAGCCAGGGACAAATCCGCCTGGTGATCGCCGGGGGTCAGCAACAACACCAGCGCGCCGTCCTGGCGCTTGAAGATCAGCGACTTGACGATTTGTCCAACGTCACAGCTGCAAGCAGCAGCCGCATCCCCGGCCGTACGGGTCGAGGCACCCATGCGTAAGATCTCGATCTCTAGGCCCAGTTCGATTGCGGCGCGCGTTACGCGTTTTACAGATTTGCTCATGTTCTTTTGTGGGGTCTGCGGTCGGCAGCGGGCTACTCTGCGGCCAAGACCTTGTCGATCAGCATCGTCATTGCTTCGCACATCTGTTCGGGGCTGGGCATGCCGCCAAGTTCCGCCTCCACTTCTGCGTGGTAGGTCTCGATCTTTTCACGCTCGATGGTTTCTTCGTCGAGCAGAGACTGCAGTTGCGCCGAAAGCTCTCTCGCGTCTTCTTCGCTGCAGGTTGCCGCCTCGTCGTCCCCCTCTGAGTCCCCATCGGTGTCCGCGGCTTGCTCGCCTTCGTCGTTGGGCGTTTCAATTGGACTGGCGTCATCGCCGCCATCGGTTTGGCTGCTGTCCTGCGCACCGGCGATCCCGTACATCAGCAGGATGACCGCCATCGCACGCGTTAGGATGATCATTCTCGCCTCCCCACCTTCGCTGGCCCGAAAACCTTCCGCTAGTTTCCCAGGTTTTCGACCGCCGCGCCAGTAATTCCCAAGCGTCGCTGCTAGCTGGTTTTTTCGGCGTCCATTGCCCCGACAAATCGCTGGAACAGATAGAAGCTGTCCTGTGGGCCCGGCGATGCCTCTGGGTGGTACTGCACGCTGAATACGGGCTTGTCGGTCATGCGTAATCCGCAATTTGTTCCGTCGAATAGGCTTAGATGGGTCTGGATCACGCCTTCGGGTAAGCTATCGGCATCAACGGTAAAGCCGTGATTCATCGACGTGATCTCGACTTTCCCTGTCTCCAGGTCTTTGACCGGATGGTTGGCACCATGGTGTCCGGTGCGCATCTTCTTCGTCTGACCGCCAAGTGCCAGGGCCAACATTTGATGGCCCAGGCAGATACCAAAAACCGGTTTACCCGCGTCAATGACGCCCTGGATCATCGGTACGGCATATTTCCCGGTCTCTGCCGGGTCGCCTGGGCCGTTTGACAGGAAAACCCCATCCGGCTTTTGCGCGAGAACCTCCTCTGCGGTGGCATCAGCGCGCATAACGGTGACATCGCACCCAGCGCTGGCCAGGCAGCGCAGGATCGTCCGTTTGGCACCAAAGTCGACCGCAACGACTTTGTGGCGTGGCGTTTCCTGACGCCGAAAACCATCGGGCCATGCCCAGCGCATCTGGTCCCAGTGGTACGTCTGTGCGCAGGTTACACCCAGCGCCATGTCTGTCCCGTCGATAGGGGGAAAGTCGCGCGCCGCCTGGATCAACGCATCGGTATCGATTTGTCCATCGGCGGCATGCGCTATCGCGCAATGTGGCATCCCCTGATCCCGGATCAGGCGCGTAAGGCGCCGTGTGTCGACGCCAGCGATGCCAACCCGGCCGCGCTTTCCTAACCAGGCGGACAGATGTTCCGCCGCCCGCCAATTCTGCGGCTGGGTCACGTCCCATTTGACCACCATTCCGCGGGCAACGGGGTCTGCGGTTTCATCATCGTCAGCGTTGGTGCCGACATTGCCGATATGGGGAAAGGTGAATGTCACGATCTGCCCGGCATAGGACGGATCCGTCATGATTTCTTGGTAGCCCGTCATGGCGGTGTTGAAGCACAATTCGCCTGCTGCGATGCCAGTTGCCCCGAAGCCAATGCCCCAGATCAGCGTGCCATCGGCCAGCGCAATGCACCCGGTCGGCTGGGTGGCACTGTCGAAGATATCCGCTTGGCTGGATTGAGGCAGGGACATGGTTGGAACGCTCCGCTGATCGGGGCGGGCCGGCCGCCCGGGCGGAAACTAGAAGGCTGGATCAACCCGGTCAAGACAGCGGTGAAATTATATTATTCTGAATGATTTCAGAGTGTTATGAATTGATGAGCCTGTTGCGAGCGGAATTCACGCCATGATAGTGTCCACGCGGCCGCTGCACGTTGGCGGTGCAATGACAGGATACGTGATGCGCGATCGGATCATGGCTCAATTGAAAGATGCGATGCGGGCCAAAGACAGCGTTCGGTTGTCGACGCTGCGCTTGTTGCAGGCGGCAATCAAGGATCAAGACATCGCCAAGCGTACCGCGGATGGCGACGGGCAGATGTCGGACGCCGAAATTCTGGCGCTTATGGCCAAGATGCTTAAGCAGCGTGAGGACTCCGCGCGCACATACGAAGAGGCGGGGCGCGTTGAACTGGCCGAGCAGGAGCGTGCCGAGCAGGTGGTGATCCGCGAATTCATGCCCAAGCAGATGAGCGACGACGAAGTCGAAGCAGCGATTGCCAAGGTGATCGCTGAACAGGGCGCCAGCTCGATCCGCGACATGGGTAAGGTCATGGGCGCTTTGAAGGAGGCCTATGCCGGTCAAATGGACTTTGGCGCTGCCGGCCCTCGGGTCAAAGCGGCGCTGGGTTGAGATGAAAGGCATTACCCCGGAAGAAGCGCAGCGCCAGTTCGCGCGCGCCCGTGAAATGGTGGGCCGGGGCAAGCAGGCCATGGCCGAGGGTCATCGGCTGCTGCGTGACTTATCGAAGAAGATCACCCATGCGCGGACGCGCGGTCAAATCAATCAGATGATTTGGGAATGCGAGCGTCTATCTGGTCGAAGGGACCAGTTCTTTAGCCAGGCTGGGCAGGATTCATTCCTGGACGAGCGTATCTTCAAGGGGAAACGGGGCGGCGTCTTCGTCGAAATAGGCGGGTATGACGGTGTCACCGGATCGAATTGCCTATTCTTCGAGATGATGCGCGGTTGGTCGGGATTGGTGATCGAACCTTCTCCGATATTCTATGCGCAATGTCAGTCTTTTCGCCGGTCGACATGCCTGCAACTCGCCGTCGCAGATGAAGAGGGCACGGCTGAATTCCTGGAGGTCGCAGAAGGCTTCAGCCAGATGTCCGGGCTGACCGCCTCATACGATTCCAAGCTTCGCGAACAGGTAGAAGCTGACCCCCGCCATAAAGGCAACTTGATACAGGTGAAGACAAAGCCCTTGGCGGCGATCCTGGATCAACATTTTCTGCGAAACATCGACTACATCTCGTTGGATGTCGAAGGGGGGGAAATGTCGGTGTTGGAGAATTTCCCCTTTGACCAGTACCGCGTGCATGCATGGACGGTCGAGAACAACACCAACGATGCCGAAGTGCCAAAACTGATGCAATCCAAGGGCTATCAGCGGGTTGAGGCGTTGGGCGTCGATGACATCTATGTGCTGAAGGAAGCCTAGTGCCTCAGGCTGGTCCGGCGACACCGTCCGGATCGGTCAGCGCCCGACCGCGTAGGCCTGGCAGAAGCGTGGCGTTGCGGCGGCCCTCACTTGGCCATCGCGCGTAAAGCCCGCCGCGCATAAGCGCCCCAGCGCCCAAGGTGGTTGTACCCGGACATCGTGACCCCGGTCGCTCAGGTCTTTGCGCACTGTCTCTGGCAGACGGTCTTCGACGAACAGTAAGCCTGGTGTGAAGACCCGAGGCGCAAACGAGTTCACGTAGTGACCGGAATGGACCATTGGTGCGTCAATGGCGGCCTGCAGTCCCAACCCCTCCACCAGATGGCGCAGCAACAGCATCATCGTCCACTGGTCCTGCTGGTCCCCGCCGGGGGAGCCGCAGGCCAACACCGGTCGGTTGTCTCGGGTCACCAAAGTCGGAGTCAGCGTCGTCCGTGGCCGCCTGCGCGGCGCTAGGTGGCTGGGCAACCTGTCGTCCAGCCAGAACATCTGGCCGCGTGTTGTGACGTTGAAGCCGAGCCCGGGCACTGCGGGTGCCGACTGCAGCCAACCGCCCGATGGTGTCGCTGCCACGATGTTGCCGTGCCGGTCGACTACGTCGAGGTGGCAGGTATCCCCCTCGATTGACGGCAGGTCAGCGAAGGTTGGCTCTCCCTGTCCAAGGCCCTCGTCAGGTTGCGCCACCAGTTCCGACAACAGGGCTCCCCGATCCATCCCGTCGCCAAGCGGATCGCCAGGCGACAAAGACTGATCGGCCGTCTCGCCAATCTCTGCCGCCCGCGCCGCGAGATAGGCGTCTGACAGCAGGGCCTCGATCGGTACATCGACGTGGTTCGTATCGGCAAACCATGCATCGCGGTCCGCTAGGGCGCGTTTGATTGTTTCGATTGCCAGGTGCAGGAACGGTGCTGAACCTGGCGCCAGGTCGTCAATGCCACCAGCCTCGGCCATCCCAAGCGCCATGAGTAGGGCCGGCCCCTGTCCCCAAGCATCTGTCTTGTGGACCTCGACGCCCTGGAAGCTGCGCGAGATCGTATTCTCCCAACTTGCGGACCACTCGGCCATGTCCTGCCCGGTCAACAGTCCCGTTGATCGGTGACCCTGGCCGTCCGATTGCTCGGACCTGTAAAAGGTGTCGATGGCTTCTGCGACGAAGCCTTGGCTCCAGATCAGCCTTGCCCGCGCAATTTCGGCTTCGCGTCCCCCGCCGCCAGCTTCCGCTTCGGTCAGCAATCGACGATAGGCGTCGGCGATTTGCGGCTGGCGGACCAATTGGCCGGGCAAGGGCAGACCTTCGGCCAGCCAGACCTCGCTGGAACTGGGCCAGTCCTGTTCTAGCGTCGGCGCGATGGCATGGATCGCTTCTGCCGCCCGGTGAGCCAGCGGATAGCCATTGGCGGCATAGCCAATGGCAGGCTCAAGGACGTCGCGCAGATGCGCGGTGCCGCATTCCAGCAGCAACAGCATCCAAGCATCGAAAGCACCTGGTACGACAGCGGGCGCCAGCCCCATGCCCGGCATCCGGTCGTAGCCCAGATCCTTGATCGCCTGGATCGTGGCTGCTGCTGGGGAGATGCCCTGCCCGCAAATCACGCGTGGGCGGTCCCATCCCGTTGCTTGCGCAATGATCGGCACTTCCCCACCGGGGCCGTTCAGGTGTGGTTCGACAATCTGCAACGTCAGCCCAGTGGCCACCGCCGCGTCGAAGGCATTGCCATCGCGCTCCAGCACGCCCATTCCAACCGCCGAGGCCAACCAATGCGTCGACGACACGGCGCCGAAGGTGCCGCGTATCTCGGGTCTGGTGGTGAAACGCTGGGCCATTAATCCTCGGGTATCACTGGATCAGGATCGAACGGTTTGCCGGCGTCACGCTCAACCACATGGTCCAGCACAGCGCGGTCTGTGATGCCGTGCGGTCGACCCGCACGGGGAAATGAGGCTGAAAAGGCCAAGAAGCGCTCCTGCGACACCTGATAAAGCCGTGCCAATTCGTCGATGGGCTCTTCGTGATCGTCCGCGCGCAAGTCCAGCCGAGAGTAGACCTCGGGCCCCTGGATGCGCAGGGCAGCCGCCTGTTTGCCGCGAAAGTCGCCTCCAGCATCTTCACCGGACTTCATTGCCGCCAGCAAACGTTCGGGCAGGCCCAGACCATCTCCGGCCAGCCAAGCGGCCAGCGTGTCCTCAACGACTTCGGGCCCCGTCAGCATATTGCCCGCAACCGAGACACCAGGCGCCGTTACGTGGCCAGCCCAGGCGGTACAATCCGGGCCGGTGTGCACGGCTGATCGCCCGGCGGCGTCCATGACATGCAGCTGTCGCCAGGTAGCAGCGCCATCCATGGCCGTTAACATCTGGATGACATCTTCCGGCAGGTGGCCGGCGTTCAACAGCCCCATCGCTCGATGGCCAAGCTCGGGGTTTACCTGTGCTTGAGTCATCGCGATGCCGTTCGGCCCCCCTGACCAAGGACAGACCGAGCCAACGGCAAAAAAGCGCGATGCCACCGCCAGACCGAACAGGCCTGTTGTTGGATCGCGTGCAAGTACTGACCACGTCACAGCTGGATGTCCTGAGCCAGTTCCAATAACTGCCAATCACTGCCGGGTGGTCCGACCATAGAGAGCCCGACGGGCCCGCCATCCACCTTCCCTGCCGGGATTGAAATCTGGGGCAGCCGGGCGAGGCCGGATGGACACAGCAGTTCCAGCGCCCGGGCGCGGTAATCGTCCAGATCGGCCTGCGGCGTCTCGCGCAGCGGCGCGGGTCCTGGTGCAGTTGGTAAGACCATTAAAGCCCCCTCGATCAGGCTGAGAATGCGGGCGACGATCTCTTTGCGTTTCTCGACGGCCCATGCGTAGGCATCTTCCGTGATCCCACGGGCCATTTCAAAGCGGTCCCGAATACCCGGACCAAAATCCGGATTGGTTTTCGTTACCCATTCGCCATGCACCTCCCAGACCTCATGACCTTGATGGATACGGAAAGCTTCGCGCCACGTCTCCAGACCTTCCGGCGCCAGGACGACCGGTTGCAGCGCGCGGTCTGGGTAGGTGGCCAGCACGGCGCCAAGGGCGGGCCCCAGGGCTTCAACCGTCTCTGGTGCGGCGCGCGCCCAGGCGTCGACTGGTAGCAGCACCCGGGCGGCGCTGGTCTTAGTAGGCTCAGTCTTCAATGCCTCACCCGCCGCCATCAACGTGCCGGCGTCACGCGCAAACCAACCAACCGTATCGAAGCTGGGTGCCAGCGGCATCGCGTTATCCAGGGAGATCACGCCATGTGACGGGCGCATGCCCCACACGCCGCAGAACGATGCCGGCAGTCGCACCGACCCCCCGGTGTCTGAGCCCAGGCCGATATCTACCAACCCGGCTGCGACGGCGGCAGCAGACCCGGAAGACGAGCCGCCGGGCACGCGGCGGGGATCGCCCGAATTGATCGGTGTGCCGTAGTGCGCGTTCACCCCCATCAAAGAGTAGGCAAGTTCGTCGGTATGGGTCTTGCCGACCAATTGGGCCCCACTATCCAACAGCGCCTGCACCGGAGGGGCGTTGGTCTCTGCCGCGTCGTGAGTTCTGGCCCAGTCGGGGTTCCCACACCCGGTCACGTGACCGGCAACATCGTACAGGTCTTTCGCCCCGAATGTCTTGCCGGCTAACGGCGCATCTGCCGCGCCGTCGATTGTAAACATCGACAGAAATGCGTTGACGCTGTCCTGCATTCTCTGGTGACCCCCTTCGCGCAACAGTTGCATTGCTCACCTGACGCGATCGGTCGGGCGGGGGCAAGGTACTTTTGTGATGTTGATGGGCGTGAGCCGTCCGCAACTGGGCCCTAGGCTGCCGCGCCCTCAGGTCCGCTGCCCGATGCGGTCTTTTCGCTGGGCGGGTCAATCTCTTGGCGACGTGCGGGCAACGTGAACCAAAACGTCGTGCCCACGCCCACGGCAGAGTCGAACCCGATTTGCCCGCCAAGCGCTTCGACCAGCCGTTTCGATATTGCTAGTCCTAACCCGGCGCCGCCCTTTGTTCGGCTGACCGAGCTGTCAGCCTGAACAAAGTCATGGAAGATGCTCTCGCGCATATCTTGTGGAATGCCGACCCCGGTGTCCGCGACTTTAATCATCACCCGTTCTTGATCGCCCAGCACATCACGTTCGACCGAAATGTCGATCAGTCCTTCATGAGTGAACTTGACTGCGTTGCCGACCAGGTTCAGCAAAACTTGGCGCACGCGATACTGGTCGCCGACAATCCTGGTGTCCCCTATCCGCCGCATGTTGACATCAATGCGGGTGCCATTGCTTTCGGCTTCCAGGCGCATCAAATCGGCGACAGAGGTGACGATCTCGCTCAAGTCAAAGGGCACTGCCACCACCTGAAGGTGACCGGCATCGATCTGACTGTAATCCAAGATGTCGTTCAGCAGCCTCATAAGACTATGACCGGACTCCATCAGCTTGTCGGTGAACAATAGTTGCTGATCGCTCAGTTCGGTGCTGCGCAACAGGGCTGCCATGCCAAGCAACCCATTCATCGGCGTGCGGATTTCGTGGCTCATGATTGCTAAGAATTGGCTCTTGGCGATTGCGGCTTGCTCGGCGTTGATCCGCAGCTGTGTCTCCGCCCGCTGAGCCTCTTGGATCTGGTCTGCCATTTCGTTGAATGAAACACCCAGATCCGCCATCTCGCTGAACGGCTGGGCGTGGACGTCGGTGCCGACGCGGGCATCAGCGTCGCCGGAAGACATCTGCTTTGCTGCCCGCGCCACGCTGTTGATCGGCCGGGTGAAACGGGCAGTGAAGAACGTTGCAATGGCGATGGCAAACAGCAGACCAACGATCAGGACGCCCACTGCCGATTGGCCGATGCGCTGGGCTGTCTCCTCCAACTCGACGACGGGCTGTGGCACCATTACGCCCCAGCCCGATCCCGGAACGGCGGCGAAGCCTGCGATCATGTCGCCTTCAAGTGCGGGAGAGTAGAATTGCTCAACCCCGCTTTCGCCGGCCAACATGCGCTGCACGGCTGAAACGCCGGAGAGATCGCGGGCGTCGTTCTCCCAAGCTGGTAGCGGGTGCGCCAATACATGCCCAGTTTGATCCACGATGGCGGCGTGTCCCAATCGGCCAAAGCTGATCCGGCTGCCGAGGCGGCGAAAATACGTGGTTCTGAGGGCGCCGACCACCAGCCTGTCATCCACCCGCCGTACCAGATAGATCAGCGGCTCGCGGTCTCCGCTCTTCATAACCGGGGTCATTACTGTTGCGTTGGGCGAGGCTGCGAGCATTTCGCGAAAGACGGCGCCCTTGTCCGCGGGAACCTGGTTTGGGCAACTGGCAACGCTTTCCATGAAGCCGCCGGCCGAAGCGCCTGTCTGCCAATCGAAGACGCAGACATGACGGAATTCCAATTTGATGAACAGGTCCTTGGCAAAGGACAGATCGCTCCCGTCGCCGATCCGTACCGCGAATGCATCGAAGGCCGAGGTTACATCATCGTGATACCTTTCCAAGGCGGCACCCAAGTTGCGCGCCAGTAAGAGATGACGTTCGTGGACCTCTTCGAATTCGTTTTCCAGGACTGCCGAAACGGACCAATGCCAGAAGGCGATTAGGGGTGCACCACAGGTGACAAGGAAGCCGGCTAGGAAAGCCAGACGGATTGGCATGCGCCAGTCCTTGAACCTTGACACCATTCGCGACCTCGTTTGGCTGCGCTAACAGCACAGAAGGACGTTACATAAAACTGTCATTCTAGGCAATTCGCCGGGAGTGCGAGAAAGGTATACATTAAGGTATACTTCGACGCCTCAGACCCTACGCAAACGGCCGTTATCCCCCCTGGGTTTGAGTGCCAACTGCGGGTAAGGTACGCGTTCTCAACGTATGAACTTGGTTACGAAGCACGCGGGTCAACTGTCTGGAAGCGTTGACCTAGAGGATCTTGGTGGAGCCAAGGGGAGTCGAACCCCTGACCTCTTGAATGCCATTCAAGCGCTCTCCCAACTGAGCTATGGCCCCCAAGATCTCGGTGCCGGACACCTAAAGGCGGACGACAGCAGAATCAAGCGATATCGGCGCCGCCTTACGCGTCGTCTTCGTCCTTCTTCTTCACGCCGTCCAAATCGTCCAGGTCGTCTTCGTCCTCGTCGTCATCCAGCAAAACCTCGCCTTCGAAGTCCACCGGCTGATCTTCATCGCCGTCTTCGTCGCTGAGCGTCGGGCCTTTTGCGCTGTCATCACTGTCGTCGTCCTCTTCGAGGACTGTGTTGTCGTCGTCACTTTCGACCGCGTCATCGATGTCGTCATCATCGACCAGAACGTCTTCTTCTTCGTTCTTGGTCTTGGGTGATGCTTTCGGAGTTGCAGCACGGGTGACGCTTGCCTTGGGCTTCGTCAACTCGACCACCTCCCCGGTGAACGGGCTGATGATCGGGTCTTTCTTAAGATCATAGAAGCGGCCACCCGTGGTTGGGCAGGTCCGTTTCACGCCCCATTCTGGCTTTGGCATAACTCTATCCTTGCTCGCCAACCGAAGAGGCGCGCGATTGCCACGGGCGGCGAGCTTTGTCAAAGGGTATCGGCTAATCCCACCCCCGCAAAATTGCTGCACATGCGAAAAAGTCTTGCCCACACGCCCGCAGAAGCTTAGCAGTTGCGGCCTGTGGGGGGAAACAAGCGAGGTTCCATCGGTGCTTTACCACGCCTACGAAATGACTCATGCCGCCATGGGTCCGATGCGGACCTGGGCCCGTTTGTCGAACCAGGCACTTAGCAGCCCCTTTAACCCATGGTCCATGACCTACCCCGCGCGCGCGACCGCTGCCGCTTGTGAAATGTTCGTCAACGCCACCAAACGCTATGAAAAGCCACTTTTCGGGATCGAGCAAACCGAAGTGACCGGCGAGATTGTGCCGGTCGTCGAAGATGTCATAATCGACAAGCCCTTTTGCCAGTTGGTCCGGTTCCGCCGCGACTCGGTCGTTGCCGCAGCGCGCAATGATCCCAAGGTGCTGATCGTGGCGCCGATGTCGGGCCACTTCGCCACCCTGCTGCGCGGCACGGTCGAGGCGATGCTGCCCGAGCATGACGTCTATATCACCGACTGGACGGATGCGCGTGGAGTGCCGCTGGCGGATGGTGCCTTCGATTTGGCCGATTACACCGACTACATCATTGAGTTTTGCGAATTCCTCGCCACCGATGGCGAACGTCCGTCGGTCATGGCGGTTTGCCAGCCGGGCGTCCCGGTGCTGGTGGCCGCCAGCCTGATGGCAGAGCAGGAAAACCCGGCGCGCCCCGCAACCATGGTGCTAATGGGCAGCCCCATCGACACGCGGGTCAATCAGACCGAGCCGAACCGGCTGGCGCAGTCGCGCCCGTTGTCCTGGTTCGAGCAGAACGTCATCGTGACCGTGCCGTGGCCCAATCTGGGCTTTATGCGCCGCGTCTACCCTGGCTTCCTGCAATTGTCCGGCTTCATGCAGATGAACCTGGATCGGCACGTTGACGCACATTTCGACCAGTTCCGGCATCTGGTTGAAGGGGATGGCGACTCGGCGGCCGCCCACCGCGCCTTCTACGACGAATATCTGGCAGTCATGGACCTGACGGCGGAATTCTACCTTCAGACCGTCGAGACGGTTTTCCAGAAGCACCTGATCCCGCTGGGCCAGTTCACCCATCGCGGTCATCTGGTGAAGCCCGAGTTGATTACGGACACCGCCCTGATGACCATCGAGGGCGAGAAGGACGATATCACCGGGCGCGGTCAGACCCGGGCCGCTCAGGGTCTGTGCACCGGTCTGCCCTCGGCCAAGCGGATGCACTATGAGCAGCCGAAGGTCGGGCACTATGGCGTCTTCAATGGCTCACGGTTCCGCCACCATATCCAGCCCAAGATGCGCGACTTTATCCGCGCGCAGCGGTCCATGGTGCGCGGCTGATACTGGACGGCCGGGCGCGCGCCCTGCACATTGGTCCCATGACCGAGATCGAGCTGCTTGATCCGCCCTGCACCGTGCAGGTCAGGACCCGCGCAACCGCGCGGAGGTTCACCCTGCGCCTGTCGCCATCGGGCGATGGTGCGGTTCTGACCCAGCCGCCCGGTGTGGCGGCATCGGACACGCAGGCCTTCCTGACAGAGCATGCCGGTTGGTTACGCAGAGCGCTGGAGCGCCAGCCCGAGGTTGTCACTGTCCGCCATGGTGCGCGGCTACCGGTGGACGGCACGGCTTACATCGTCGACGTGCAGGACGGCCCGCGGCGGCCGCCAATGCTGGAGGATCACAGACTGGTGCTGCGTGGCACGGGTAACGAAGGCCGCCGCGTTGCCCAATGGCTGAAGCTGCGCGCGCGGGACAGGCTGGCCCCGGCGGTCAAGCACTATGCGGCGCAGGTGGACCGTCACGTGGCGCGCGTCGCACTCCGGGACACGCGGTCGCGCTGGGGGTCGTGCTCGACGACCGGGACCGTCAGTTTCTCTTGGCGGTTGGCCATGGCGCCGGTCGACGTCCAGGAATACGTCGCCGCACACGAGGCCGCGCATCTGGTCGAGATGAACCACTCCCCGCGATACTGGGCCGTCGTTGCGCGGCTGATGCCGGACTGGAAGCCGCGCCGCGATTGGCTGCGCCGCCACGGTCGGGAACTGCATCTCTATCGCTTCGATTGACGGGACGGTGCTTTAGCGGTGCCCGAACATCCCGGCCATGAACGCACTTTTAGAAGCCGCTTCTGCGAAGGCCAGGGCCATATTCTCGGGTCGAAACACGTTGCGCGGACCGACCGCGGACAGGCGTGTCTCAGCATCATCGGTAGACGCCGTCTGGCGTACCTGACCCGCAATCTCGACGGCCACCGTCCCTTTGGTGGTCAGGGCGGTACCCCACATCCGATAGGTGCCGGCAGGCCGCTCTGCCATCAGTTGTTCCAGCGCCTCGGGGCGCAGTTTGGCAGGGCCTTCGTAGTCCCATCGCGCGAACTGATCCGTCAGATCCATCGGCGTGGCGGTCGTGCTGATTGACAGACTGTCGGCGTGTGCTGGCTCCACTTGCCCCATCGGCGCCTTGAGCACCGGACAGGTTGTCAACTCCTTGGCGACCGAGACGGCTGGGCCCGCGTCGATGATATCGCCGCGGCTGACAACCACCAGGCCGGCACCGGTGACCTGTGCACGGATCAACGGTGCCACCAACGGGTCGGCAAGACAGGTGATCAGATTGGCCGCATCCACCACCGCAATCACAGGGGTACCCGCAGCGGGAGCCATAAGCGCCGGCACCTCGTTTGTCACCAAGCCCTCGGCAGACAAGTGGGCGGCCAGCGTCGACTTCCCCGCGCCCAGATAGCCCGTTACCTGGACCGCGCTCATATCACGGTCGCTTCGTCCAGATAGCGGTGAGCGCCCACTTCCGCGATGTCCAGTTTGGTCACTGGGCCGACCGTGTTGCTGGCGGTCAGCCGTCGACGCTCCCAGACAACATCATGGGGATCGGGACCATCCACAAACGCCTCGCTCAGCTGGCGACCGTCAACATTAGCCGGTTGCTCCAGCCCCAATAAGCGCATGACGGTCGGCAGAATGTCAGGGTTGCCCGCCGGCACGTCAATTTCGGTCCCAAGGCGGAAGGCTGTACCGCCCAATGCAATGAAGTTCCTCAGCTCCCAGCGGCTCAGCCCGCCGTGGCATCCGCCCCCCTCCGGATAGGGGGCATCGTGCAGGCTGAGACCAGGTGGGCCATGCGGCCCCGGCGCCTCACGCGACCGCAGCACCAGCGAGATGTCGGGTGCACGGGCGTGGTCCATCGCAATCTCGGCCTGTCTAAGGGTGCCCAAGGCTCCATCCTTCGTGAACACGGGCCCGCACCACGGCTGGTCCAGCAGCCATCGCAAAACGGGCTCCAGGCGATCGGAGTCGCGCAGCCACAAGCCGCCGCCATTGGCCAGTGTCAGGGCGATCTCGGCGTCGTCCAATCCTTTGCGCGACGTTGGAAACCCGGCATCGGTCAACTGGGCGGCCACATCCAGGCGCGGCCCCTCCAACGAGATTTGGCCGTGGTCCGACATGGCGATGACCTGCAATGCGCCGTCCGCAATCTCCTCGGCATGATGGGCCAGGATCCGGCCAAAGGCAGCGTCGACCGCGCGCATCGCTTGCCGACTTTCCGGTGAGCCGATGCCGTGCCAATGAAAGCTCTCGTCCGGTTCACACATCCAAAGCAGCATCAGATCCGGTTGGGACGGGGCGAACACGTGCAGATAGGCGTTGACCGCCCAGTTGATCCAGGCGCCCCCCGGCAACGTGTACTCCGGCAGCGGTCCCACCCGATCGACGCAGCGATCGAACAGATCGCGTGGGACACAGGCCTCCGGTGCCTTCATCGCCAGGCGGTATGTCCCGTCCTCCTCGGCTGACCAGTTGATCAAGCGCCCACCGCCGGGGGTGCCCGCACTCAGCGAAGCATAGCGCCGCCCGGCAGCCTGCAGCCTTTCGCCAAAGTTCGCCTGCCGCAGCACCGGTCCCGCGGCCATCGCCTTGCGCAACACCGCATCATCGCCGGTGTTGACCACGCCGCCCCCAAGATCGGCCGCCAGAAAGGCGTTGCCCACAACGCCATGGCGCCTTGGTAAGCAGCCGGTGGTGACCGCCGATTGGTTGACGCGCGTCTCCGTAGGATAGGTCGAGCGACTATTCAGATAGCGCGTGCCGCGGCGGGCGAAGGCGGCGATGTTGGGTGTCAGTTCCGGTGACACCAGGTCCGGGCGCAAGGCGTCAAAAACGCAGATCAGCACCCGCATCAGAAGCGCACGTTGACCGCCTCGACCGCGCAGGGCTCGCGCGCAGGGCAGCCGATAATGTGGTCGTTGACCAGACCGCAGGCTTGCGAGAACGCATAGACGATTGTGGGTCCACAGAATTTGAAGCCCTCGGCCTTCAGTGCTTTGGACATCTCACGGCTGATCCGCGTCTCGGCCGGCACTTCTGCCACAGTCTCTGGCGCGTTCTGCAGTGGCTGGAAGTCGTAGAACTGCCAAAGGAACCGAGCAAAGCCTTCGCGTTCTTCGATTCTAAGGTAGGCCTGGGCGTTGCCGATGGTCGCCTCGATCTTGCCGCGGTGCCGTACGATTCCCGGATCGGCCAACAACCGGGCAATGTCAGCATCGCCATAGCGGGCGACCTTTTCAGGATCAAACCCATCAAAGGCCGCGCGAAAGGCCGGGCGTTTTCTCAGGATGGTGATCCAGGCCAGACCCGCCTGAAAACCGTCCAGAATCAGCTTCTCCCAAAGGGTTCTGCCATCCGTGTCAGGCCGGCCCCATTCGTCATCGTGATAGGCGACGTAAAGCGGGTCGGTCCCACACCAGTCGCAACGCCCATCCTCAGCCATTTCTTCCTCCGACGTTAAGTCGACATTAGAACAATATGGGAACTGTCGGCAAGGCACGAGGAAGCGCCAACCACAAGGGATGCCCGATGAAGGGACTGGGCACTGCCCCGACGCCATCGAACGCAGTGAAACCGGGCGGCCGCGCCACGGTGGCGCTGGGCATCGATAACTTGTCGACCTTGGAGGAGCTTTTTGGCGACGAAGTGCGTACCGCATTGCTGGATAAGGTACGCGCGATCTTCGAACAGCATGTGCCGCAGTCGGTGGTAATGCGTCAGACGCAGCACAACCGGTTCTTGTTGGACATGCCGGGGATGGACGAGCAGGCGGTGGAGCATTTGGTCGTCACGCTGCAGCAGGCCGCGGCGCGCGACGCTGTGCCGACGACCTATGGGCCAGTTTCCGTGACCATTTCCGCCGGATGTGCCTTCGTGGAACCAGATGCATTGGATCACACGCACGAGGCGTCGGCCCTGCACGCACTGCATGCTGGCATGGCGGATGGTGTCGGGGCTTACCGTGTTGCTCGCGATGACGCGGCTCTGATCGCTTATCGTACGCGGTTGATGCAAGCGTCCCAGGCCGCGATGGGGGAGCAGGATCTGGCGCTTGCCTTCCAGCCTGTTGTCCGGGCAGAGGGGTCCAACGTCATAAGTTTCCACGAATGTCTGGTGCGCATTCGCAAACCCGATGGCGGTGTCCTGAAAGCCGCGTCATTCATGCCGACGATTGAACGGCTGGGCCTGGCCCCGTTGATTGATCGCCAGGTTCTTATGATGACTTTCGAGCAACTGACCCTGCACCCCTTGGCGCGGTTCTCGATCAATATCTTTTCCCACACGATGCAGGATCGGCAGTGGATGCTGCTGTTCGAAAATGCTGTGTGCAGCGATCCAACACTTGCTGAGCGGCTGATTGTCGAGGTCACCGAACGCGCCGCTCTCTTGGATCTTGACCGGACGGGCGACTTCATGGACCGGCTGCGGGACTACGGCGTAACATTCGCATTGGATGATTTTGGTGCGGGCCACACATCGCTGAGATATCTACGCGATCTGCGCTTTGACATTCTGAAGATTGATGGGCGCTTTATTCGCGACGTGAACGAAGACGACGACAACGCCTTTTTGGTCGAAACGATGGTCAGGATTGCCCAGCGGTTTGACATGATGTCGGTGGCCGAAGCGGTGCAGACCCCTGCGGAGGCGCGCTGCCTCAGCGATTTGGGGGTCGAATTCTTTCAAGGGTTCCAGTTCGGCTCGCCCAGTCTGATACTTCAGCCGACACCCACGCCCATGCCGTCGGTAGCGGTACAAGCCTGAGCGGCGATCTTAGCCCGAGTTGCTGAGCTTTGACAGCTGGGCCTGCATTTCACGCAACTGCGCCTGCAACGCTTCGATGTCTTGGCCAAGATCTTTATCGCGCGCTTCAGCGGCGGGTTCCGGTTCCGGCCGCATACCCTCCTGCTGGAACGGGGCAAACATCTGCATCGACTTCTGGAAGAAATCCATGTTGGCCCGCGTCATCTGTTCAAGGTTCGAGATGGCAGCGCCCGCCCCAAATGTCTTGCGCATGTTCTCCTGGTTGCGATTGAACGCATCCATCGCCGCATCCAGATAGCTGGGCACCACGCCCTGTAAGGGGTCGCCGTAAAGACGGATCAGCTCTCGTAGGAAGTTTGTAGGCAGCATGTTTTGGTCTTTGCCCTCTTCCTCCACGATGATTTGCGTCAGGACAGAGCGGGTAATCTCTTCGCCGGACTTTGCGTCGTAGACGCCAAAGTCCTCACCCTCTCGCACCATCCGTGCGAGGTCGTCGAGCGTCACGTAGCTGGACTTGGCGGTATTGTAGAGTCGACGGTTTGCGTACTTCTTGATGACGACTTTGCCGTCTTGACCGGCTTTGCCGGCTGCGCGTCCGCGTGTCGTTGGTCCGGCAGTGCTGGTCTTTGCCACAACACACCTCCCTTGTCGGCTGTTAAGGGGATACTTGCACCGCTGCTTCGGCAGCGCAACACATTGTTGCGCGTGCGAAATGCTGCGCTTGCGAATGATTATGGTGCAATGCAGCAAAAATGCCGCATTGCCGCACTCGAGCCAGCGTGCGACAAGTTGGTTAACTACTAAGACGGGAGAGGAAAGGACACTCTTATGACCAACGTCGTCATCGCGTCCGCCGCACGCACCGCGGTGGGAACCTTCAACGGGTCTTTCGCGAACACGCCCGCCCACGACTTGGGCTCAACTGTCATTTCGGCTGCGTTGGAGCGCGCGGGCGTTGATGCGGGCGAAGTGTCGGAAACAATCCTTGGTCAGGTGCTTACGGCAGGTCAGGGCCAGAACCCAGCGCGCCAGGCGCACCTGAACGCAGGCCTGCCAATCGAGGCCGCCGCCTGGGGGATCAACCAGGTCTGCGGTTCTGGTCTGCGCGCTGTCGCAATCGGCGCGCAACATATCGCGCTGGGCGATGCCTCGGTCGTGGTCGCGGGCGGTCAGGAAAGCATGAGCCTCTCTCCCCATGTGAGTCATATGCGCGCCGGTACGAAAATGGGCGACGTCAAAATGATCGATTCGATGATCAAAGACGGACTTTGGGACGCCTTTAACGGCTACCACATGGGAAACACCGCCGAGAACGTCGCGAAGCAGTGGCAGCTGACACGCGAGGAACAGGACGCGTTCGCACTTGCCAGTCAGAACAAGGCTGAGGCCGCTCAGAAGGCCGGCAAGTTCGATGACGAGATTGCGCCCTTCACCGTCAAGACCCGTAAGGGCGAGACTATCGTCGCGGGTGATGAATATATCCGCCACGGCGCCACCATCGAAGGCATGCAGAAACTGCGCCCGGCTTTCGATCGCGAAGGGACGGTGACCGCGGGCAACGCCTCTGGCCTTAATGACGGGGCAGCCGTCGCCTTGTTGATGTCAGCCGACGAGGCCGCGCGACGCGGCGTCACGCCAATGGCGCGGATCGCTTCGTACGCAACAGCGGGTGTCGACCCCAAAATCATGGGCACAGGCCCCATCCCGGCGTCCCGACTGGCGCTGGAGAAGGCCGGTTGGAAGGTTGAGGATCTGGACCTTGTTGAGGCTAACGAGGCCTTCGCCGCACAGGCCTGCGCCGTCAATAAGGACATGGGTTGGGACCCAGCGATCGTGAACGTCAACGGTGGTGCTATTGCCATCGGTCACCCTATCGGGGCGTCGGGCGCGCGGATCCTGAACACGCTGTTGTTCGAGATGCAGCGCCGCGATGCCAAGAAAGGCTTGGCCACGTTGTGTATCGGCGGCGGCATGGGTGTCGCCATGTGCCTGGAACGCGACTGACCCCAGGCCTGTCCAGATGCTGACGCCGTCGGCCTGACATAGATCAAAGCGGGGCCAATTTGTCCCGCGCAAAACGCCAAAACAAAGATACGAAAAGGAGAATGACATGGGACGTGTGGCCCTGGTCACGGGAGGCTCGCGCGGCATCGGCGCGTCGATCTCAAAAGCACTGCAAGCGGCAGGATACTCGGTTGCGGCAAACTACGCCGGCAACGATGAAGCTGCTGCCGCCTTCAAGGAAGAAACCGGTATTCCGGTCTACAAATGGTCCGTGGCGGACTATGACGCCTGCGCCGTGGGGATTGGCCAAGTCGAAGCCGACATCGGCCCCGTCGAGGTGCTGGTCAACAATGCCGGTATCACGCGCGATGGCATGTTCCACAAGATGACGCCGCAGCAGTGGAAGGAAGTCATCGACACCAATCTCACTGGCATCTTCAACATGACCCACCCGGTGTGGCCAGGGATGCGTGAGCGTGGGTTTGGCCGGATCATCAACATCAGCTCGGTCAACGGACAAAAGGGCCAGATGGGTCAGGCCAACTATTCGGCCGCAAAAGCAGGGGACATCGGCTTTACCCGCGCGCTGTCTCAGGAAGGCGCATTCAAGGGCATCACCGTCAACGCGATCTGCCCGGGTTACATCGGAACCGACATGGTAATGGCTGTGCCGGAAAAGGTGCGCGAGGCGATCATTTCCCAAATCCCAGTTGGCCGACTGGGTCAACCCGATGAGATCGCACGCTGTGTTGCGTTCCTGGCCTCGGATGATGCGGGGTTCATCACTGGCTCGACCATCTCGGCGAATGGCGGGCAGTTCTTCAGCTGAGCCCCTGACAATAAAAAGGGCCGGCGCGATGCGCGCCGACCCTATCCGTTCAACGGGTTGTCGCAGTTCAGGCGGCGGACGTCTTGCCCTGCAGCTTTTTGGCCTGAAGCGCGGGGCGCTGTGCCGGCGCGGTGAACAGCGATTGAAGCATCTGGAAAAGAGCCTGCGAACGCTCGCGCTTGGCCTTCGCCACATACATGTCCACGGTGCGTTGATCGACTTGCGGCGGTGTTAAAGAAGTCTTAATCATCTCTATACTCCTTAGTGGGCACGACCTCTGTGCCTTTGCTGAGCGTAAGATGGGGGCGATTTGGCTGATCAACAAACGAGTCTTTCTGGCTGTCAGTTCAATCTAGCTTAACTGAAATATGCCCGCTCGTTTACCACCGCTGACCGCTTTGCGCGCCTTCGAGGCAGCGGCGCGGCACATGAGTTTTGCCAAGGCTGCGGAAGAGTTGTTCGTGACTCCAGCCGCTCTCAGCTACCAGATCAAGCAGCTGGAAGAACACCTGGGCACCCCCGTCTTTCACCGCTTGAACCGGGCGGTTGAATTGACGGATGCTGGGCGGGCCCTGCAGCCCGGTGTGGCAGATGGCTTCGACAATCTGCGCCAGGGTGTCCGCGCGGTCGTGCGTTTGCAGGAGAACCAGGCGTTAACCATCACCGCCGGGCCTGCGTTCACGGCAAAATGGTTGGCGCCGCGCTTCTTTCGGTTCGCCAACAAGCATCCCGAACTGGACCTTCGGTTCGTCGCTACCCTGCGCCTGATGAGCTTTACCCGTGATGGGGTCGACGCGGCGATCCGCTTTGGGCCGGAAGCGGATGAGGGTTACTATTCTGAGATTCTCGCTGACGAATGGCTGACGCCAGTGTGTACGCCGGCGATCGCCGACCGCATCGAGAAGAAGGGCCTGGATGGTGTGATGCTATTGCATGACGAGAGCATCGAATTTCTGGATCCGCCCCCGAACTGGCAGACCTGGGCTCGGGTCACGGGTATGCCGCTGGACTGGACCCACGGTCAGCGGTTTACCAATGCAGATCACGCGATCGACTTTGCGCTGGAAGGTGGTGGCATCGTTCTGGGGCGCGTCGTCCTTGTCGAGCGATATCTGGAAACCGGTCGCCTGATCGCGCCATTTAAGCAGGCCTTGCGAACGAACGCCTATTTTCGCTTCGTGTGCCCGGTCGGCGCCGAGAAGTCACCGCGCATTGCAACGCTTCTTGCGTGGATGCGGGAAGAGATGTCAGGTATCGATCATCACGCCAAAGGGTTAGAGTTCTTGTCGATCTGAGACGGCAAAAATCGCGACGGGTGAGGTTTTGTTGGTTGCTGGCAGTTCTTTGCCAGGGGCCTACGTGTCGCCGTTGCTAAGGAGGCACCGATGCTTTTGGGGATTTTAGAAGTCGGGCGGGTCCACGAAGATCTGATCGCTGCACATGGTGATTATCCCACGCAGTTTGCGCAGATGTTCCAGAGCGTCGACCCATCTATCGAGATCGAGGTGGTTGGAGTTCTGGACGGTGCATTGCCGACCGATCCGCACGCAGTCGATGCCTGGGTTGTGATTGGCTCAAAGCATGGTGTCTATGATCCGCTGCCTTGGATAGATCCGCTGAAGGCTTTTTTCCGCCAGGCGCGCGAGGCCGGTGTGCCGCTGATCGGTGTATGCTTCGGTCATCAGTTAATGGCTGAGGCATTTGGAGGGAAGGCCGAGAAGTTCGGGGGCGGTTGGGCTTGCGGCGTGCATCACTACGCGCTGCACGAGACGCCATCCTGGATCGACGGTTCCGAAAAGCAGATGTCGATGCATGCCATGCATCAGGATCAGGTGACACTTTTACCAAGCGATGCCACCTGTTTGGCATCCAGCGATTTTTGCAGATATGCGATGGTCAGTTATGGCGATCCGGAGCTGCCCGACGCCATTTCGATACAGCCACACCCAGAGTTTCATGTTGGGTACGCCCGCGACCTGTTGGATATGCGCTCGGGCGTTGCTGTTCCGGTCGAGATCGCTAGCCCGGCCTTGGAATCCTTGGGTCAAGACGTGGACAATCAGGCGTTTGCAAGCTGGGCTGTAGCCTACCTGCGTCGGGCGCTGTCCAGTCGGCAGGCAGCCTAGATCTTGTTCATTTGTCGGGAGATTGAGTTGCCGCCGCGCATCATCCCGCGATGCGCAGCGACAGGTTTCTTAGGCGGCCGTGCCCCAGCCGGTATTCAAGTCTAGCCATTCGGTGAAGCTGTCCAGGGGCATGGGGCGTGCAATGGCAAAGCCCTGCTGGCCGGCACAACCGGTCTCCACCAGCAGATCAATCTGAACGCGGGTTTCAACGCCCTTAGCAATCACCGGGATGTTCAGTTCTGCCGCGACGTCGGCCAGGTGCTTCACGCGATCGAAGGCATCGTCGCTTTCGCCTAGTTGGCTGACGGTCATCCGATCGATCTTGGCGCAACTAGCCTTCAGCTTCACCAAGTTTCCGGGATCAACTTTACCCACCCCAAGGTCATCGACGATGACGCGCACACCGAGCGCAGTGAAGCCTTCGATCGCCGCCAGGGCGACCGTATGGCCATCGTCAAAGGCAACGGATTCGGCGACCTCGATGCCGAGATTATGCGGCTTGATCCCGGCCTCGGACAGAGCGGCAGAGATCCGCTCGACCACACCTTCTGTGCGCAATTCGTCGCCCGACAGGTTGATGGTGACAAGCTCTGGCGCGATGTCGCGATCGGCCCATTCCCGATAGGCCTTGCAGGTCTTCGTCAGCAGAACCTCACCAATCGGCGCCAGCAGGTCGTTGCGCATCGCAACGTCCAAGAACGTCATGGGAGAGATGACGCCGTATTCCGGATCGATGAACCGGGGCAACGCTTCCGCCGACATCATGTTGACACCAGCCGGGTCCATCACCGGTTGAAACCACGGCGCGATGTAATCGTTCTTCAGCCCGATGTGCAGCCGCTCCAACAATTCGGAGTCAGTGAAGTTTTGATCCTGCATACGCTTTACTCCTGATACTATCGAATGCGCATCACGCGCTTAGCCGATGAACTTTTTGACCGTTAGTTCGAGCTGCAACTCATTGAACGGCTTGACGATCCAACCCGAGGCACCGGCCTGCTTACCAGCCCGCATTTTTTCGGCCTGACCCTCCGTGGTCAGCATTACCAATGGCAGGCCATTGTGGGCAGGATCCTTGCGAACCTCGGCAATAAACTCCAGGCCGTCCATGTTCGGCATGTTGAGGTCAGTTATGACCAAATCGACCTTCTCTTTCTTCAGCTGGTCGATGCCCTCGACACCGTCCTCAGCCTCGACGATCGCATAGCCCAACGGCTCCAGCGAAAAGCGCACCGCTTCGCGAATGCTTTTGGAATCGTCCACAGTTAAAATCGTCTTCGACATTTTAACGATCACTCCCAATTTCCAGGCCCAGCGAATCGAGCACTTGCGTCGTTTCGGCGGCAAAGACGACGGGTACGCCCGCACCTCTTGCCGAATGCTTCGTGGCCACAAGGATTTGAATTGCACAGGGCGCTGCCCGCGACCCGTCCAGCGCTATGGCTAGCGGCGTGCCGCCTTCTTGCGCGGCTTTCAGCTTTTCAAGCGCCTCAGCCCGAACATCCTCGGCGTCAGCGGGGGATAGTTCCGCCGGCACGACAAGTTCGGCCATGTCCTGGTCGGTAGACGATGTTGCGGCCACTGATCTGCTCTCCTCGTGGTGGATGACACGGGAGGGATAGGCGAGAGCGCTTAACAGCGGGTTTCCGCCGATGCGAAAGCGCCACTGTTTGGGTGGTGGGCAGCATACCATTTGGCAACGATTGCCGCCTATCACGAAGCCATGTCAGAGAAAGCTTATCAAGCAAGCTCCGCCTCCGAGATTTCGGCCGCATTGGCCGGACTGGGAGGGGCGCTGGCCCGCGAGGTTCCCAGGCTCGAGACCGGTCTGGACGTCGCTTTCGCACAACTTCGTGTGGCCCGCATGGCGATTTCCAGTCCCTGGACTGCGCCAGAAACGGACACGCCGGTGGACGTTGGCGCGCTCTCTGATCGTCTAGAGGCATCCGTCGGATCGGAAAACGCTGGGCAATTTTCCGCGGTCATGGCCGCTTCGAAGACCCCTGACCGTTCTGACGCACCCAAGCCGCAGATTGCGCTGGCGCAGTTACAAAAGCGGACAGCGGCCGCGATGTCGTCGATGCTGAGTGCGCTGCAGATTCGCGACGGCATGGGGCAGCGCGTCAACCATCTGGACGCCCTGTTGGCGTATCCGGATAAGCAGCCACCGGAACAGGCGGCGTTGATGTCGACCCTGATTAGCGCGCAAACCAAAGCGCTTTTTGACGACACCGATAGCAGCCTGGAGAATGTCGCCGCGGCGTCGTCCGCCGTTGTTGCGACGATCGGCGAAGTGGCTGGCGCAGATAACAGTGCGCGAACCGCGGTGTTTGCATCGATCCGTGGCGCAGTGATTTCGCAGTTTGCCGGTGCCCTTTGGTCGGCTGATGAAGATGTGGCCGACGATCTAAGAGGCATCTGTGCCGAACTGTACCAAGTTGAATTTGCCGAGTGGTGTACTTCGACCCTAGCGAAACGTTTTGGCGACGCGGCGGCGGCCATGGACTTTGCCGGTGCCACCGCCGATCAAACGCGCAGTGTCGTGTTCGGTCTTCGGTCAGAGCTCGCAGGTGTCTATGCGGACATTGCGAGTGTTGATCCCGTTGACCCGATCTTCGAAGAGGTCTGGAAAATCTACACAGTCGACGCAGAGCGCGAGGCTCACAACCGATTGATCCAGCGTCGTCAGGCAGCCTAAGGGCTGCCAGCGAACGGCAGGGTCATCACGATCACAATCTGGAAACTAGGTCGCGCACGTCGTCGGGACGTGCGCGAAAACAGTATTGCTAGTCACAGCGCCTAGGCTGCGCGTTCCTTGCCCAGTTCAACCAGAACTTCGGCAATCTCAGAGATATGCAACTCGTCGACGACGCCACCCGCCTGCTTGGCTGCTCGAGACATGCCGTAGACAACACAGGAACGCTCATCCTGTCCGATGGTATGCGCGCCCGCGTCGCGCATCTCTTTCAGGCCCTTTGCGCCATCGCTGCCCATGCCGGTCAAAATGACGCCGACGGCGTTCTTTCCTGCATATTTTGCGACTGACTTGAACAGGACATCGACCGAAGGACGGTGGCGGCTGACTAAGGGTCCCTCCGCCACTTGAACACCGTACTCGGCGCCGCTTCGTTTCAGCATCATATGCTTGTCGCCTGGCGCAATCAGCGCCTGACCCCGCAGGGCCCGGTCGCCATCGCGCGCCTCGCGAACGGTTATCTGGCATTGCTGCGACAGGCGTTGCGCAAAGGCAGCCGTGAAGTGTTCCGGCATGTGCTGCACGATCAAGATCGGCGGTGAAAATGGCGGCAGTCCTGTCAAGATCTCTCGCAGCGCTTCGGTGCCGCCGGTCGATGCGCCGATTGCCACGATTGTCTGGGTCGTCTTGACCATTGCTGCGCGCGATTGCCCCGCGCCCGCAGGACGGCGGGCTGGCCCGGATTGACGGCGGGATGACAGGCGTGCCTGGGCCGCGCCAAGCACTTTGTCCTGGATCCGGATCGCGGATTCTTCCAGAAACTTGCGGGTGCCGACCACCGGTTTTTGAACAATGTCAACCGCGCCGGCCTCCATGGCCGCCAACAGGGTCTCGGTACCCTCACCGACCAGCGAGGAGCAGATGACCACTGGGATCGGACGTTGCGCCATCAGGCGCTTCAGGAACGAGATCCCGTCCATCCGGGGCATTTCGACGTCCAGGGTGATGACATCGGGCACCTCGGCCCGGATCTTTTCCGCGGCGTCGAAGGGATCACGTGCCGTCGCCATCACTTCCAGCTGTGGGTGCCGCGAGATTAGAGACGACAGCGTCTCGCGCACAACGGCCGAGTCATCGACGATTAGAACGCGATAGGGCCTGGCGGATCTCATGTCTTTTCCTTGCGATAGATCGCGGGTCGAACGACGCTTAGCCCGATCTCTCGGGCGCTCGCAGTTTCACTGTGACCGGTTAGCAGAAAGCCGCCGGGCCGCAGGCGGGAAAGCACATTGCGCAGCACGGCTACCTGGGTCGGCTCGTCAAAGTAGATCAGGACGTTCCGAAGAAAGACGACGTCCGCTTCTATGCCCGAGAGCGACTCGCGTTTTGTCAGATTTGCCGTGCGCCAGTCCGTCAGGGCGCGGATCTCTGGGCCGATCCGGTGCCGCCCGTCGCCGGATTTCGCGGACAGCAGATATGTCTTGCGCAGCTCCAACGGAATGCCCGAGATCTCCGTCGTGTCGTAGACCGCACGACGTGCGCCTGCGACCACGGACTGGGAAAGATCGGTTCCGACGCCCTTGACCCGCAGCGATGCCAAATCCCCCTTCGATGACGCCTTGGCCTGTAGCATCGCCGTGTAGAGTTCCTGGCCTGTTGAGCAGGCCGCGCTCCAGATCACAAGGTCGCGCGCTTTACCTGCGCCCATGTCCCAAAGCTCGCGGAAACCGGTGCTGTCAAGCCACTCGTACTGGCCTTTCTCGCGGAAGAAACTGGTAGTGTGCGTGGCGATCGCTTCCAGAAATGTGCGTACGTGGTCGCTGCCACCCGCGCCTTCCAGCAAGCCGCAATAGGCGCCGTAACCTTCGGGTGTTACCGATTTGACGATGCGGCTCAGGCGGGCTGACAGAAAGTCAGCCTTGTCCGGCCCCAAAATGATCCCTGCCTCGCGGCTGGAGATCGCGTTCAAACGCGCGATGTCGCTGGGTGTTGGGCGATGATCGCGTGCCGACTCTTGGCGCAGTGCTGCTCCCATGCGCCTTGCCTCAGACGAATTCGGTGCTGAAGGCGGCGTCTTCCGCACCCAGAACCATTGCAATGTCCAGCAGCAGGATCAATGAATCATCCTGACGGGCAACGGCACGCAGCACCGATCCCTGCCAATTGCTCTCCAGTGTGTCGGGCGGTGCCTCGATCGCTTCCGCCGGGATCTGTGCAACGTTACGAACCTTGTCGGCAACGACACCAATGGGGCAAACCTTGCCGCTGCGGGAGATCTCGAAAACGATAATCCGGGTGTCTTCGGAATCGTCCTGCCGCGGCAGCGCCAGCCTTGATCCCATATCCACGACCGGAATTGACTGACCGCGGATGTCGACAATGCCTTCGATATCGTGCGGCGCGTTTGGCAAAAGACGCACTGTCGCCTGATCCAAAATTTCCCGAACGTTCGTCACATCGACGCCCAGAACCTGACCGGCCAGGTCAAATGTCAGATACGTGCCTGCGATATCCTCGACCGAGAACGGGCTGGTTTGGCCAGTCTGCTCTGGCGCCGTGGTGTCTGCATAGGTCAACATCGTTTACCCCTGATAGGCGTGAAAGTCGTCGTCGCTCACGTCGTCCGCACCCAGGTCCAGATCAAAGCCACCGGCACTTGCTGCTGCTACGGGTGCGGCCGGGGCTGCGGATGCGGTCGAGCGCACTGTGGCGGCCGCCTGGTCCTTAGACGGTTCGTCACTTTCTGGCGCGGCTGCCGGTTTGGCTTGAGGCTTGGCCGCTTCTGTCACTGCCGGTTTGGTACCGTGCTTTGGCTCTGCTGGTTTTTGAAAGGCCGTAGGTTTCGTTGCGGTCGCCGTCGGTTTTGCGACAGCCGCCGGCTTGGCTGGCGCCGCCACCTTGTCGGCTGAACCGGGTACCGCACCTGGCATCTGGAAGTACCCGACAGCCGACCGCATATCCTCTGCGCGCGCGGCCAATTTGTCCGCCGTCTCCGCCGCGTCTTCCGATGCCTTGGCGTTCTGTTGGATCACCTGATCCAGATTGTGGATCGCTTCGTTGATCTGCTCGGCACCGATGTTCTGTTCGCGGGTTGCGGCCGTGATCTCCTGGACCAGGTCCGCCGTGCGCTGGATATTGGGCACCAAGGACTCCAGCATCTGCCCCGCCTCGCCCGAGATATTGACCGTATGCGTCGACAGTTGCCCGATTTCCTGAGCTGCCTGCTGGCTGCGTTCGGCCAGCTTGCGCACCTCGCTGGCGACAACGGCAAAGCCTTTGCCGTGTTCGCCGGCGCGCGCAGCTTCAACGGCCGCGTTCAGGGCCAACAGATCGGTCTGTCGGGCAATCTCCTGCACGATCGTGATCTTTTCGGCGATGGTCTTCATGGCCTCAACCGCTTCGCCCACGGTTTCGCCAGACTTTTGAGCTTCGCCTGCGGCCTGGTTGGCGATCTTCTCGGTCTGCTCGGCATTGTCAGCCGACTGACGGATATTGGCCGTCATCTCTTCGACCGCGGCCGCGGCCTGCTGAGCCGCTGCAGCCTGTTGCTGCGCGCCATCGCTCAACTTGTCGGCCGTCAGGCTCATGCTGTTGGCAAAGGACGACACCTGGTCCGAACTGCCGCTCATCTTGCCGATGGCGTCGCGCAACCTGAGCAACATGTCTCGGAGAGCAAGCCCAAGCCGGTCACGTTCCGACACGTTGCTCATATCCGCGATCAAGTCGCCCGCTGCAATGCGTGAGGCCGCTTCGGTACGCTCCCGCAGGTTGTCGGACATGCGGGCCACGGCATCCTCGGCGTGACCGATTTCGCCGCCTGTGCCGCTGCGGACGACGTTGACATCGGTATCACCCTCGGCCAGCATTTCAACGTTGGTTACCATCTGGCGGATCGGGCGCGAGAACGAGCGGGTCAACAGGACAGTCAGCAATATGGCCAACAACACCCCGGTACCGGCCGCAACTGCAATGTTAACCTCGGCGCGCACGATCGTCGCCGAGAACTCTTCGGCGATTGATTTCTGCGCCACGTCCGTGGCGGCGATCATCGCATCGGTTTCCGCAACCAGCCGGGGGCCGATCACGTCTAGGCGGTTAAGGCGTGTCTCGTCCAGCGCGGCGAGGGCATCGGACGCGCCGGTCAGGCTTGCCTCAAAGCGTCCCATCACCTCAAACACTTTGTCCACGCTGAGGACCAGCGTGAAATCCGTCACCGTCGCCTTCAACTGCTCTAGGTGCTGTTTCGTTTCGACAAGGTTACTGGCCGCGGACTCTAAGTCGCCTGCGTCGCGTGTCAGGAGAAAGCGTTCAGCGTATAACCGGGTCAGGATCAGCTGTTGCTGGGCCAGGGCGGAAACATAGACCAGGTCGAGCTGCCCGGCCGCGTTCGTCGCCTCCAGCATTTCGGTCACAGTCTTGCGCGCCTCGGTGCCCGTGCTGGCCAGCGCAGTGGCGGCCGCGTCATAGTTTTGCTGTAGAACAACGTAATCGCCGAATGCCGTGACGTAGGCGATCAATTGCTGTTCGATCTGCGCCAGTTGCTCTTGCTGTGCCGGGCTACCCGCGAAGAGCGTCGCCGTTTCGGTTGCCAGCGCACTGAGCGTGTTAAGCTCGCTCTCGACCTTGCTCGCCTGTGCGTCCGACGGTGCGATCATGTAGTCCTTTGCGGCAACGCGCGCCAAAAGAATGCGTTCGGCCAGATATGCGGCCGACAGTTCCTGTGTCGCCGTTGTCCGGTAACCGCCGAATTTTTCTGAAATCTGATTGATTGCAAAGAACGCATAGGCCGAAATGCTAGCCAGGACGAGGACCAGTAGGCCGAACCCACCTAGCAAACGGACCGAAATCGGTAGTGATCTAAACATCGTTGTCTGTGCCTCCTGGGGCGACATGAATGCGATGGCGCCGACTAGGCGCGGGGCGAAGAAAGGCGTTTTCCCGGTTGAACGCGGGGTTCTGTTGTCAGACCGCCCCAATCGGCTGGAAGACGGTCTTCGGGTTCAGAAAGATCAGCAGCGTATTGGCCGTGTTGGCGATGCCGCGGATGTAGTCCGGCGGCCATTTCATGCCCAATTCCGGGGCGGCCTGGATGCGGCTTTCGTTGATTTCCATGACCTCGTGCACGCTGTCGGCGATGACGGCGAACCGGGTGCGATCCTCGCCGAACTCGGTTTCCATGACGACGAAGCGCGTCTCGGCCGTTTGTTCAGTGGTTGGCATGCCCAGGCGGTGCTTCAGGTTTATCACCGGCACGACAGAGCCGCGCGCATTGATCATGCCAGGCGCGAACGGATCGGTCTTTGGGACGACTGTGACAGGCAGGGGGTCGATCACCTCCTGCACGATACCAACATCGACGGCAAAGCGTTCGCCCTGAAGCTCGAACGTAAGCGCCATGAAGGTTTCGTCGCTGCCCTGGCCTTCAGGATTTTGGGTTTCCGGCATTGTTGCAGTCATTACGCAGCCTCGCGGGTAAGAATGCCGACGCTTTTTACCAGCGCGGCCGGATCAATGATCAGGGCGACGGAGCCGTCGCCCAAGATGGTGCAGCCTGCCAGGCCTTCGACGCCGCGGTGGTAGGCGCTGAGCGACTTGATCACCGTCTGGTGCTGGCCGATGACGTCATCGACCATCAGGCCCACCCGGCGGCCATCGCCGTTCACCACCACCACGCGGTTGCGGTCGCGGCCATCGTCAAGTTCGAACACCTCGGCCAGGTTCAGGAACGGTACCAGCTCGTCGCGAATGTTCAGGATCGAGCGCTGGCGGTTTTCGCCCAGCATATCGGCGGAAAGCTCGACGCATTCCTCCACGCTGGCCAGCGGCAGGACATAGTCGCCGTCGGCCACGCGCACCAGCAGGCCGTCGATGATCGCCAGCGTCAGCGGCAGGCGCAGGGTGATGGATGTGCCCTTGCCGGTTTCCGATTTCACCTCGACCGCGCCGCGCAGGTCTTCGATGAAGCTGCGCACGGCGTCCATCCCGACCCCGCGGCCAGAGACGCTGGTCACCGCCTCGGCCGTTGAGAAGCCGGGGGCAAAGATCAGCTGATGCACGGCCTCGTCAGAGACATCGGCGTCGGCTTCTATCAGGCCCCGTTCGATCGCGCGGGCGCGGATCTTGTCGGTCTTCAGCCCGCCGCCATCGTCATGGACCGAGATATGTACCTCGCCACCGGTCTGGCGCGCCTCCATGCGTAGCGTCGCCGTTTCCGACTTGCCGGATTGCTTGCGGGTCTCGGCATCTTCGATACCATGGTCGGCCGAGTTCCGGACGATGTGCACCAGCGGCTCGGACAGCCGGTCGATGATGTTCTTGTCCAGCTCGGTCTCACCGCCCTCGGTCACCAGCTCGATGTCTTTGCCCAGCTCCGAGGCCAAATCGCGCACAACCCGGCGGAACTTTCCGAAGACACCGGCGATCGGCAGCATGCGGATTGACAGGGTTGCATCCCGCATGCCGGTCACCAGCCGCTCAATCTCCTCGGCGGCGCTGGCAAGGCCGGTCTCGCCCATCTTTTCTGAAATCTGGTTCAGCTTAGCCTGGGCAATCACCAATTCGCCTAACTGATCCATCAGCTCGTCCAGGCGATGCGCCTGCACGCGCACCGATTCGCCCATTGCCTGGGCCTTGCCGGCGGGCGGCGCCGCCTTTGGCTTGTCGGCTTTTGCGGCAGTTGACGCCGACGCGTCCGCGCCAGGTTGCGCGCCGGACTCCGCCTCGGGCTCGGTTGCGCCACTGTCGGAGGCGCCTTCGGAGATTTCGATGTCACCGTCATCGAAGAACAGGAATACCTGCTCGACCCGGTCGCGCGGTTCCGCCGTCTCCAGCGTAAAGCGCCAGGCCAGATAGCTTTCGGCGGCATCCATCTTTTCCAGCGGCGGCACGTGGTCGGCCATCACCTCTGATTCGCAGGGCCCCAGCTCTGCTAATTCGAAGACCACCAGATCCGGGCGCATGCCGTTCTTCAGCGCAGTGGGCTCGGGCTTGAAGTAGACCTCGTAGGTCTTGGTCTCGCCATCCGCATCGCTGCCATCTTGGGCTGTCTCCGCCTCGGCAGCGCCGGTGTCGCCACCGCTGCCATTGAAGGCCTCGATCCGGGTCAGCAGGTCGGCGTGGGTCTGCCCGCTGGTCAATTCCTCAGCCGCTTTCTCATCCTGGCCAGCGGCCAGCAGCGCGGCGATATGGTCCCGCGACCCCAGCGAGAAATCGATCAGCTCTTGCGTGACCTCCTTCTTGCCGTTGCGGACCAGATCATAGGCACTCTCCAGGTGGTGCACGAACTTGGCCAGGGCCGAGAATCCGAACATCTCCCCCGAGCCCTTGATCGTGTGCAGACCCCTAAACAGGGTGTCGACCATCTGGCGGTTGCCGGGATCGGACTCCAGTTCCAGCAGGTTATCCTCGAGTGTTTCGAGGATGTCGTTTGCCTCCTGCCGGAAAGTATCAGCCGGATTGCTCATTCGATGCCCCTCAGCAGGTATATTCCGGCGGCAATCGTTAGACGGCCCGACCTAAAAGTTCGTTTATGCGCCTATGCCCCTCGGATCGTTGTTTCGCAGGCGGTCGTGGCCAGCTAGGTTGGGGCCATGTGGCGAATGGGGCGACAGCTTTGGATTTTGTGTGTCGTCGCCGCGCTGGCGGGCTGCGCCAGCGATGACAAACTGGACCGCCCCGTCTTTGAAGCGCCGGAGACGGCTGTCACCTATGAAGTCACGATCAACGGTCTGCCAAACGAAGAGATGACGGCCCTGGCCGAGGACGCCCTGGCGGTCTATCGCCGGCAGGAAGACGGGGCGCAAAGCCTGGCCTTTCTGCGTCGGCGGGCCGAGGGTGATGTCGATGTTATTCAACGGATTCTGCGCTCTCGCGGGTATTACCGTGGTGACGTGGCGGTTCAGGTCGAGCGTCTGCCGCGGGCCGAGGATGCGGACCCTGAGGCGCCCGAGATGGCCGCCGTCACCATCGACGTGACCCCGGGGCCGGAGTTCATGCTGACCCGACACGACTTCTTGTTGGATGACCCGTCCGGGCAGGCGACGCTGCCGCCGGCCGAGGACCTGGGCTCGCCCGTCGGTCAAGCGGCTGCTGCCGAGCCCATCGTCGCCGCCGAGGCGGCTGCCCTGACGGCTTTGCAACGGCAGGGTTACGCCTATGCGGCCAACGGCAAACGCCGGGCTATCGCGGATTTGGATGCCGACACGCTGGAGATCGAATCGCCGTTGGCGACGGGGCCGCTGGTCGTCTACGGGGCCATCGCCTACGAGGGCCTGGAGGACGTGCGTGAGCGTTATCTGCGCACCTACATTCCCTGGCAGGAAGGTGAGGTCGTCGATCTGGCTGCGATCCGCAGCTACCAGCAGTCGCTGCTGGGCACAGATCTGTTCTCGACCGTGCGGGTCGCGCTGCCGGAGACGGCCCCTCCGGGTGGCGGACCGGCGGCGCTGCCCATCCGTGTCGTCGCCGTGGAGCGCCCGTTCCGCACCGTCTCGGCTGGGGCGCGCTTCTCCACCGATGACGGGCCGTCGGTCCGGGGCGGGTTTGAACACCGCAACCTCTATGGCGAGAACGAGACGCTGACCCTGGCCGCAGAGGCCGGTATCGAATTGCAGTCCCTGGGTGTCGGCTATCGCGAGCCGCAATACATGCGCCCGGGCCAGGACCTGTTGGGCACGTTCACCCTGTCGCGGGAAGAAGACGATGCCTTCGATGACCTCACGGCGACCGCTACAATCGGGCTGCAGCGCAAACTGTCACCCACCTGGATCGTGGGGGCGGGCCTGTTGGGCGAGGCCAGCCTGATCACGGACCAGGGCCAGGAGCAGACGGCGTTCCTGGGGGGTATTCCTTTGTTCGCCAGCTATGATGGCTCGGACGATCCGCTAAACCCGACGGAAGGCGCCCGTGCCCGGCTGGATCTGGTGCCCTATGCCGGGGTGTTCGATGACGAAGGGGCCTACTTTCTGTCCATCGATGCGCAGGGCTCGGCCTATTACGACATCACGGGCGAGCAGGACTACATCCTGGCGGGGCGCGCGCGGCTGGGGTCGATCCTGGCGGGTGATCTGTCAGACGTGCCGCAGACCCGGCGTCTTTACTCGGGCGGGGGAGGGTCGGTCCGCGGCTTTGCCCAGCGCTTTGTCGGGCCCCTCGATGCGCAGAACGACCCCACGGGTGGGTTGTCGGCGCTGGAGCTGGGCACCGAATTGCGCGCCCGGCTGTTCGGCGATTTCGGCGGGGTTTTGTTCGTGGAGGCGGGCGCGGTGTCCGAACAAAGCTTTCCCGATTTCGACGAAGGGATGCAGGTCGCGGCGGGCTTGGGTTTCAGATACTACTCCCCCGCCGGTCCCATTCGGGTAGACGTGGCCCTGCCGTTGAATCCCCGCAACGCCGATGACGCCTTCCAGATCTATTTCTCCATCGGACAGGCCTTCTGATGCGCAGACTTGCCCTGGCATTCCTGTTCCTGGTGGCGCTGACGGTGCCGGCCTCGGCCCTGTTTTCGCTGTCCGGTTTCCGCAACACGATGATCGAGTTCCTGATCGACCAGCTGTCGACCGAGGGCGTCTTTGAGATCACCGTCGAGGAGATCCAGGACACCGCCGATGGCGCCACCTCGATCCGCGGTCTGACCATCGCCGATGCCGAAGGCGTCTGGTTCCGCGCCGACGCCCTGGACTTTGCCTGGGACAGCGGCCGCCTGACCAGCGGCGAGGTTGTCTTCCAGGAACTGGCCATGCGCGGCGTCAGCATCACGCGCCGCCCCATCGTGCCGCCATCCGATGACGCCGAGGCCGAACCCGAAGACCCCAACGCCCCCCTGATCCCCGAGATCGCCTGGCCGCGCAGTCCCCTGACGCTACGGGTCGACCGCCTGCTGTTGGAGGGCGTCTCGCTGGGTCAGCCCGTGCTGGGCCACGCCATGGCCTTCAACGCCGAGGGGTCGCTGATCGATGAAGGCGACGTGCAGGCGGCCCAGCTGACCATCGCGCGCACCGATCAGGTGATGGGCCAGATCGCCCTGTCCTACGAGCGGGTCTTCACCACCGCGACCCTGGCCGTGGACCTGACGGTCGAGGAGGGCGCAGGCGGCGTGATCCCCGCGCTCAGCGGCCTGCCTGAGGATGCCGCGACTACCCTGACCCTGACCGCCCAAGGCCCGCCGCAGGATTGGCGCGTCGCGCTGGATCTCAGCCTGGCCGACACCGTTGCCGCCACCGGCCAGGCCACCATCGCCTATCAGGGGCCGCTGAACGTGGACGCGCGCGTCCAGGTGCAGCCCGGCCCCCAACTGGACCCGCAGATCGCAACCCTGCTGGGCGATCAGGCAGCCATCATCGTGAACCTGAGCGAGGGTGAGGACACCACCATCCAGATCAACGAGGCGCGCATCACCTCGCCCGACTTCAATCTGGCCGCGGAAGGCACGTTCACCCGGTCCACAGCCGCCGCAGATCTGGCCTTGGACCTGCGGGCTGGGTCGCGCCTGGCCGAACCCTTCGACGGCGTCGACTTTGGCGGGCTGGGCTTCGTGGGTCGGCTGACCGGGGCACCGGGCAGCTTTGCCGCACTCGGCGATTTGACGATCGATGGGTTGGAGACCGGGCCCACGGCCTTTCAGTCCGCCACCCTGCGCGTCGATGTCAGCCAGATAACGCCCCAGGAGCCCCAGGATACCGCCGCGACTGCACAGACCCGCACCGACATGGCGATCAACGGGATCGCGCGGGCGCTGCGTCTGGACCGGATTACCGCCGAGGTCGTGGGCGATGCCGAGATTGCGCTCAGCGCCTCGCTGACCGGTAGCGATCTGCGGCTATCGCAACTGGCCCTGTCGTCGGACCCGCTGAACGTTGTCGCCTCCGGTACTGCGGATATCGAAAGCCAAACCGCCGATCTGGATCTGTCGCTGTCCGCGCCCCAGATCGCGCCCGTCACCGCTGCCTACGGGATCGAGGTTGAGGGCGGGATCGCGGGCAGCGCCAACGTGACCCGCAGCGAGACCGGCACCCTGGCCGATCTGGACATCCGCCTGGTCAGCTTCCGCCATCCCTTGGCGGACGCGCAGCGCTTGGCTGTCGTCGGCGCGGTCACCGAGGCTGAGGGCGCGATCACCTACCAGGTTGCAGCGGACGCTCGACGCCTCAGGCTGGACCGGATCGGCCCGGACCTGTTGCCCACGGCGCGCGTGACCGCTGATGGTACCTTTCAGGAAAACGTGCTGGATCTGACATTGGCCCAGCTGATCTCGCCCCTGCTGAACGTCCGGGCGTCCGGCACGTTTGACACCGCCCAGATGGATGGGGCGATCACCTATGACGTGGCGACGCCCCAGTTGGGCCCGGTCGCTGCGGTCTACGACGTGCCGCTGGACGGCGTGCTGGGCGCCGACGGGCAAGTTACCGTCAATGACGGCATCCTGCAGATCGTCGGGCGCGCGGCCTTGGCGGGCCTGACCTTTGACAACGTCGCCTATGGCCGGGTCGATCTGGCCCACGACGTCGAGATAGGCGCAGCACCTGCCGGCACCGTCGAGGTCACGACGACCGGCGGCCCCTATGGCACCGCCCGGGTGGCGACAGGCTTCGTGTTTGATGCCCCCTTGCTGACGCTGTCCGGGTTGGACGCGGCGGCATTGGGGCTGAGGGCGGCGGGTGACCTGGCAATTGCCACCGACGGCCCGTTGGTTGACGGTCGCCTGGATCTGGGCATCGACGATCTGGCGGCGCTGCGCCCCGTGGTGGGGACCGACCTGGCCGGTCGTGGCGCGGGCGATCTGACGCTGAGTGCAACTGATGGCAAGCAAGCAGCCAGCCTGAACCTGCGCCTGTCGGGCGTGCGGGCGGCGGATGCGCGCGTGGCCCAGGCGCGCCTGCAAGCCCGCTTGGCGGATGTGCTGGGCACGCCGGCGGTACAGGCCAGCCTGAATGCCAGCGGGGTCAGCAGCGGCGGGATCGAACTGTCGACGGTGCAATCGACGGTCCGCGGTCCGCTGTCCGGATTGGCACTGACCGCGGATGTAGCCGGACAGTTGGGCGAGGATCCGATCAACCTGGCGCTGGCGGCCACGGCGAATGTCGGCGGGCCGGATGTCCGGGCCCGGGTGATGCGGCTGGACGCCAGCCTGGCCGAAGAACGCATCTCCCTGAACGCGCCGCTGCAGATTACATCGCGCGGTGGCACCACCGCCCTGCAGGGGATTGATATCGCGCTGCCGGATCGGGGCCGGATCCTGGGCAATGTCACGAGTTTTGGTGGCCCGGTGGCGGGGGATCTGCAGATATCGGCCCCCGATCTTGGCGTCCTGCAACGCCTGGCCGATGTGCCGTTGACGCAGGGCGGGGTGGAGATGCAGGCGAGCTTCGATACCCGCCGGGCGCGTGCCACGGCCACGATCACCGGCACTGCCGTCCGTTTTGAAGGCGTCGATGCGGGCCAGGATCTGGACCTAGCCGCGCGTCTGGACTGGGCCGGGCGCAGTGCGGCGGTTGAGGCAGAGGTCAGCGGCAACTTCGGCCAGCCGATCAGCCTGCAGGCGACGCTGCCCATCGCGGTGCAGGGCGGGCTGCCGGGGCTGGCCAGCAGCGGCCCCATTGACGGCGCGCTCCGCTGGCAGGGCGAGGTCGGGCGCTTCTGGGCGCTGGTTCCTGCGCCGGGCCATGTGCTGACCGGGCAGGCGGATATCGATCTGGGCGTGTCCGGCGATATCTCCGCCCCCGCTTTGACCGGCCGGATCGGCCTGACCGATGGCGGCTATCAAAACCTGGACCTGGGCACGATCCTGACGGATCTGACCGTCGGCACTGAACTGGGCAGTGACGGGGACCTGCGGCTGCGCCTGGAAGGCTCGGACGGGGCGGATGGCAGGGTGTCCGTGGACGGGCGCCTGGCGCTGGATGCCTCAGGCCTGGACATTGCCACCCGGCTGGACCGCGCGGTGCTGGTGCGCCGCGATGATGCCCTGGCGCGCATCGATGGCGACATCGCGGTCAGGGGGCCGATGACGGCGCTTGCCGTCACCGGGGACCTGACGATTACCGAGGCCGAGATCAGGCTGGTCAACGCCAATCCGCCCTCGATCGTGACGCTGGGCGATGTCGAGATCAAGGGGGCCCCTCCGCCCGAGCAGGACGACAGCGGCAGCACCGTCTCGCTGAACCTGGACGTCGCCGCGCCTGGGCGCGTTTTTGTGCGTGGCCGGGGTCTGGACAGCGAGTGGCAGCTGAACCTGGCCATCCGCGGTAACGCGGCCGAGCCGCGCATCTCCGGCCGGATCGAACGGGTGCGGGGTGTCCTCAGCCTGATCGGCAAGGACTTTGACCTGACGCGCGGGCGCATCGACTTTGACGGTGGGCCCGTGATCGACCCGCAGATCGACGTCGTCCTGGCCCGCGACACCGGCGATCTGGTGGGTCGCATCGTCGTCGATGGCCCCGCCTCGGCGCCCGAGCTCAGCTTTACCTCGACCCCTAGCCTGCCCGAGGACGAGGTGCTGCCCCGCACCCTTTTCGGCAAATCCAGTCAGGCGCTCAGCGGCAGCCAGGCGCTGTCCCTGGCGCTGGGCATGGCGACGCTGATGGATGGCGGGGGCGGCACGCTGGACAAGGTGCGCGGCGCGGTTGGCCTGGACCAGCTGCGCATCGAGGAAGACGCCCGCGGCAACGCCGCCATCGGCCTGGGCAAAGAGGTCGCCGAAGGCGTTTGGGTCGGCACGCGCCAATCGCTGGGCGGGGACGGCGGTACCTCCGTCTCGGTCGAGGTCGAGGTCTTCGAGGACATCGAACTGGAGGCCGAGATCGAGGGCGGCGGCGGCACCTCGGTCGGCGTGCAGTGGAAACGCGACTTTTAGGGCCAGGATAACGTCAAAATAACGCCCAGACAGTGCCCAAATACCGCCCAGCCCGCCGACATCCCCAATCCGCCACTCGCGCATAACGGGCATCCCGCGCTTGTCTTACAGCCTATTGGTTGGCACCATTGCGCCCAAGCTGACCTTTAAGCGTGCCGGATCGCGGTGGGGTAAATGGATATTGTGGCGCTGGACGGGACGAAACTGCTCGCATTGATGGCGGCAGGCGGCATCTTTGCGCTGGCCGGGCTGTGGCTGATCTTCCGCCCAAAGGAAGAGGGCGACACCGCAAAGATCGAGCTTTTCGGGCTGAAGTTCCAGTCATCCTCGGCCGGGCTCTTGGTTTTCCTGATCGGCGCCGTCTTCCTTGCACTACCCATCTTCGTGCCGGAGAAGGCAGCGACAGGCGTATCGGCCACCGGCCCCCAAGTGGCAACGGGCGAACAACAGTCGGGCAACTCACCAACCGGCGGCGGTCAAGGCGTCGGCACGCAGTCGGGCCAGGCAGAGGTCAGCTCCACCAATTCGCCCGCCACTCAGCCGGTGCCCGTTGTGACCGGGCCGCTGGTCGCCGCCGAAGGTGCCGAGATCGAGGAGAACGACACCGTCGCCACCGCAAACGTGATCCCGGTCGGTGTGTCGATCCGTGGAAAGACCATCAAGGACGACGACGATTTCTTCACCTTCACATTCCCCGAGGGCTTTAAGGGAGAGTTGGCCGTCAATGTGGATGGCAGTTCCGTCAAATTAGAGGTCTGGGACGAGCTGGGGACGCGGATCTTCCCGTTGAGGGATGCTGCTTTTCCCGACAATACCTACCGCGCGGAGGTCTCGCTGAGCCGGTATTATGTCTCTGTGGAGACTTGGCAGAACTACGACGTACCCTACACCCTGAACGTGGCGGCGCGGGCCGAATAGCGCCCGCTCACATGACGCAGCTCAAATAGCACCCGCTCACATGGCACAACGTGCATCCACCCGCGCGCGATCCGTGGTGATGCGGAACCCGCCGCGATAGGCCAGAAACTGCATGTGCACTTCGCGGTGGCGCTGGTTATTCTGCCAGACACCGCCGACACCGGCCATGATGTCGCTTTGCACCTCGAAGTCATAGACCGTGCCGTTGGCGGCCTGCAGACGGCCGGTGTGCACGTAGATGCCGGACCGCGTCCAATACTCCAGCTGGTAGTGGCCCTGCAGCGGCACGCCCTGATACTGGGCGGTGCACTGCCAGCGGCCCAGGACTTTGGCCACCGCGTCGGTTACCGGGAACGTCGCGAAGAACAGTGCCAGAATCAGGTGTCTCATCGTCGCCTCCAACCATCTTGTTGACCGTGTCGTTGGAGGGAATTTGCCGTGAGAGCGGGGGGCGGTCTGTGACGAATGAACAATTTGGATAATATTATCATCCGTTCCGACGAGCGCGCTGCTTCACCGGCGGAGGAACTGTCAAACTTTGTCAAACCCGGGCAGGGGTCCGTTGGCAAACCATGTCAAAGGCCCGGTTGGACAGTTTGCCAAAACCGGTTTGACTAACCAGCCGACGAAGAGGTGACAAAACGAAAAAGGGCGACCCGAAGGCCGCCCCTAAAGATGCCGTCTTTTGGGCGCGATCAGCTCAGCGCCTGCTCCAGTTCAGGAAGCAGGTCGAACAGATCCCCCACCAGGCCATAGTCGGCGACCTGGAAGATCGGCGCTTCGTCGTCCTTGTTGATGGCGACGATGATTTTCGAGTCCTTCATCCCGGCCAGGTGCTGGATCGCGCCCGAGATCCCCACCGCGATGTAGAGATCCGGTGCCACGACCTTGCCGGTCTGGCCCACCTGCCAGTCGTTCGGCGCATAGCCCGAGTCGACCGCGGCGCGCGAGGCACCGGTGGCGGCGCCCAGCTTGTCGGCGACCTTTTCAATCAGCGCGAAGTTTTCCTTCGACGCCAGGCCACGGCCGCCCGAGATCACCACCTTGGCCGAGGTCAGTTCCGGCCGGTCCGAGGCGACGACCTTGTCTTCGACCCAGGACGACAGGGCCGGATCGTTGCCGGCGCCGATGTTTTCGACCGGGGCCGAATTGCCGGTACCCGCGGCGTCAAAGCTGGCCGTCCGGATGGTGACGACCTTCTTGGCGTCCGAGGACTGCACCGTGGCGATGGCGTTCCCGGCGTAGATCGGGCGCACATAGGTCGCGGCGTCGACAATTTCCTGCACGTCCGAGATCACCATGACATCCAGCAGCGCGGCGACGCGCGGCATGATGTTCTTGGCATCCGTGGTCGCCGGGGCGCAGATCACCTCGTAATCGCCCGCCAGGCTGACGATCAGGTCGGAAACCGGCTCGGCCAGGCGCTTGCCGTAGACGTCGTGTTCGGCGCACAGCACTTTGGCGACGCCGTCGATCGTGGCGGCCTCGGCCGCGGCGGCGGCACAGGTGGCGCCGACGCACAGCAGCGTCACATCGCCCAGACCGGCGACGGCGGATACCGCCTTGGCGGTGGCGTCCATGGACAGCTCACCGTCGGAAATCTCTGCCAGCAAAAGAACAGCCATCTCAGATCACCCCCGCTTCGTCTTTCAGTTTCGTCATCAGTTCAGCCACGCTGTCGACCTTGACGCCGGCCTTGCGCGACGGCGGTTCGTTGACAACCTGGATGGCCAGGCGCGGCGTCACGTCCACGCCCAGATCCGCCGGGGTCTTGGTGTCCAGCGGCTTCTTCTTGGCCTTCATGATATTCGGCAGCGAAGCATAGCGCGGCTCGTTCAAGCGCAGATCGACCGAGATGATCGCCGGCAGCTTGACGTCGATGACCTGCAGGCCGCCGTCGACCTCGCGGGTGACCTTGGCCGAGCCGTCGCCCATCTCGATCTCCGAGGCAAAGGTTGCCTGGCTCCAGCCCAGCAGGGCCGCCAGCATCTGGCCGGTCGCGTTCATGTCGTTGTCGATGGCCTGCTTGCCGCACAGCACGATGCCGGGCTGCTCTTCGTCGATGACCGCCTTCAGCAGCTTGGCCACGGCCAGCGGCTCGATGTCGGTGTCGACGGTGTCAGCGGCTTCGATCAGGATCGCGCGGTCGGCGCCCATGGCCAGCGCGGTGCGCAGCGTTTCCTGGGCCTTGGCCACGCCGATCGAGACCGCGATGATCTCCTCGGCCTTGCCCGCTTCCTTCAAGCGGATCGCCTCTTCCACGGCGATCTCGTCGAACGGGTTCATCGACATTTTGACATTGGCGAGATCGACGCCCGAGTTGTCCGCTTTGACGCGGACTTTGACGTTGTAGTCGATCACGCGCTTGACCGGCACCAGGACCTTCATTGCGCAGCTCTCCTCCGTAAGGGTGGCGGCCCTGGCAAATGGGCGTGGGCCGAAATTCTGGTTGGGGTGTAGCGCCTTCAGCCGCAGTCCCCTATGGAAAAAACGACGCGGCATAAGTGCGAATCGCCATTTTCCGGCATCTGTAGCTAGGGCTGTCATAAGCGTCAAACGATGCCGCCGGTTGTTCTGCCGCTTGGAAAGGGGTCCGCTATCACCGCCATTCTCGCCATGCTGGCGACCTGCGTGCTTCTGGCGGCGGTCACCCTGATCGCCAAACTGCTGGGGGCACAGCCGGATGGGCTGGGTCTGCACCCCTTTCAGATCAGTGCGGCGCGCTTTTTGTTCGCGTGGGTTGCCATCTCAGTGGTGGTTGCCGTGCTGCGACCGAACTTTCAGGGAACCCACTGGCCGAATCACATCGCGCGATCTGTGCTGGGCTGGTTGTCGGGCACCTGTCTGTTCGCTGCGGCCGCGCTGATCCCCTTGGCCAGCGCCACGGCACTGTCGTTCCTCAGTCCTGTGGTCACGATGGTTCTGGCGATGTTCCTGCTGTCCGAGAAGGTGGGCCGCTGGCGCTGGTCAGCCGCCGGGATCGCGCTGATCGGCGCTTTGGTCCTGACGCAACCGGGCAGTGACACCTTCCAGATCGGCGCCCTGATCGCCATCGCAGCCGCGCTGTTCATGGGGATGGAGGGGATCTTTCTGAAGAAGCTCAGCGATACCGAGCCTGCGGTGCGCATCCTGTTCGTCAACAACTCGATCGGGATGCTGGTCTCGGTCAGCGTGGCCAGCTTCTTCTGGACGTGGCCCACGGCCGAGGGTTGGGCGCTGATGGCCGCGATCGGTCTGACGATGATTGTGGCCCAGGCCTTGCTCATCCAGGCCATGAAGCGAGGTGATGCCAGCTTGCTGGTGCCGCTTTTCTACACGATCCTGATCTTCTCCGGCTTGTTGGACTTCGCCGTCTTTGGGGTGATCCCGGAACTGGCCGCGTGGATCGGTGCGGCGCTGATCGTCTGCGGCGCGGTGATCATCTCGATCCGCGGTCGGCGGCAAGGATAGGCGGCGGCAGGGATAGTTGGCGCCAGGGATAGATGCCGCCTACAAGGGCAGGGCAGTGGTGTCCTCAATATCCTCCATGACGAAGCTGGCTGAGACGTCGGACAAAGAGATCTTGCTGATCAGCCGCTGATAGAACCGGTCATAGGCAGCCATGTCGGCCACACGAACCCGCAGCACGTAGTCCAACTCGCCGGTCATGCGGTGGGCGCCCACAATCTCGGGCATTTGACCGATGGCCTGGCGAAAAGCGCCGAGCCATTCGGGGTCGTGGCGGTTGGTGCGCACCAGGACGTAGACCGATAGGCCCAGATCCACACGCCCCGGATCGACCAGTGCCACGCGGGCGCGGATGATGCCGTCTGCTTCCAGCCGTTTGACCCGGCGCCAGCAGGCATTGCGCGATAGGGCGACTTTGTCGGCGAGTTGCTCCAGGCTTATTGCGGCATCCTTTTGCAGATGTCGCAGGATAGCGCGGTCAAATTCGTCCAGTGTTTCGGTCATCCATGAGAATATCTCCCAACTTTAAACTGGTAAGCAATGCTAATTGGGAAAATATCCGGGTGAATCCGGGCGATGGTTTGCGAAATCAAGCTAACGGAAGGAAATCCATCATGACCCGGTTCTTCACCCAAGTCTTTGTCGACCACCCGCGCTCCGTCGATGAGAGCTACCTACAGCACATGCGCTTTGCCGGGTGGTTTGCCTCGCGGTTGTTATTGGCGGGCGGGGCTGCTTTGGTGCACGCGATCATCCCGTGCCTGTTCGAAAAGACCGCGAGTCAGATGATCTGCCAGATGCACAGCCGGCTGTCGAACCGGCACTAGGCATTAAGCGCTACGCATTGGGCGCTTATCGGTTTGCGCCCGGCACCCACAGGACGTCCTGCGTCCCGTTTTCATTTGCGACGCGGCTGGCCACGAAGAACCAGTCCGACAGGCGGTTCAGGTATTTGACCGCGAAGGCATTGATCTCCTCCATTGTGGCCAGTTCCACCACCAGACGCTCGGCCCGGCGCGTCACAGTCCGGCACATGTGCAGGTGCGCCGACAGCGCCGAGCCGCCGGGCAGCACGAAGGACCGCAGGGGTTCCAGCGCCTTGTTCATCTCGTCGATCTCGGCCTCCAGCCGCTCGACCTGGCCCTCGACGATGCGCAATGGCGTGTACTCGGCCTTTGAATCCTCAGCTGGTTCCGGCCGGCAAAGATCGGCGCCCAAATCGAACAGGTCGTTCTGGATGCGGGCCAGCGCCGCATCCATCTGGCCGTCTGCTGCCAATCGGGCCAGCCCGGCGGTGGCATTGGTCTCGTCAACCGTGCCGTAGGCGTTGACCCTCAGGGTGTATTTGGCCACCCGCGCGCCATTGCCCAACGCCGTTTCGCCGGCATCGCCGGTCTTCGTATAGATGCGATTCAGAACGACCATTTACTCACCTCGTAGTTTGGCTTGCGCCTTAATCGCTGCCGGCCGTCACGGCGATCAAAATCAGAACCACAGCGACAAACTGCGCGGCGATCCGCCATTGCATCACCTTGTTCTGTTGTTTCGGGGACATGGTGCCCCGGCCGAAACCGCTGATCCCGTAGATCAGGATGCCTGCGACGGCTGCGCAGGCGATGAAGGCGAGGACGGTCATGTGACCTCTCTTTCTAGTTATTTTTCAACACACGATCGAGCCATCGCGTCGGCAGCAATCGCTTCAGGAACCCGACAATATAGGTCGGTGTCGTCACATAGTAGCGCGCACGTGGTTTTGGGCTCTCCACGGCATGGATCAGCTTGGCCGTGACAGCGCTTGGGGGCAGCTCGAATTTGTCCGGCGGCGGGTCCTGGGCATAGAGGCGTGGCTCCAGCGTTTTCCTGTAAAAACCGGCCCAAGGAGAGTTTTCCCGCTCGACATAGGCCTCGTAGTGGGGTTGCGCGTTCACCCGGATTGCCGTGTCGATCGGGCCCGGTTCAATCAGGATGACTTGGATCTTGGTGTTCGCGAGTTCCAGGCGCAGCACGTCCGAATACCCCTCCACCGCGAATTTGGTCGAGACATAGGGGCCGCGCATCCGCAACCCGGCCATCCCTAGGACCGAGGAGCATTGCACGATCCGCCCATGTCCCTGCGCCCGCATGGCCGGCAGCACCCGGCGGGTCAGTTCGTGCCAGCCGAAGAAGTTTGCCTCGAAGATCGCGCGGAAGCCGTCCGTGGTCGTATCTTCGATCGCGCCGCCCATGGCATGGGCCCCGTTGTTGAACAGCGCATCCAGGTGGCCATTGGTGGCCGCTAACACCTGATCTACCGCCGCGGCAATGCTGTCCGTATCGGTGTAGTCCAGTTGCACGGCTTCCAGACCCTCATCGATCAGTCGCTCAACATCTTCAGGCTTTCTGCAGGCGGCAAAAACCCGCCAACCTCGATCACTAAGTGTGTGGGCCGCGTCATATCCGATCCCAGAGGAGCAACCCGTGATCAAGATCGAACGAGAGGACATGGCGCGCTCCGCTAAAGTCGGCCCTGCCAAAGTGGCGCCGCGGCCCCAGCGTATAGGGGGCGGCGGCGCGTTTCGCTAGATGGGCTCAGCCCAGGACTTCATCGTCCGGATTGCCGGGATTGATCAGCGGATCGAACGGGTCCATCGGCGAGAAGCTGATGCCCCCATCCACATGGCCGTCGTACTCAAGGTCCGGGTCCATCGGCGAGTCGTCGCCGACCAGCAGCTTGATCGCCTCTTCCAGATCTTCCGGCACCTCGATTTCATTGAAGTCGAAACCGTCCACCCAGGTGATCGCGATCCCGGTTGCCTTCAGGATCTTTTCCTTCACCTCGGCTTCGTCTGCCTCGGTTACCGGTTCAGTCGGCTCATCCGGGTTTGTGGTGGTCCCCGCCTCGTCCAGATTAATAATCTCGGGTTCGTCTTGCTCGCCGCCAGATCCACCAGCACGCAGCATGTCGTACATATTCTCTTCGTCATGCTCACGCACAGCCGCTTCGCGATAGTCTTCGCCTAAATCGCTCCACTCTTCATCTGTCGGCTCTTTTTCGTCGCAGTTGAAATATTCACCCCATTGAAGCGGCTCGACCTCGGCGCCTTCGAAAACGTCTTTGCTCATGGTCGCGGCTTTCTCGTACAGATGGCCAAACCAGTCATGCCAGGTCTCGGCGGAGATATAGATGCCCGTTCCCATGTCATCGGTCTGGGGATGTGCGTCGAAGTAGATCGCCACCCCATCCGTTGGCTCGCCATTCGTCTTCTTCTCGGCCAGGATCGGGTCCAACCAGTGAACGGTGGTCGGGTCCTCATACCAGCCGCCATGCTTCGACCATGTCGCATGCTCGGCAGGTGTGTAGGGATTTTCGCTGTCACCTTTCGGGACGGCGCCCTGATCCGACGCTGTCGTATGATTGTTGGGTCCGGCACCGTTGGCGCCGCCTGTCGAACTGCCAGGCGTCTTGCCCTCTCCCGCCATGATGTGCCCCAGGGCGCCCAGCAGATCGGGCGTGGTGTCGAAGGGGCCTTTCTCATTGATGCCGTCAGGCGCGCCTTGGGTGCCGCTGCCTGGGATGGTCTGGCCGTCTGGTCCGGGGATGCCGGGCGTCCCGCCTGTCGTCCCCATTCCTGGCATGCCCCCAGTCGGGTCAAGCCCCTCAGGGATGTCACCGCCGGGCACACTGTCACCAAGGATGTTTTCGAGTCCGGTTGTCTTCACCGTCTCGATATCGATCAAGTCCAAGCCAAGTTGTTCGACAAGGCTATTGGTTTGTGCAGTCTCATATTTACTCATAATCTACGTCCCATTTACCATACAGGCGCCGCCTGTTGTTTGCGTGTGCAGTAATTATGGCAAAGAGGACAGTGATTCGACGTAACGGCTGTTGCAACCTTGGCGGGAAACTCAGCGGCGCCGACGATTGGGGTGTTTTGTCGTGCGGCTATGAAACGTCGGCGGCTTCTTGGCCACCCACGCGATGAACTTCGCCAACCGGGGATGAGTGCGCAGCGCCTCCGGCGTGTTGTAATCGCGCGCCAGTTCCGCCTCGGTCAGGGTGGCGTGGATCTCGTTGTGGCAGATCTGATGGACCAGGATGGTGGGCCCAGCCCGCCCGCCCTTCAGCTTGGGCACCAGGTGGTGCATCGATTGCTTCGCCTCCGGCGGGATTGGACGTCCGCACAGCGGGCAGATCGGGTGTTCGTGGGGCTGAGCGGGCAAAGGAGGTCTCGGCAGCACTGCGATGGATTCATAGCGTGGATCACAATCATCACCTGCCGCATGATGGGCGCGCGTCAAGGCGACAGGATCCGCTTTCCACTTTACACATGATGTGGCCAAGGCCCGCGCGGCTCGCGTGCAGGGTCACATCAACGGTGAATACCGTCGCTTCTGACACATCAGAGGGTCCAGATCAGGCTTGTCTGACCGGTTCGGACCCGCGACACCCTCTCCCGCAGGCAGTGTGGGAGAGCGCAATGACATCGACAATCGTCAATTCCTGGAACGAGTGGGATCCGCTGAAGCACGTCATCGTCGGGCGTGCCGATGGCTGCCACATCCCGCCAGCCGAGCCTGCGCTGGATGCCAAGGTGCCCGAGGACAGCGACATGCGCGGCCAATGGGGCATGCGCCCGCAGGAGACGATCGACCGCGCCAACGAGCTGCTGGACGGGTTCGCGGCGAAGCTGGAAAGCCGAGGCGTTATCGTCGACCGCCCCACGCCCATCGATTTCAGCCAACCGGCGACGACGCCGGATTTCCACACCGACAGCCAGTTTGGCTGCATGCCGCCGCGCGATGTGCTGCTGACGGTGGGCAACGAGATCCTCGAAGCCACCATGTCCTACCGGTGCCGCTGGTTCGAGTACCTCTGCTACCGCCCCCTCATGCAGCGCTACTTTGACGAGGACCCGAACTTCCGGCATGAGACCGCGCCGAAGCCCCGCCTGACGGACGCGGACTACCGGCCCGATTACCTCTCTGAGAAGATCGGGGTCGAGAAGCGCCTGGAATGGACGGCCGAGAAGTTCTTCGTCACGACCGAGGAAGAGCCGCTGTTCGACGCCGCCGATGTCCTGCGCTTCGGCAAGGATCTGGTGGTGCAGCACGGGTTCACGACAAACCTAAAGGGGATCGAGTGGATCCGCCGCCATTTCCCCGACCACCGGGTGCACGCGGTCAACTTCCCGGGCGATCCCTACCCGATCCACATCGACGCGACCTTCACGCCGATCCGCCCCGGGCTGATCCTGAACAACCCGCAGCGCCGCCTGCCGGACGACCAGCGCGAGATGTTCCAGAAGAACGGGTGGGAGATCGTCGACGCCGCCCAGCCCGCCCACAACACGCCACCGCCCTTGTGCTATTCGTCCACCTGGCTCAGCATGAACGTGCTGGTACTGGACCCCAAGACGGTCTGCGTGGAAGCCAGTGAGGTCTACCAGATGGAACAGCTGGACAAGCTGGGCCAGAACGTGATCCCGGTGGACCTGCGCGACGCCTACGCGTTCGGAGGAGGACTTCATTGCTGCACGGCGGACGTACGGCGCGAAGGTGGGCTCGAGGACTACTTCCCGCAGCAGTGATCGTTTGGATGGCTAGCGTAGATACGCATGCAGCCAAGTACATCCCACTGGCCTGTGCTCCGGAAACTCCTCTTTACTGCGCGAACACGGGTGAGGGCTGTGCGGATAGCAGCAAGCAGACAAGTCGGGCGTTCCTGCTGTAGGTCAATTCAAGATCCGGCCTCTTGAAACAAGATGAGCGTGAGGTTTTTGACACCATTCACCGTGAAGGAAACGTGTTTGTCTTTGGGCCCAGCACCACTGAAGGTTGGATCCGCATCGAGATGGACAATAGCTGGGGCCCCTATCCCTACGTCGAATGGATTGCTCAAAACGGCCAAACCTTCATGAGCCGCGGTCAATGCTGGCATCTCCGATCTACCATGTATCAGAAGGTTCGGGCGCGTTCCCTACCGGCGCAAACCAGCGATTGAGTACAGCTTTAGTAAAATTTTAAGGAACCCGACCTAGAACCGGCACTGCTCATGAGACGTTGCCCGGGGCTGAATGAAAACACCCTGCGGGCTGGGGCCCCTGACAACGGCCCACCAGACCAGACGATACGGCCGGCCGCACCCAGTGGCCGGGGGGCCTTTCAAATGTGCCCCAAGCGCTTCCGTCCCTCGTTTCATTGCGGTCGATCCCTTATGTTGGATCTTTGCCGCACCCGCTGGTCCAAACCGGCACTTCCCACCCAGAGCCCTCACCCCCCGCAGGACGCACCCTTCCGCGCTGCCCGACTGTGCGCTAGCCTGTGCCCGACAAGCGTGAAACGCGCTGCAATCGGGAGGGCAACGCCGTGACGATCCAGATCAAACCGCTGACGGGCGCGCTGGGCGCCGACGTGCTGGGCGCCGATATCCGCGATCCGGCGCAGTTCGACACGATCTTCCAGGCCTTCACGGACCATGCCGTCATCGCCATCCGAGACCAGCAGATCACACCGGACGAGCAAATCACCTTTGCCGAGCGGTTCGGCGAGATCAACGTCAACCGCTTCTTTGCCAAGGTGCCGGGGCACGACAAGGTCGCCATGGTGCTGAAAGAGCCAGACCAGAAGAAGGCGATTGGCGAGAGCTGGCACACCGATCATTCCTACGACATGGAGCCGGCCATGTGCTCGATCCTGCACTGCATCGAGACGCCGGAGGTTGGCGGCGATACGGTCTTCGCCTCGATGTACTCGGTCCTGGATGGGCTGTCCGAGGGATTGAGGACGACGCTTCATGGGCTGTCGGCCTGGCACTCGTCGCGCCATGTCTTTGGGGCGTCCCGTGCAAGCTCGGAAACGGCTTTTACTGGGCGCGTGGGCAATTCGGATTTGGCCACCCAGGACAGCCTGCACCCGGTGATCATCCGCCATCCGCTATCGGGGCGCGATGCGCTCTACGTCAATCCGCAGTTCACCACCCATGTCGACGGCTGGACCGCGGCGGAGACAAAACCCCTGCTGGATTACCTCAGCGTGCTTGCCACCCAGCCCGAGCATACCTGCCGTGTGCGGTATGCCCCAGGGACCGTCGTGATCTGGGATAACCGTGCCACCTGGCACAAGGCGACGAACGACTATCAGGGCCACCGCCGGCTGATGCACCGGATCACCGTGCAGGGGCCGGGTCTGGCCGCCGCGCGCGCCGCCTGAGCGGTTGTGGGGGCGCGATCTTCGCGGTATCTGTCTGCCGACGGCCCCGTAGCTCAGCTGGATAGAGCAACCGCCTCCTAAGCGGAAGCCCTCTTCCTCATGCGATTTCATCTTACATCTAAAGTATTGTCTTTTCAGCGATCTAGAGCTTTTATTTGCTCATGCTCGCCCATGCATTTGCACTCCAACGCACGCGATTGAAGAGACAAAAAAAGAGACAATGAGACAGCGCCTGACCGATATCTCGATCCGACAAATGCCCCACCCGTAACGCTCAGATGTCAAAATCTGGGATACCCAAATGCCAGGCTTTGGCGTGCGAGTTACTGCCCGGAGCAAGTCCTTCTTTGTGATGTACGGCACGGCTCGACGCTTGAAGACAATCGGAAGATATCCCGAAATGTCACTTCGGGAGGCTCGAGCAGAAGCTCAACGAGTGATGGTCATTAAGCCTGCTTCAGAAGCTCAGATAGTACTGTTTGACCTCGTGAAGGCTTTTCTGCAGGACTGTGGAACTCGTCTCCGCCCCAAGACAGTTGCCAGCTATGAGACTGTGCTGAAGAACGCGCCTGATATCGCGATTGATCGTGTTTCAAAGTCGTTGGCGACAACGGCACATGAGATCAAGGCGTATAAGGCAATGTTCAATTGGGCCATGCGTGAGCAGCTTGTTGAGAAGAACCCATTCATCCATCTGACCGCCCGCTACGGCAAGCGCGATCGTTTCCTGAGTGATGATGAGATCCATGCCGTCTGGAAGTACGAGAGCGAACCCTACAGCACGATCGTGAAGCTGCTGCTGCTGACCGGCCAGCGGAGGTCCCAGGTTTGGCGGCTCCAACCGGACTGGATCGAAGATGATCTGATCCACTTTCCGGCCAGCATCATGAAGAATGGTGAGCCACATACGATCCCGTTTGGTCGGTTTACTCTGCCGCTTCTCGACGCAGTTCCGTTCACGTTCAACGGATGGAGCAAGTCCCATGCCCGAATGGTAAAAGTGACCGGCGTTGAGGACTGGACGCTTCACGATCTAAGGCGAACGTGGGCGACGAAGATGGCCGAGATCGGCACGCCCATCCACGTCGCCGAAGCCCACTTGGATCATCGTTCCGGCACGATCAGCGGCGTGGCGGCCATCTACTTCCGTCACAACTGGCTTGCCGAGATGCGCGAAGCGGTGCAAGCCTATGAGGATCAGATAAAGCTCATTGTAGAGGGGAATTCATGATCCACGATTACAAAACCGCCCGCAGCATCTGTGGATTTGTCGAATTTGCTGCCTGGATTGGTGTCGTTCTCGCCGGGGTCGCGCTCGTGGCGTCGATCGCAACAGCCTTTCGGGGAGACGAAGGCATTGTTGCTCTGGTTGTCGTGGCACCGTCGTTTGGCGCGCTGCTGTTTTGCTTCTTTATGGTCATCAACGTCCAGATGGCCCGGGCAACGATGGACAGTTCCGTTGCCTCGCAGACGATCGTGAGGGATACCCGCAAGCAGCACGAAGAGTTAATGCGCAGTTTCAGGCGGCTGGCAGCGAGCGCGGCACCAGCTTCCAACGGTGCGATGGGGTCTGACGCAGCAGGCACAGGAGAGACAAACACTGCCCCTGGTCTGGCATCCGCGCACCCGGCGAGGACCAGCACTGCGAAGACAGAGGACGGCGGACTGGCGTACCGAGGTGTCGCTATCACGCAAGAATCACCGCACAGGTACGTCGCCCTCGGTAAGGCGTTCAGCACACTCGCCGATGCCGAAGTTTACATCGATTTCAGCGCAAGGTCTGAAGAGCCTGTGGCGGTCAACAGTGGGCAATCGACCACTTCAGCACCGGAAGCTCTGGCGCAAGCACCTCAAAAAACGAACCCTTCAGCCTATCGCGGCATTAGGATTGAGCAGGACGGCTACAAGCTGCTCGTCGAGGGTCGTCGCTTCTCCTCACTCGAGAGTGCCAAGCAGCACATCGACGCATTGCTTGGCGATGATCCAGTGGCGAACGGCACTGAACCGGCGCGCGCACCCTAAGACTGTATGATCTGATCCATGTATCTTGCAGCTTGGTGCCTGCTGATCTTCGGCGCGATGATCATGATCCCCGGCTTGGTCTTTCCGCCGGTGGCCATCGTCGGCCTCGGTATGATGTATGGCGGCTATCTCCTGCGCCGCAAAGCACGCGAAAGTGCGGTGCGTCGACAACAAGGCAGAGGGTGGCTAGACTGATCGCGCCCTAGGGTCCTTCAACCCGCCGGGCGTTGCAGCGCTCCGCACATCACGGAGTACTGCAATGACTGATCGACTGCTGACTAAGAAGGAACTTCGCCACAAGATCGGGTTCTCGCCCGCACATATCGATAGGCTCGAAGCCTCCATGCCGACCTTTCCCAAAAGGGTTCGCATCGGGTTCCGCGTCTTCTGGTCCGAGCGGGAAGTCGAGATTTGGATCGAAGAGCAGTTGAACACCCGCTCCTGATGGAGCACGGGGGCAGGCGTCCAACCCTGCCCCCAGACTTCTCAATAAGAAGAATTTGGCTACGCGAACCTCAGGGACGATCCGATCGCTCACTCCCACATCCGCTCAGCGATGAGCCGCTCTTCGGGACCGCACGCGTCCGCGTAAATCTGGGTGGTGGTGAGAGAGGCATGCCCCATCCACTTGGCCAGCATATGCAACTGGATCCCGCACATGGTGGCGTGAATGCCGTAACCGTGGCGCAGCCCTTTTGGGCAGGCTTGTGCGCCCACGATCCCAGCCCGTGCCATTACGTCCTTCACCAGCCGATAGGCGGTTACCCGGTTGAGCACCCGGCCACGATACTGCCATAGGGGCGCCGCGGGGTCGGGCGCTGAGGTGACGCCCGGACACCTCTCCAGCAGGTCCACCAAGGACACCGGGATCGGGACTTCGCGCATCTTGACAATGTCCCGCTGCTTCAGGGTGCGGAAAGTGATCACCCGGGCGCCGATCTGCACCGCGGTCGGGGTCAGTGCCAGCGCCTCGGAGATCCGGCAACCCGTATAGAGTAGTGTGAGGCAGAGGCTGCGCTGAAGCGGTGACGCTGCCTCGGCCGCAGCCAAAAACCGTGCCCGTTCGGCACCGTTGATGTACAAACGCCGGTGCTGGCGATCATAGAGCCGCATCTGCGCTGCATCGCGCGCGGAGAAGTTTTTCATAATATTGGATGTCTAAAGACCGGTCGTTGACACGATTAGATCGTGCCCAGTCGGGCGTGTATCAGAATTGCGAATTCCGTTACACCATCTCTGCGTCTGTCAGCAGAGCCGTTATTCATGCCATTATTGGTATCGATACGCAGATTGGCTGCGCCTGACAAGAGCATAAACCGCTGTCACTCCGACAATTGTACAGAATTCGCAATTCTGTTGCAAGTTCGAGGGGAGACGACTTATGCGACTTGGCCTGATCCCAGCGGTAATTCTCCTGGCCGTCGGCGCCTGCACCCCAGGTGCCGAGCTGCCAACCAGCCCGGTGAGCGGAGCTATGCCGCCGGTCGAAGCGCGGCGCGGCGAGGTGGGCGACGTCTTTGTTTGGCAGCACCAGGATGGCAGTGAGCGCTGGGTCAAAGTAACGGCTCGGACCGCCACCGAGATCACGTTAGAAAGCCAGAACGGCTGTATCCGGCGAACTCGCCGGGATGGGTTCGCGCCCGCAACTGAGTGGCGCCGATGCGGTGGGGGTAGCGGTAACCACACCATCGAGCGTATCACGCCCAGCATTCTACCGTTGGCCATCGGCCGCTCGGAGCGTTGGCGCTTCAGCGGCAGCAACTCCGATGGGGATGAGTGGGATGGTGTCCGCACCTGCAGTGTTGTCGGGGCCGTGGCGGTGACCGTACCCGCCGGGACGTTCGACACCCACCATGTGCGCTGCGAGAACCCATGGCTTGTCTACGAGTGGTTCGTGCGCGCCGATGGTGTGACGGTTCAGTGGGCGCGGACGGCCAAGACCGGCTCCAGGGATCAGAACCGCCTGGCCCGGTTGGTGCGCTTCACCCCAGCTCGCAACTGAGGGATCGGGCACGGCTGCGGCGCGATGGCCGCCATGTTGCCGGTTTGGCACCGCGTCGTCGGGACGTTGCCCGATAGGTACAGACCCAACCGGAAGAAGGCACCGCGCGCGCGTCAGCGACGTTGTTCGGATCTCTGCAAGCATGCTTCTCTTCAGTGTGTCTTCGGCATGCAACCATGGTTTACCGCCGCCGAAGGAACGGGTGTCTGTACCACCCCCAGCCACCGTGCCCGTGTGGGTCGACACCGATCTCGTGGTTGACACCAGCGGCACGACGGACCCAGACGACCTGATCGCTCTTCGGCTGCTCGCCTGGCTTCCTCCCGCTGCCCGCTTAGGGATCTCGGCCAGCTCAGCAAATGGCAGCCAGGCGGCGACCCGAGCCAGTTTGGATCGCTACGTGGGTCTCGATCATATCATCAAGCCAGAAGCCGTGTGCCAGATGAAGCTGGGTCTCCAAACACGTGCGCCAGACGGCGTCACACTCCTGGCACTTGGCCCAGGCACCAATCTACCTCAGCTGATCAGCTGTTTCCGCCAGCAACAGGTTCCGATCCGCGAAGTGATCTTCGTCGGTGGGCGGGAGCCCGGCGAGCAGTTCTGGCTCAGCGCGCCCATCTCGTTCATCCGACCCCTGCGGGATCTCAACTACGAAGCCGATCCGGCGGCTTTTCGGGCCATGATCGACCTAGACGTCCCAATCACGCTTGTGCCTTTCCGGAGCGGCAACGCGCTGCGGCTGCGGCTCGGGGAGGTCGCGCCAGGCCTTGATGATCGTGCCTATCGGACAGTCCGCAATTGGATCGCGACGCTCAGCCTGGTTGGTGGCGCCGGGACGATGCCCGCCTTCGACCCCACGGCCGTAGCCTACCTATTCTGGCCCGAAGCATTTGATTGTCGGCCCGTTTGGCTGGAGGCGACTGCAGACGCGCTGATAGCCCAGCCCACCACGACCGACGGGAAACCTGCACATTGGTGCGAGCCCCGCGTGCCAAGCGACCTCGCCGCCCGGATCCGCATTCTACTGCGCACACCTGAGCCGCGAGGATGAACGGCCCGTAATCCATCACTCTGCCCGCCCTTGCCTGTACCTGCCTGGCCCAGTCCGGGCATAGGTAGGGGCAGTGCAACCAATACCGCCGGAAGGTTCGGGTACATTCCACCGTACATCCTCTATGTACCCTTAGCCGCGCGAGCAAAAGCCCGCTCATACGGCTTCAGTGATACACATTCCGCATCACACTGCCGTCAGGCTCACGCCATGACCCAATGCCTTTTATCTCTTCAAGAGACAAAGGCCCACCTGGGTAAAAGCCATTGGGTCATGCCATTCGGCAGACGGACAGTGTGAGCGGACAACAGTTGACCTCTACTGTACGCCTGACCCCATCCCCCAATTGCACTTCACCCCCTCCCCAGATTCAAAAAATCTGGGGACACCACGCGGAGTGGGGGAGCGGTATACTGTACTCGGACTGGTTCCTTAACGGTTGCACAGTACACGCCGCGCATCTGTCAGACACGCAGCTCTACGCGCGTCCTGCTGTGCAGCCTTTATGGATCACAGTTACTATTTCGGTCGCTCAGGCTCTGGGAAATCCAGTCTGATGCTGCATCACGCCATCATTGCTATCCGCGAGGGCCGCGGATTGTTCTTTCTCGATCCGCACGGGCCGGACATCACAAAACTCTTGGACTACATTCCGCCGAGACGGCGGCCCGATGTCATCTACTTCGACCCGACGCACAAGCCGGTGTCGTTCAATCCGCTCGACAGGGTGACGACCCCTGATCAGACCGCCGAGGCGTTGCTCTACGCCTTCCGCGACATCTGGCGGTTTGGCAGAGCCTCGACGCGGGTCTTCGACGAGTACGTGCTCCACGGGTTCCTGACACTGTTACAGGTCCCACGATCGACCGTACTGCACCTTCGACCGCTTCTTACATCGGAGAGCTATCGGGCCGAGGTCGTGCCCCAACTGACCGACCCGTACTTGCAATCGTTCTGGCACGAGTTTGAGGCACTGACCCCCAAGGAGAAGCGAGACGAGATCCGATCAACCAAGAACAAGATCAACTCCGTCATCGCCGACTGCCGGTTGCGCGCGATCCTGGGGCAAGGGAAGTCGGCGTTCACGATGGCCGATGTGCTGAAGGGGAAGATTTTTTTGGCGCGCTTGCCGCAAGGGGAATTGGGTTTGCAGAAGACGAGGCTGTTGGGGATGTTGTTGCTGACCCAGTTGCACGTCGCTGCACTATCGCGGAAGAACACCACGCCGTTCGAGGTGTTCATCGACGAGGTGCATCACTTTCAGGGCACGGCGCTGATGGAGATGCTGTCTGGCATCCGCAAGTTCGGCGTCACCCTGCATCTGTCCCACCAATATGTCCGGCAGCTAGAGCCCGATATGCGGGACGCCATGACCGCCAACACCGGGCGCAAGTTCCTGTTTCGCAGCAGCAAACAGGACGGTGACTTCTTCGATGAGATGGACGCGCTCCCGAAGCACAGCATCACGCTGCTGCATGAGCTTTCACGGTTCCACTATCGCGCGAACAATGAAGTGCACGCCGTGCCGCCCCTGCCGAAGCCACAGTGCAGAGGCGCCAAGAGCATCGCGGCGTCGGATCGCACGCATGCGCGCCCGCGACCATCGATCGACCTCGAGCTTGAACGCCTGATGGCCCTATTCTAGCGTCAGCCATGCGCGTCAAGGTCGACCACCAGGAAATTCGAAAGGGCTTCATTCTGAAGAAGTCGTTCTACCAGGTGTCGGCTCAAGTGGAGTTCACCGAGGTTCAATTGCACGTCATCCAGGATCGCTACCTTGAAGACTACGTAATCATGGAGCGGGTCCCGGCGAATGCCCGCGTCGATGATGATCTCGATTGGTTCACCCTGAAGATCATGCACCTACTGGACGGCAAGGTGGATCACCATGTCTGTTCTGACCCGGTTGCCGCGAAGAATTATGAGGTTGATCTGATCGACCGTCTCCGGCTCTTGAAGGAATTCCTCGAAGGCAACGAGCAGATGGGGAGCTCGAGGATCATTGAACTCTAGGCAGGACGACTTCGCTTCGGGTTTGATGTGGGCGATAGCCGGGTCAGCGGTGATCGGCGCCGTGCTGATCATCGGTTGGTTCATGATCTTTCTCGCGCCGATCTACATCGGCTATCGGCTTTATATCGACAGCCCCAAGCGGAAGGAGCGCGTAGCCCGCGAGCACACGATTGCGCTCTACGAGGCCGCAACCCGCAAACTGATCGGACATCAGGCGTTCGATCTCGAGCGCCATCTTGCGCACCACTTACCGGACGACTTGCCCGATACGGTGTACCGGCAGCTCATCGCGATCGGTCAGGACATCTTCGCCGCCGAAGACCTGACCACCGACATCCCGGAGCCACCGCCAATTTGTAATAGTCTTGAGGGCGCACGCTATCGCGACATGCTGGCTCGGGTTGGGCAGACACGCAGCGATCCGAAGCTGTCCGAGACGGCCGCACAGATGATTTCCGCGTGCCTCGCGTCGATTGCGCAATTCTCAACCCGCGAGGAAGGGGAGATCCATATCCCGATCGTCGCCAACATCCCGGATCTAAACGCCGCCGTCGAAAGCGCGATCCTGCCATTCTTCCAAGAGAACGAGTACTTCCACTTCCGCAGGCTACGCGATCAGCTGGACGCCAACTTCCGCGCGACCCACCGCACAAACCCGATCTTTCCGACCGAGTACACCGGTGCGGACGTCATAGGCACCTATCTGGCCGGGACACCGTTGCGCCAGCTCTTTGACCTGAAAGTGCCGTTTGCGATTCCGGAACGTTTGCGGTTCGAGCACACCTACATGCTGGGCGGCACCGGGCACGGCAAGACCACGGCCGTGAGGTACTTCCTCTCGAAGGACATCGAGGAGGTGAACGCCGGTCAGAAGTCCGTGGTGGTGATCGACAGCCAGACCGAGTTGATCAACCAACTCGCGAGGCTGGACGTGCCAAAGGAACGCGTCGTCTGGATCGACGCCGAAGACGTGGCGCACCCGCTGGCGCTTAATCTCTTCGCCGTCGGTCAACAGCGCTTCGTTTCCTACAGTAAACTCGAGCAGCAGCAGCTTCGCTCGTCAGTGATCGAGCTCTACGAGTTCGTGCTGGCCTCGTTGATGGACACCGGTTTGACCGGTCAGCAACGTGTGCTCTTCCGGTACTGCGTCCGCCTCATGCTCGAAGTGCCCGACGCAACCCTGCTGACCCTGCTGGATGTCCTTGAGCAACCGGACGGATGTCCTGCCTATGCAGAACATATCCAGCGGCTCGAACCCGTGCCGCGCCGGTTTTTTGAAAGCCAGTTCGACGACAACGAGTTCAAGCGCATGCGCAAGGCGGTCACGCGGCGCATTTACATCATCCTGGAGAACACGGTCTTCGAGCGCATGTTCTCCGGGGCTGAGAACAAGTTCGACATGTTCGAAGAGATCAATGCGGGCAAGCTGATCCTGATCAACACCAGTAAGGCCACGCTGAAGGAAGATGGCGTGCGTGTCTTCGGCCGGTTCTTTCTGGCGTTGCTGGCCCAGGCGGCGGCCGAGCGCGCCATGATCCCGGAGCACGAGAAGATCCCGACGATTTGCTATCTCGACGAGGCGCATGAATACATCGACAAGAACGTCAATACGATCCTCGCCCAGGCGCGCAAGCAGCGGATCGGCATGTTCATGGCACACCAGTATCTCGGCCAAATCCGCGACAACGAAGTCGCCAAGGGTTTGGAGGCAAACACCAGCATCAAACTGGCGGGCGGCGTGTCGGCATCAGATGCACGTGCATTGGCCGCACAGATGAACGCGGAGGCGTCGGACATCCAGAACCAGCCAACCTTCCACTTCATGACCTACGCACGCGGCGTCACTCAGCGAGGCTTGCCAATCGCCTTTCCGCCCGGCGCGCTCGAAAGGCTGCCGGCGCGTCATGACTTCGACGAGCTCCGGGCCTATCAGCGCGCGACCTATGCGCAGTCGCCACAGTCAGACGACCCCGATGCCACTAGGCAAGGGAAGCGTGGCCCTGAGGGCACAGGGGACCGGGAAAGCGGCGACGAGGACGGATACGATTGGTGATATCATAGAGGCTCAGACGCGCGCAGAGCATCACATGGCCCCCCACCTCACCCGTTGACGGGACGACTGGCCAGCGCGTTCTGCGCTCTATGGCTTATCGCATCACACCAGCCACCCTTGAGATCCTCGCGTTGCTTGCCCGCTACCGCTATCTGCGCAAGAGCTTCATCGACGGGCTGCTACCGCACAGATCCCGTCAAGGTATGAACCGCACACTCCAACGGATGACGCATGCGGGCCTCATCGCCCGGCCCCGCAGCCAGTTCCGCGGCTACAACTCGCTTTATTGCTGCTATGTCTACGAGATCACGCCACGCGGCTGTGACATGCTCCGCGACCGTGAGATTGCCCATGTCACCAATCTGATCCGCGCGCGCCAGGATGCGCCGGTCAAACAGTTCGCCCATGCGATGATGATCTGTGACGCCTTGGCGTCGATTGAGATCGGCGTGACTGACGCAGGTCACGCATTCATTCCGCTGGGTGCGATCCTCGCGCGCACCACAGACAAACACCCCCTCAAACTACCGTGCCGGGTGCAGGGAAGGGAAGATCGGCTCGCGCCCGACGGGCTCTTTGGCGTGCGCCGTGATGGCCGCGCGTACTTCTATGCACTCGAAGCGGAGCACTACAACCCGGTGTGGCCGAGCAAAGATCTTCGACGCGCATCCTTTCGCAAGAAGGCGATCGCCTACGATCACATTGCCAGATCGAAACCCTACAAGGATCGCCTGAAGATCCCCAACCTGCACTACCTCTTCGTGTTCCCATCCAAAGCCCGGGCGCAGACAGCACACGATCACGTGCTGCGCACCATGCCCAATAGCCGGTTCATCGAGCGCTTCTACGCCACTCACATCCCCGTGCAGGAGGAATTGCTCAAGGCCCCGCCGCCCTTTCCACAGCTCTACCGAGCCGCTTGGCTCGGGGGTGGTAGAATGGATGAGGACTAGCGGAGCGATGTCCACGTGGCCCGGTAAGGGCCAACACCGAGACATCGCGACCAACAAAGCAATCCCGTGGAGGAGCAGATGTCCTATCTCGACTTTGATGCCATCAAAGCCGACCATCCGATCGGCGAGGTCGCCGACCGGCTTGGTCTCGACCTGAAGCGAAGCGGCAAGCAGATGCGCGGCAAGTGCCCCGTCTGCGAGGGGAGCGGCGACCGCAACCTGGTGATCACGCCCGAGAAGGGCGTCTACTACTGCTTCTCAGACGGCAAAGGCGGCGACGTGATTGCGCTTGTGGCCCATGTGAAGGGCCTCGGTGCGAAGGAAGCCGCCGCCTGGATCGCCGGAGACACTTGCCAACAAAGCAAGACCGATCCCAAGGAGAAGAAGGGGAGTGAACGTGGCTTCAAACCCCTCGACTACCTAGATCCCGAGCACGAGGCCGTCCTGGCCGTTGGGTTCGAACCCAACGATGCCCAGGCCCTAGGCGTGGGCTATGCACCCAGAGGCGTCCTGCGCGGCACCGTGGCCGTGCCTGTCAGGAACGACGACGGGAGCATCGCCGGATACATCGGGATCACCGAAGCAAAACTGCCCCCCAAATGGGAGCGATGAGCGCCAAGCGGCGCTCTTTTTCTTTCTGTAGCGCTGTGAACACAAGGCGCAGGCAGAACGCCCGGTCGTAACAATCTGTGACCCGATCTCATATTCGCTCACTTCGGGTCAGGCTGCGCCATGGCGCCAAATCCCATCCTTTTACATCGGCATTGCTAGGCGGCCAGCTGTCCTCTTCTGAACACCAAAGGAGGACTAAATGCCCATCGACACGCTTTCGTTCATGCTCTTCACCGGCGCTGGAAGTGGGGGAGGCAGACGCCGCAAGCGCCGCAAAACAACCCGGCGAAAGCCAACACGTCGACACACTCCCCGGCGGCGCACGACAACACGCCGTCGACGCAAATGATACTGAGGCCCCCGCCCCGGCGGGGACTTTTCGTATTGCAGCTGGTAGTTACGCTGTGCACCCGGAAGCTGCCATAGACGCTAATGGAAGGATGCGCCTGATTCAGACAGTCTCTCGACCATCGTCGACTTAATGCAATGCGCTCACCCGAGACCGGGTGTTTCAGTCTCCGCGCGAAATTAGAACAACTCGTAGAGGCCCGGTTCAATCACGATGACCGCGACGTCTTCGTCCGTATGCCAGATCTCCGCATCGCGGGATTGTTCCTCTTCAACGAAGACCCGTGCTAGATCGACGCCGGCATTGTCGAGCCGCAGCGCAGCAGTGTCCCCGCCGTTATGCGTCTGCATGGATGCGAATAAGGCATCGTCTGCGTCCTCGAAGAAGAATGTCTCACCTGCGTTTCTGACGTCCTCGAGTTCGAATACCGTGCCCTCATCTCCGAATATGCCATAGTCGACAGCGACCCAGTCGATGGTCTCCACATCGTGGATCTGATCGCTGGCTTCCTCTTCTCGCAGGCGCACCGTGAAGCCAGTGGGAGAGACCGCGTAGATCCGGTTCGTGACCGCCTCAGGTCCGTTCGCCGATGTGATCTGCCCGAAGACCGCGGGCACCTCTGTGAAATCAGAGAGCGCGACGCTGACTGGTTCGCCGTTCTCAGCAACGACGCGCCCCGCGGTTATGATCTGGCCACTTGACAGCACGTGCGTCCCCTCGGTCATTGCCATCCAGGAGATCGTCTCGGAGACGTGTGCGCCATCCAGATAGTCCCATTCGTCGATCTGGAACTCAAAGCCGTCCTCCGTCACATTGCGAACCCTTGGAACAGCGGGTTGCCCGCCGTTATGCGTTATCGGTCCCATGACAACGCGGGCGTCCATGATCGGCTCGGAGAACTGAACCTCGAACCACTGGGCGGCATTCGTCTGGCTGACGACGATTGAGCCGATCTCCAGCCGTCCCGACCGATCCATCGGCGGGTTGGGATCTTCGGACTCAGGTTCTGGTTCGGGCACCGGTCTGAGTTCTGGCTCTGGTTCGGGTCTGGGTTCGGGCTCAGGCTCTGCTTCCGATTCAGATGTGGTACCGGGGTTCGGTTCAAGCCCGGATAGATCGATGCCCAGCGTCTCAAGATAGGTAACCCAGTAAGGATCCGGCGCGGGTGGATAGGCTGGGAAAGGCGCCAATGCGGGGCCGACAAATCCGCCCGAGACCCGAGGGTCGGTGGTGGAACCGGGCGGTAGCAATGCGTCGGAGAAGGAGAACCCGAACTGTTCCTGCAGCTCCGCATTGGTGAGCCCGACCAGCTCCGCCGGCGTGTAACGCGACAACTCGCTGCCCGGCGGGATGGGCACAAAGCCAGGACCCTGAGCACCGAAGAACAGGCCGACGGGCGCGGCGCCAGGCATCTCCAACGTTATCCGGTCCGGCTGAAAAATCGACGGGATGTGGGTGAGCCCATCCTCGCCGGACAGTGCCTCGGTGATTTCGAAAAGCCCCGCGGCGAAGCCTAGATCGCGGGCTGGATCCATCTCGATGTTCCGGCGCATGAAGTCGAATTCCGTGACACCAGGAGAGAGATCACTCAGCGGCGCGAAGGTCACATTCTTGATCTCGAGGTCACGGGCCTGACGATCCGGGGCATTGATGCGGATATCCGTGGGCGCCGAGATCGTGGCGCCATCAATCACCGAGTCTCCCTGCCGGGGGGCCGCAATCCCCACCTCGAAGCCGTCGATCGTGGCGTTGCGCACCGTGAAGTTGTCCATGTTGGCGAAGTTGTCGAGCGAGATACCAACAGACGCCTCCGCCCCGGCCCCGGTGATGTCCACATTCTCGAACGTCAGGCGGCTGGAATAGCGCACCTCAATTGCCGTGAGCGGCACGTTCCAGGCTGTGTAGTTCGAGAAGACCGATTGCAGTTGGTCCTCATAAGCCTGCGCGACGGGCACCAGGCGATCCTCGCTGATCAGGAACGCGTCCTGCTCGTCACGAAGGCCGGTGTGGATGTAGTAAACATTCAGCCCCTTGGTCGTGCTGTAAGCGGTGTTTCCGTCGAAGCTCGCCACCGGCATATGCTTGGTGCGCACCACCGCGTCGGCGGGCAGGCCGGTTGCCTCCCAGTTCGGAAGATCGCTGACGCGGACACGCTTCTCGCCAAGGTCCTCCTCGACCAGCCCGAGGCCCCAGTAGATGTAGCCGCGCCCGGTGGCGCCCGAGACGATGTTATCCTCGACATGAACGTTGGCGCCGTGGAACCAGAACCCGTCACCCTGCCAGCCATAGTCCTGGGTGGTGACCCGCTGACCAGGCGCCTGATCAGGATCAAAGGTGATATCCGATGGGTTCAGGCGCGCGGTCGGACTGACGGTGCGGATGGCGATGTTGCCGACGAAGGAGCCCTGCTCGTCCCCCGCTTCGGTATTGTAGGCGGAGCCCACGATGTTGTGCGAGACGTTGCCTATGAAATCGACGTTGGAGGAGTGGTTCACATAGGCCCAGCCGGGATCGTCGCGCACGACGGCGCCCTGCACCAGGGCAGCCTCGCCGTCCACACCGGCCTGGTGGAAGTGAACCGAATAGCGGCCCCGGACATTGGTGCCGCCCAAATCCTCGATGATCATATCATCCGGGAGGATCGACTCCTCGGGGTTGCTGAGCAGTCGCCAGTCGTTCAACCCCAAGGTCTTGTCGGTCCGGCCCAGGCCCTGAAAGCTGACATAGCGGGCATCGACATCGTTGGTGTGCATGAACATCACGTGGCCGCGGTTCAATGCGCCCAAGTCTTCGGACGTGAACGTCACGTTCCGCGTCATGTTGGCGATGTGCACGTCCAGGTCCGCACGGGGGGCCAGATGATCGCGTTCCAACGGCCGATTGAAGACGATGGTGACACCAGACGGGCCGGTAGTGATCTCCTGGATGGTCACAGTCTCGTCGCTGGTGGGGTCCAGTGGATCGGTCCCGGCAATCACTAACTCGTCGCCCATGGCCCAGCCAGTCGGGAGGGTGGCCAGCGTTATCGCCGACGTGCCTGCTGCGAAGCCGCCGTCGACCGCTATGAAGGCCGTCTTCTCAGCCCCATGGATGATCGTCTGCCCATGGAGCAGCGCCCCGCGGCTGATCAGGGCTGGATCCCAGGTCTGGTCGATCGCCCCGTCATCGGCGAACTCGATCGACGCGGTCACCCCCGCCTGGATCGGGTCGGTCTGAGTGCCCATCACCAGCCTTCCGGTCTGGGTGGAGACCAGGGTGTCGACCTTCAGTTCGGTGTTCACATCCGTTGCAAAGCTCAGCGTGCCATCGATCCGAACGGTCTTGAACTCGGGCGCCAGGGTCGTGTCGACGGTGATCTCGATCCCAGCGGGTATATGCACCCGCGCCCCAGCGCCAGGCACCCCGCCCGTCCCCCAGGTGGCTGGGTCCGACCAATCGCCGGATTGCGCGGCCGTGTGCGTGACTTGGTCCAGCGAAACCAGAGCCATAGAGGGCATATGGGTGTGCGGCATGGACGGCATCTGCATAGGTGGCATGGGACGGTCCCCTTCTCCGGCGTTGACAAAACCGGGCAGCAGGTGAAAGGCGATGGCCGCTAAGCAGACAGCGCATCGTGCCTTTCTTGCGATTATGGAAGACGGAGACGCCGTATGACGTAGCCTGTAACCGGCTCGTACAAGTAAACGCATAATCCAGACGACGAACAAAACGACTCCGCCCGTGATGAGGACTAATGGCCAGACATGCCGTGAAACGGATTTGAACGGTCCTAGCCTTGAGCACACGTATAGCGTGTTTTGTGAGCCAGACGAGTTACAAGTCGATTTCGGAAATCATACAGGTTTGTAATATCCGCCGGTCGCTGGGAAGCGGATGGTCAGCACTGTGCCGGAGGCAGCAGGATCGATGTTGATCCAGGCCCCGTGCAGATCGGCGATGGCTTTGACGAGGCTCAGTCCTAGCCCGTTACCGGAGGTCGAGCGGCTGGCCTCGACGCGGTAGAACCGCTCGAAGACGCGGCCACGGTGTGGCTCCGGAATGCCGGGCCCGTCATCGCCGATCTCCAGCACCGGTGCACCGTCCTTGACCGACAGCGCGATCCAGGCCTGCGCCCCGTCACGACCGTGTTCGACGATGTTCTCCAACAGGTTCGAAGCCAACTGCACCAGAAGCGCCTCGTCGCCGTCGATGGTCACATCTGGCGCGACCCTGATCTCGAGTGCCTTGTCATGATCGGTAAACACCGGGGCGAAACTGCCGCCGACATCCGCCATGACCTCCGATAGGTTCACTGACTTGAAGTTCGCCCGTCGCGATCCGGCCTCTACCTCGCCCAGGCGAAGCAGCGCGTTGAAGGTGCGCAGTAACGCCTGGATGTGGTGCTCCGCGGCATCAATGTGGCGGGCCAGCGCATCGGGGTCCTCGATATCGCGCGTCATGAGCTGCAGCCGCCCGCCGATGTTGCCCAACGGCGTCTTCAGATCGTGCGCCACACCGATCGAGACATCTTCGATGTTCCGGTGCAAGGTTTGCAACCGGTCGAGCATGGTGTTGACGCTGACCGAGAGCCGGTCGAAGTCATCGCCGGAGAACGACAGCTCTGCTCGCATCTCGCCTTTGCCCGATGCGATCCCCTCTACAGCCTCTGCCAACGCATTCAGGCGCCGGACCACCCGTCGACTGACAAGCAAGCCGATCAGGATGCCCAGTGGCAGCACGGTGACGCCAAGCGCCCATGTTCCAGCGCGGGCGAACTCGTGGATACGTGCAATGCGGGGCGGGACAAACGCAGCGATGGTGGCCTGCAACTCGCCCTCGATCTCGAAGCGATAGGCCCGCACAGGGCCCTCCGCGATGGCGTAATCAAGCTCCGCTGTCGACCAACCCGCCTCCCCATATAGGCCGGAGAAGCCTGCGATCGGCAGGGCATCCTGGCCGCGCAGGACGCCGATAAGCTCATCCTCAGACTTCGCGATGAGGAGATCCCGCTGTGGCCTGATCCGCTCCCCATCCGGCGCGAAGAAATCGATCAGGGCGGCTTTCCCATCCTGCTGATGCAGTGCGGTGACCAACTGCACCGCGGCGTCGATCCGATTGCGGGTCCTCGCCTCGATCTGCCAGACCAAAGCGAGCGACACGATCCAAAGGATCGCGACCAACAGGACAGCCATGCCGAAGGACGCAACGCACGTCAGCCGAAAGATGCTGGAGCCAAGGACAGCACTAGGGCGCCGCGATGACATACCCGGCCCCACGTACGGTTCGGATCAGCTCGGTGGAGAACCCGCGATCAACCTTTGCCCTTAGGCGGCTCATGTGGGTTTGCACCAAGCTGGTCTTGGGGTCGAACCGATACCCCCAGATCTTCTCCAGAAGCATCGTGCGCGTAACGACCTGACCTTGGTGCAGCATCAGATACTCAAGGATCCGGAACTCATGCGGTGACAGGTCCAGCAAAATATCGGCGCGTTTCACGGTGCGCTTCAGCCGGTTTAAATACAGATCGGCGATAAGGATTTCCGTCACCTCATCGACCAGCGGGGGGCGGCGTGTGAGGGCGCGAAGGCGGGCATAGAGCTCGTCAAACGCGAACGGTTTTACGAGGTAATCGTCGGCGCCGCCCGACAGACCGTCCACCCGCTCATCGATCCCACTGCGCGCCGAAAGGATAAGGATCGGCGTGGCGACATTGCTGGCACGCAACAAGCGCACCGCGTCAAGCCCGTCCATGCCAGGCAGCATGCGGTCGAAGATGATTACATCAAAGCTTAGATCGGCCGCGGCGCATATCGCGTCCGCAGCGGTCACACAGTGTTCGACGAGCGCGCCGCTTTCCGTAAGCCCGCGGATCACAAACGCAGCCGTCTCGTCATTGTCTTCGACCAGTAGAACTCTCACATGCACCCTCCAGCCCCGGCTCGTGGCCTGATCTAAACTCACTTTGGACGACTGGACCCTTCTCCGCATAATACAATTTCGTAAAGAAGCGGGTCTGAGGCAAATGAAGTGGAAGTGACCCCTCAGCCGGGTTGTTGAAGTACTTAGCGTCGGTGTAGCCGACCGGCAATTTGCAGCCTTGTTGATCGGCGAGCAAGAGAATGAACCCTTTCACAAGCGCGAGGGTTGCATCCACGGTCGATGCGCTGATCTGATTGCCAGTGCACCGGATCCGCGTCTTCCCGGGGTGGGCCTTGAACCGCCTACCCCAGTCATGTTGGAACCGCTTTAAGTCTCTGCCGTCAATGGGTGCCTCGCACTCGGTGAAGGCCGCAGCGATTTTGTCCAGAGTGGCTTCGACTCTGCCCTTCGCGACCTTCAGGTGTCCAAGAAATGCTTCAAACGCCCATGGTCAGCGATAACTTGAGACATGGTGTGCCTCTAAGAAGATGTGTTGATTTCAAGGGCACCGAATGGGTTTGTTTAGGCGACAAGGCGCTGAACAAGCACAGATTGGCTGGGTTAAACGGCTCTGCCGTTCGACGCCCTACTTCTCAGCACGATATTTGATGAAAGCTTGGGCAGTGCAAACGCCTATTTCAGACCTGCGGCTTCCAAGTCGGCGACTATCGCATTGCGGACATTTTCATCTACCACAAGGTATCTGTGCAGGACGAATTCGACACCAAATCTGGGTATTCGTTCTTTGACCCGTTCAATGACATATCGAGCGTCGGCTAAATGGCCTAATTGGCTAAGTGCGCAAATCTCGACCACATCAGCCAAACATCGTGCCTGGGGTTTCAACTGCGCCGTTCTTGCGCATTCCAATGCTTCTTCCGGCATCTTGAGAAGTAACAACGCCAACGCGCGGCCAGCCATGATCGAGGAGCGATAGTAGTCCTGAGGTGTCGTGATCAACGCTTCGTCGAAGGCTCTTACCGCATCTTCCGGCTGGTTCATCTGACAGTGCCCCAAACCGACCATATGATGTCCCCAACCTAAGTTTGGGTTGTAGGATAAGGCGCGTTTTGCTGAGCGCATCGAAGCTGCAAAATCACCAAGTGCAAATTGTGACTTGCTGAGCGCGAGCCAAGCCGTAGGGGCTTTCTCATTCATCTCAATGGCCTGATGGGCCAGCGCCAAGGCGCGCATTCGGCTTTCGGTCTGCCGCTCAGCCGATGAGACAGGTGGTCTACCAATGTCAAGAATGCGTTGATGGGAGAGCGTTATGGAGATCGCTGCTATGGCATCCACAAAACCGGGATCAAGTTCAACGGCACGTTCAAAGTGTCGAATTGCCTGCTCTTGTGCCTCGTAGGCGTTCGTGAACATCAGCGAGCGTCCCACCACAAAGTGTTCCCAATGATCCAGG